>NZ_CP033219.1:3408562-3744750 GCF_004006175.1 Parasedimentitalea marina
CGGTTTGATAATCTCCGGATTGTCAATTTTTCCGAGACGGAGACCCGCGAGTTGGGAGAACTGGCCAGTCGCTCGATGAAGCTGCAGGTTAATATTCAGGACGGTGAGGTGATGGTCAGTGTTGATGACAGCATCGTTTACGTAACCCCGGCCAAATGGAAAGATACTAAACAATGATCGTCGAGCTGCCCACAATGCGCACAATGGCCCGGACGCTTCTGTCTTAGTCCCCGCAGTAAGGTCACTGTTTTCTGCACTGGACATCAGGGTTGCGCTAACTGGGGAAACCGGCAGTAAGGTCCCATGCGATCCCCAGACATTTCATCAAGGTATGTGAGTTTCATCACAACAGCCAAGCCAAGTGTTCCAAAAGAGGCCCAGCTTGTCTTTCTGGAGGGGCGCTAAAGCCACTTTATTATTGAATAGCTTTTCAAGTGGCCAATTTGGTTCGGTTAAGGTCACCCCTTAACTCAACAATTTCAGCATCTTAACGTCCTAAGTGCGTAATTATTGCGGAACTTCGTGATGAAAACAGACTGGGGCAGTATCCATTCAACGCCCCAAAATATGACCGTCAATGTTTCAGTTTCCGAGCTTGGTAGATTGAAGCGCCAATGGCCAGAACTGTCAGCGTGATCCAGACTACCCCCGATTGCTCCAAATATACGGTTCCCGTTCGACTATCATAGCACCGCCCCAACTCATTGAAGCATCCACGCCATTGGAAATATTGAACGTAGAATAGAAAGCCGAATACGCCTCCCAATCCAAGGAACACAAAAGAAATTAGCCTTCTAATCACCATCGCTCCTTTTCTGGACGTTGCTTTCTCACCCACTACGGTTGCGAAAGTTCAGTACCAAACCGATTTTTCAGCCAATGCTACGCCATGCTCGAACTCTTCAACAACCCGGTAAGCCAACCTTCGCCGTGATCACCACCAACGGCTGCTCTGCGCAGAAAGCACTCCTTGCAAAGTCTAGACTGCTTCCCGATAGCAGACGTCCGTGCGGTGCGCAGCGAGCAACCGTTAGGAGCCCATAACGCCATATACTGCGGACTACATGAATGTTCGCTTTTCCCGAAACTACCCATTGGCTTATGCAGTGATGCTTCTGAGTAGACGTTCGGTCATCAGGGTCGCATCGGCCCAACGGTAGTCAGGGATGGTGTTCATACAAAGAGCGATGCCGATCATTCCCGATATGAGCGTGTCGGTCCTCACTTTAACGTCATTTTCGTCCGGAAGAACCGCTCGGATCAAATCCGAAAACATCAAGAAGTGTGCCAAGGTCTTTTCATCGCTAACGAACGTACTGACATCCGCCCGTTTCACGTTGTTGGACATAAAGACAAGTCGAAAATGATCGGGATGATCGGTCCAATAGGCGACAAAAGTTTGTGCCGCTGACTGCAACTGTTCACTTGGAGCAACGGAAAATTTTAGCTTATTCCGGATTTCATCTGACATGTCTGTTAGGACGTCTGCCCAAAGGTACTGCAGAATATCCGTCTTACCCTCAAAATGTGCATAGATCGTCATCGGTGAGCAACCAACTTCCTTAGCCAGACGGCGCATTGAGACCGCTCCGAAGCCTTCAGCGCGATAAATCTCGAGCGCGTGCTTCCCGATTTTTGCTTGAAATTCAAAGATATCGGTCTCGCTTCGGGGTGGCCTGCCAGCGCTTCTGGTCATAGGTGGACTCTCCAATTTTTTGGTACGCGTGCCAAATAAAGCTTGCGCCGTCAAGATTTCATTAATATGGAACGCGTTCCAAATATTACTCACCTCAAGGCTTGCTTTTAGGAAAATCGAAATGAAGAAGATAAAGTTACTGAACGCTGTTGTCGTGATCATTGGCGCTGTCATAATCTTACTAGGACTGAATGTCGGCCTAGGCGGGATAAAGACATTGGGATGGCAATCGACACGTGATTTTGTTTCGATCATTGATGCGCCGACATTCCATGCTCAAGATAACCACATAAGATTTATTGGTGGAGTCTGGTTTGGCATCGGCGCTGCTTTCATGATCGGTGGCTTTGCAATGCGCAAGTTCCGCTCTACCTTGATCATTCTGTCGGCCATTATCGCAATCGCGGGTCTGTTTCGACTAAGTGTCATGGACACTGAGGTAGTCCTCAGCGCTGCCATTGCCCCGTCATTCGCATTTGAGCTCTTTGGTTTTCCGCTACTGGCATGGTGGCTGATAGCGTCTGGCAAACGAGACGTATAGGTAATCAAGAAACAACTTACTTCTAAGAGCGGACATTTACTCGATTGACCTGGAAGTCAGCTTTGTCCGCTCGGCGGTCGCTCGTGCAGATCGCAGCGAACGACCGCTGTCCGCCTTACCTGCTTCAGACGTCCCCCATGCTCACTGCGCACCAATGTTGTAGAAGAGCTGAAAACTGCCGTTAGTCGCAAATGTCACGAAAGGTCGGCTATCAATAGTATCGGTACCAGCGAGGAACTCGCTGATCAATCAGAGGCTCCTTAGCTGGACGTGACAGAATTTGACCCCGTGGGCAGCGTTGTCACAGGGTGGCTAAAAATGGACCTGTGAATAGTTTAACAATATCAATCTGTCGTGGTTGTTGAGCTGGAACTGCTACCAGTAACAACGGCGATGACTGTTGCTACGACAACCACTGCCACTTCAGTGCCGGTGGTTAGCCCGGTGCCTTGCATTTCCTGGGGCAGCGAGTCGCGTGGAACATTTTTCCGACAGGTCACCTCTAACAATCCTCCAGGAAGCTTCTTAGCCGAAATTGCTGTGCCTGTCCCACAAACCAGTCTTGCTTTGGCTTCGGTTAGCGCCTGATCAACTCCCTGTGCGAGGGACATTTCGGGTACAGCCAGAAGAACCAAACCAACTAAAAAACTCCTAAAGTTACATAATATCATTATTTTCTCCCGACATGAAAATTATGAGGTTAGGATAACTGCGAAACAAGTTTTGTTAATCAAAAATTTTGCAGGCCCTTTTGACTTCGCAACCATGTGCTCTCAGAGTTGCAGCAAAAGTAGGTGGTCCATTCGGAAGAAGCCGGAAGAAGACTGGACAAGTGTTAGTTTAGTGAGGGGATTAAATAATGATGAGATGGTTTCAACTGCCAGCCTTGGCGCTTGTGGTGTCCACCGGAACAGTACCCGCCGGGGCATGGGCGCAGGTGAGTGTTAGTGTCTTTTACAAAGTTATTGTACCTGCGGGGGATTTTGGCTCAACTAGCTTCACCCGGAGTTTGGTCTCCAGCCTGACCTCGGTCAAGGCATTCTGCGGTGGCCTGGACAAGGCCGCTTACCGGGTCGATTGTCTGGCTGAACGGTTGCAAGTGGTATCTGATGGCATTCCCCAGGACAGTGATTACGACGAGGTGCGTCAGCTTCTGAGTACCGCCTCAGCCGATATAGCCCAGTTGGCGCATGACAATCGGGATCGGAACCTACCCAAAGCACCCGCCTCACGCAGGGGGGATTCCACCGATCGGACCACGCGCCCTCTTACCCCCATTTCCAATGCAGCACAGGCAGAAGTTGGGCAGAGGGCCATTGCCATTCTCGAACAGGCACAGACGCAGTTGTTACGCAGTTCTACCGGCTCGAAAAGCCGCTCAATACAATATGCCCAGATTGCACAAGCCATTGATTCCACGAAGGTGTTACTGAGATCCTAAGTTGCATGCCCTTGTGGTGTGACCCACAAAACCTAAAGAAGCCGTGTAACTGCCCGGAAGGATAGGAACTGCCCCTTGTGGCTGTTCATGACAACCGCAGCAAACTGGATCTGTGGCGGTTTCGTGCCGCCCGTGATCCTCGCCCCAAACAAGTGGCCCGCCCTTAAGATTAGGGAACTGGAGGACCATTGATGGCGATTAAGAGACCCAAGCCCGAAGGGATTGTCGCAAAGTTACGGCAGGTTGAAGTGCTGATAGGGCAAGGTATGCCCCGGATTGACGTGATCAGACAGATCGGTGTGACTGCTTGCATAAAGTCAAACAACGAGAATTCATTGCTGAAGCGGTTAGCGACTGGATCAAAGCCGTAGGGGCGAAGACCGCCTACATCGAGCCAGGGTCTCCTTGGGAGAACGGATACTGCGAAAGCTTCAACGGGCGAATGCGAGACAAACTGCTGAACAGCGAGATACTCCACTCCCTACGCCAAGCCCAGATCATCATCCCAATGATCCAAAGGCCGACAATGCGCTAACTTTCAACTTGGGCCACGCAAGTGGGGCTGCTCGATATCAGTAAATTTGGGAGATATTCG
The DNA here is from genome assembly GCF_004006175.1 of Parasedimentitalea marina. Classification (GTDB taxonomy): domain Bacteria; phylum Pseudomonadota; class Alphaproteobacteria; order Rhodobacterales; family Rhodobacteraceae; genus Parasedimentitalea; species Parasedimentitalea marina. The sequence goes on from NZ_CP033219.1 coordinate 3,412,836, forward strand.
CGGAGAACATTTGGTGAAATCACACAAAGCACTGATTTAATAAGATTTTCTAAATTTTGGTGCGGTCGAGAAGACTCGAACTTCCACGGGTGTTACCCCACAGCGACCTCAACGCTGCGCGTCTACCAATTCCGCCACGACCGCACTATCAGGCTTGGTAGGGCGGCGTATAGACCAGCTTCGAAGTGAAGTGAAGCCGAAAATCACGCCCTTTTGCAGATTATGCGGGTAACTCCTTCGCCGCACAAATCGTCCTCCTGCGGTGTTTGGGTTGAGATCCAAATGAACAAGGACAGACGGTCCACCCGCCTGCCCTTTGGTACCGCAGATTGGATCGGTTATTGCGAAGCCGCCGATGTGCGTGCCAGGAACAAATCTCCCGACATCTGATCATAATAGGCCGGAAACTGATCATGGTTAACCGTAGACGCCAGATCCTGGACATCGCGGCGAACCTGCTTGGCCAACTGATGCAACGACATGCTTGGATCGTTCAGACGCGGCAAAAGTGCCCGTGTGAAGACCGAGTTCGGATCGCCATCGGTGTCCGACAGACGGTCCAGGGCCGTCTGTCCAGCCCCAGCCGAGTAGAGTATAAAGGCGCCTTCTGGTGGTGACATTCGCACCAAGCCCCGCGCGCCACCGACGGACCGTTTGCCGTCAGACGGGAACGGGTTATTCCGGCAGGCATCAAGGATCATCACAGTCGTGCGGGCCCCCCGTTTCTGGAAGGTATCAAGAACCCGGTCTGCTGCGATGCTTTCACCTGTCAGGTAGCTTTCATCGCCCAAGTTGATCATTGGGACGTCAGACGGCAGCAAGAAATTTCGCCCCTCAACCTCGACTCCATGACCTGCGAAATAAAACAATACTTCGTCGCCAGGATCGATTTGGTTGGCCATGGTCGAGACTGCGCTGTTCATGTCGCGGCGACTTGGGTCGTAAAGCGTTCGAACTTCGAACCCCAACCTGGTCAGCGCCTGACTAACGGCCTGCGCGTCGTTGCGTGCCTTTTTCAAGTCTTCAAGGTTTTCATAGCCATCAACACCAACAACCAGCGCCCACCTGCGGTTTGCCAATGTTGCCAATGACTGTGTTTGCTGGGTCGGAGCAGACGCCTGTAAAACTGTTGTGGCGGCATCAAGCTGAGCGGTCACAGCGCCAGATTGCGTCGCGAATTGCTGCGGTACCGGTTGTTGCTGCGGTGCATATTGCGGCTGCACTTGTTGTGGCTGTGCTGCGAATTGCTGTTGTGGGACGAACTGCTGTTGCTGTTGCGGCGCGAATTGCTGCTGTGCCCCAAACGTCTGCACATTCGGCTGGATCGCAGCCCCATAAACGGGTTGCTGACCGGCCTGACCGTACTGCTGCTGCGCCCCATAGGCGTTGACGTTTTGATTTGAGAAAGCCGCCTGAGGCTGGGCATATTGCTGCTGCCCATAGGCATCAACCGCCCCATTCACCATCATAGTTCCCGCCTGATTGTACTGCGGCTGATTTTGCTGCTGAGGAAAATTCGGCTGTGGTACCCTGCGCTCTGCCAGGTAAATTTTCAACAGCCCTCTTTGCCCGTCGGGATGAGACATGGCCTGCTGCGTCGCCATATATCCGCTGGCCAACGCTCGTTGGTACGAACTGACCAAAAGTTCTTGTCCATAGGGGCTAAGTTGACCGGAAACCGGATACCCCAAGTAGGCCTGGTATTGTGATATAGCTTCTTTTGATTTGCGGCCCAACTGACCGTCGACGCGTCCAACGTTGAAACCAAAATAATTTAACGAAGTCTGGATTTCTCGACCATCTTGCGTGGACGGTAAAGTCGTCCGTTGAGTGCCGGTTCTTCTCCGGGTTTTACCACCACCCTGTGAAAGAACCCCACCGATAAGCCCTCCGATAAGAGCCCCAGCGGCAAAATCGCCTGCATCTGCCGTAGCGCGTTCAACAGGGCCCAAAATCAGCGAGCAGGACAATATTGAAGCCATAAATAACTTTAGTCGCATTTGGATCTCCGAAAAAAATTCACACTTTTAAATTGTCAGCATCATATCCGCCATTCTCATTTCAAAAAAGACTGGAATCCATCACCCTAAAGGCCCTATCACGAGTAATTAACGGTAATGCGGGCAGAACATGGTTGAATGGATCACCAGTGACGGACTGACGGACTACGATGCCGCAGTCGACTTCATGGAGGCTCGCGTCTCTGCAATTGCGGCGGGCGACGCTGATGAATGCATTTGGTTGGTTGAACATCCACCACTGTATACTGCGGGCACTTCAGCCAAAGCTGCGGACTTAACAGATCCCGATCGTTTTCCCGTCCATGACAGCAAACGCGGCGGGCAGTATACCTATCATGGACCAGGACAACGGGTGATCTATGTGATGCTTGATGTCGGCAAACGTGGCCATGATGTCCGGCGCTTTGTTCAGCAACTAGAACACTGGGTAATCCTGGCGTTGAACCAATTCAACGTTACCGGACATATTCGAGATGGTCGGGTCGGTGTATGGGTGGAGCGGGATGACAAGCCCCTGACACCCACAGGTGCAAAAGCCGAAGACAAGATTGCTGCCATCGGTATCCGTCTGCGTAAGTGGATCAGCTTTCATGGCATGTCGATCAACTTGGATCCGGATCTTAGCCATTTTGACGGCATTGTGCCCTGCGGCATCACAGAACACGGGGTGACCAGCCTTATCGATTTAGGTTTGCCTGTTTGCATGGACGATGTCGACATCGCTCTGCGCCATAGTTTTGAGCAAGTGTTCAATTCGCCCTGACGGCATTTCGGGTGCAACGGGCCGCTATTTTTCAGACAGTTCCTCTAGGGCGGCGAGGACCAATTCCGGACGTGTATATAGCAGCATTGAGCCACCACCCCGAGACAATCGCACTTGCACATTCGGGCGCCCGGCCATCGCCAGTTGCAACCGTTCAACCGTTGTCACCTGATCATCGTCACTGTGCACATAAATGACCGGTGCTGAATGCCCGTCAATGTGACGGCGCCAATCGTTCACGATCCAATGAAGATCAGCCATCATGCCGGCCCCACTCTGGAGCAGAGACAGCTCGTGACTGGATTGCAATAAAGCGGACAATTGAGCAGTACTGCCTGCACCAATTATCTCCATGGTAGACCGCGGCTTCTGTCTCAGCAACGCCATCGGCCCATTCTGACGAATGGACCGGGCCCATAACTTGGCAGCCAACGGCAAAAACCCTGGGCCATAAGCCGCTGCGGATGCCATCATCCAATGATGTCGCGTCAAAGCCGACAATTCGCTCAACTTTCGCACCGGGCCGATACCGGAAACGATGACGGCCCCTGCCACTCGGTCGCGAAGCCTTCGAGCTGCGATATGCGCATATGCAGCCCCCCCGCGGTGGCCTAGCAAAATAGGCCTTCGCAGATTTTCCCGCTCGATCAGGATTTCCAGCTGATCAATGAACACGTCCATACTGAGTTCAGGGGACGGCACCGGACCTGATTGACCATACCCACATCGCAGCGGTGCGTAGACCCGAAAACCGCCCGTTCTGAACTGGGATTGAAGACGCTGAACGCCTGCAATGCCATCGACCAGGCCATGCAAGAATATGACTGGTTGGCCGGTTTCCGCACCAAGTTTGAAAAACTGCAGATTCGCCTCGTCAGAAACTTCAACCCGCCCTTCAACCGGCGCGACCTCTCCACGTGCGATTTTCTCGTCCGAGGACACTTCGGCGATAAGGAAGCAAAGCAGCCGAAACATCTCGGCAAGACCAGGTGCCCCACACTTGACGAGGATAACATTCAATTGCCTCTTGAGGCCGGAGATCCCCCCGCGTGTCTGGTTCCCCAAAACACTCAGGCTTTTGCCGTCAAGCAGACTCGCCAGCAACTGCACCTCTTGTTGATGTAAACCAAACGTTGCCGACAACATATTCTCGGCGCGCCCGGACCATTGAAAATCCAACGCTTCTATCATCAGACCATACGAGGCCTGCAAACCATCACCGCACTGAACAGTACGACACATCAATTTGCGGGTCGGATCCGAAGTGGCCAAGATCTCTGGGATCGCCTCCCGGTTTTGTTGAAGCCTTAACTGCGTCAAGCAATACGCAACCCGCGCTTGTGCATCATCACTCAGGTCAAGATCCGCCAGCACTGCATTTTCATCACCTTGGAGCGAGGCGCGTGCCGGTCGACTGGCCCGAACCAGTTCACCAGAGGCTGTTAGCAAAAGCCAATACGCATCACTGCCCTCAAAAAACTGGCGCGGCGCGGGCCGACCAGAGCGAACCCAGAGTTCTTCAAGAATTTCGGTCGCGCGAACAAAATGCAGCTGCAAATCCGGATCGACCCGAACGGATTGCAGCTGAGACGCTGCCGCCATTTCAGCAAATCCAGCCGCGTCTGTCTCGGAGGACCGCGTAAAACGGTCACACAATTCAGCCCGAATCACCGTTTCATAGATCGCAGCGATCGTCTGTTCCCGAGACAAAGCGTGCATGCGCAGCGGAGTTGTCACATAATTCCCCAATATCAAGCCAATCAACTATATTATTTAACCGCTCAACGGGTTCGCATACCTGCAACAGCAACCTACAAAAAACACTTAGCCAGAAACCTTAACGGTCAATAGCCAGCACCTATATATCACCTATCAGATATAGAATTACGAATCTTTTATAGATTAATTTTATAAACCTTCACAATTAGAACAATTAATAATTATACTTACAACCCGAACCTCATCCATACTCAGCCCTAGGGCGTTATATCTCGTTAAGCACGCGCCAATTAACAATCCAATAACGCGGTCCGGATTTTTTCGGCGTTCTGCTGGATAGCTGCTTGATCACCCATTTTCCCCGGGGCCCCAAGCCGATCGCCGGCATGACGGGCAAGTACATGAAAATGCAGGTGAAACACTTCTTGCCCACCAGCGTCTTCATTGAACTGTTGCAAGGTAATACCATCCGCATCAAACGCCACCATCAGTGCCCGTGACATGCGCTGTACCGTCTTCATGACGGCGGCTATCTGCTCGGGGGTCGCGTCCAGCATATTACGACAGGGTGTTTTGGGTATAACCAGCACATGCCCATTTGCCCGCGGCATTATGTCCATAAATGCCAAAGTATCGTCATCCTCGAAAACGCGTGTCGATGGAATCTCATCGCGTAAAATCTTGCCAAAGATGTTTTCCGGATCGTATTTCATAGCAGTTCCTTACTGTCGTGGCACACAAAGATAGCTCTTTGCGGCATTACCGTATCACACTCTCTCGCCTTGCATATGGCTGCAAAGCTGCGACGTTCTGAAAACGCTCGATATCTCCCTTCCCCTAGAGGCTCACGGTTCTTTTTCAAGCGCCCCAGCGGGGGGCGCGTCAATTTATCTTGATCCAGATCAAACTCCGCCATTGAAGGCACCGCTCTGCCACTCTAAAAACCCTATGAATCAAGGTGCCCGGAGTCCGCTCTCGGAGCCTTTCGCCATATAACAGGAGGCACCAAATGGCAGACGCAGCCATTCATGGTAACGATCATGCTGACGAGCGGGGATTTTTCACCCGCTGGTTCATGAGCACAAACCATAAAGATATCGGCATTCTTTACCTGGTCGTATCGGCGCTTGTCGGTTTGATCTCTGTCGCTTTCACCGTTTACATGCGGCTGGAGCTGATGGAACCCGGTGTTCAATACATGTGCATGGAAGGCGCACGTATGTTCGCCGACTCGACTTTGGAATGTACCCCGAACGGGCACCTTTGGAACGTGTTGATCACATATCACGGCGTTCTGATGATGTTCTTCGTGGTCATCCCTGCCCTGTTTGGTGGGTTTGGCAACTACTTCATGCCGCTGCAAATCGGCGCGCCTGATATGGCCTTTCCACGATTGAACAACCTCAGCTTTTGGCTTTACGTCGCCGGGACATCCTTGGGTGTGGCGTCAATCCTCAGCCCTGGTGGCAACGACCAGCTTGGCTCGGGTGTGGGTTGGGTTCTTTATCCGCCACTGTCCACCAACGAAGGCGGATTTTCCCTGGATCTGGCGATTTTCGCCGTTCACGTCTCGGGTGCGTCATCGATCTTGGGTGCGATCAACATGATCACCACCTTCCTGAACATGCGTGCCCCCGGCATGACCCTGTTCAAGGTGCCGCTGTTCAGCTGGTCTATCTTTATCACCGCTTGGTTGATCCTGCTGTCGCTGCCCGTTCTGGCTGGTGCCATCACCATGCTGCTGATGGACCGCAACTTTGGGTTCACCTTCTTTGACGCTGCTGGCGGTGGTGATCCGATCCTGTATCAGCACATCCTGTGGTTCTTTGGTCACCCCGAAGTTTACATCGTGATCCTGCCCGGCTTTGGTATCATCTCACATGTCATCGCCACCTTCTCGCGCAAGCCAGTCTTTGGCTACCTGCCAATGGTCTGGGCGCTTATCGCGATTGGTGTTCTGGGCTTCGTCGTTTGGGCGCACCACATGTACACTGTCGGTATGTCGCTGAACCAACAGGCCTACTTTATGCTGGCCACCATGGTCATCGCGGTGCCAACAGGTGTGAAGGTGTTCAGTTGGATCGCAACGATGTGGGGCGGTTCGATCGAATTCAAAGCGCCTATGATGTTCGCCTTTGGCTTCCTGTTCCTGTTCACCGTTGGTGGTGTAACCGGTGTGGTGCTGTCGCAGGCCGCAGTGGATCGCATGTACCATGACACTTACTATGTCGTCGCACACTTTCACTATGTGATGTCCTTGGGGGCTGTGTTCGCCATCTTTGCTGGGGTTTACTTTTACTTCGGTAAGATGACCGGCCGTCAGTACTCGGAAAAGTTTGCACACTTGCACTTCTGGATGTTCTTCATCGGTGCCAACGTGACGTTCTTCCCACAGCACTTCCTGGGTCGCCAGGGCATGCCGCGCCGTTACATCGACTATCCCGAGGCCTTTGCCTACTGGAACTACGTCTCGTCGATTGGTGCCTTCGTCTCGTTCGCTTCGTTCCTGCTGTTCTTTGGTATTGTGATCCACGCTCTGATGCGTGGCGCCCGTATCACCCAGAACAACTACTGGAACGAATACGCCGACACGCTGGAGTGGACCCTGCCGTCACCTCCACCTGAGCACACCTTTGAAATCCTGCCAAAGCAGGAAGACTGGGACAAAGCGCCAGCGCACTAAAATGCGGTCGCAAAAAATAGAAAGGCCTCGGAGCACCTGCTCCGGGGCCTTTTTTATGGACACCACTGGGCCCTTTCGTACCGGATCTGTCGCGACGTTCTTCTCGTCAACTGCCGTATGGCTGTTAAGCTGATTTGATCCCTCACAAGGAAAACACCCCATGGAAACGCTGCGCACACCCGATGATCGGTTTAACGCCCTGCCCGACTACCCGTTTGCGGCCAATCACCTACAGATTGATGATAGCGCGGGCGGACACTTGCGGATGCATTACCTGGACGAAGGCCCTGCACCGGCAGATCCGATACTCTGCCTGCATGGTGAGCCGAGCTGGTCGTACCTGTATCGGCATATGATCCCGATATTCGCCCAGGCCGGACACCGGGTAATCGCACCGGATTTAATTGGGTTTGGGAAATCCGACAAACCGGCAAAGCGCAGCGATTACACCTATCAGCGTCATGTCGACTGGACATTACAGGTGCTTACGCAGCTGGATCTCCGCAATATCACGTTGGTCTGTCAGGACTGGGGCGGGTTGATCGGGCTGCGACTGTGGGCCGCTGAACCTGATAGATTTTCGCGTGTTGTTGTTGCCAATACCGCCCTGCCCACGGGTGACCACCCACTAGGCGCAGCGTTTGAGAGTTGGCGTAGTTTTAGCCAACAGGTAGATCCCTTTAACGCCGGCAGGATTGTGCACGGCGGCACCGCTACCAAGCTGAGCCCAGCCGAGGTTGCCGCTTATAACGCCCCTTTTCCTGACGAAAGCTACATGGCAGGAGCACGCGCATTTCCAATGTTGGTGCCCGACAGTCCGGACAACCCCGCGTCGCGGGCCAATCGCGGCGCATGGACTGTTCTAAAGCGCCAGCAAACACCCTTACTGACCATCTTTGGGGCCGAGGATAAGATCATGGCAGGGGCGGACAGGACGTTTCAATCCCTACCCGGCGCGCAGGGCCAGCCACATGAAATCCTGCCAGCAGCAGGGCATTTTCTACAAGAGGACGTCGGCCCTGAACTGGCCCGGCTGACATGTGAATTTATCAACCTGACCAATGGGTAAGCTCAGATCACTCGGGCACACCAGCCGCACGCAACGCGCGGGTCCAGCCCCGCCCGCGTGACGTGATTTCCGCCGGATGATCGCGCAGGTACCGGCTAAGAGTGAAATCCGGAGATACCTCTAGCAGGTCACGCACCACTTTACGGGCCTCTTCACCACGCCCAGATAGCTCCAGCGCGATCGCCTTGGTGCGTAATGTGGACGGGTAGGCCCGGTTTGCTTTCAGGGACCGATCCGCCAAGGCCAAGGCCCGGGCAAAGTGGCCCGCAGACAGCTGAGCGGTCGCTGACACCGAGTCAAAATAATAGCGTTGAGGCCCCAAAGGTGTCAGACGCCGGGCCGCATCGGTAAATTCCACGGCCTCGTCCGGGTCATTCTGAAAGGCCCGCATGGCACCCATCAGCAATAAGGCCAGTGCCTCGTTCGGGTTATCCTTGAGTGCCAGATCATAAGATGTCTGGGCCAGGTCAAACCGGAACAACAGGTGACTTGAGATCATGCCTTTCAAAGTATGAGCCAAAGAGAAAGACGGATCGACATTCAACGCGCTTTGCGCCAGATGGGTTGCCAATTGAGTGTCCATTTGGCGGTCGTGCGACAGGCCTTTTTGCACCCGCATCACATGCCAAAACCCCATCCAGGTCAGCGCCATCGGATGGCCAGGTTCCCGTTGCAACAAGACTCCAAGCAGATCCTGGGCTGCGTTGAACTGATCCGGACGCATGTCCTGAATTAAAGTAATCGCTGCCATCAGCAAGGTGTGGCTATCCAAATTTGCCAGCGGCTTGAATTTCACCAGTCGGACAGCTTCGCCGACGGCAGTTTGGCCAATTTGTTGCGACACGTCCTGCAGGGCTTCGCAATCACCGGCCATCAAGTCTTCCAGCGACCCACGGTATTCACGGGACCAGAGAACCCGCTCACGACGGGCATCCTGAAAATCAACTTTCAACCGAAATTCCTGGCCCTTTACGTAAACCAATCCTGAAACCAGATAGGTTACACCAGTAATCGAAGCTACTTCGCTGGGGCTAACGGATAAAGGATCAAACTGACGCGAGGCCAGATAAGACGTTACCGAGAACGCCTGACAGCGCGAAAGATGCCGGACCAGTTCTTCAGACAACATGGACCCCAAAGGCGTGGTGCCACTGGTGGGCGCGCGGTAAACAAAGGGCAGCACGGCGATACGCGGCAACAACTCATCCAGAACCGCCCGGCTATAGTCCCTGCTGCCGCCGGCTTCCGCACGGCGGCGTGGAATATCAAATGTGCTATCCTCGCGCTCTTGCATCAGCCATTCTCGAAACATGCCCTCATGGGGGAGCTCGAACCCCTCCATGAACTGACCGTTTTCTTGACTGCCAAGTATTTCGACACGGTCCAAATCTAATACGACACGTTCCCGGTTCGCCGTCAGCAATTGCGAGGCCTCGCGCCCTAAATGGCGTCGCAATGTACTCAGCGCAGTTCTCAGGCTGGCTTTTGCCTGCTCTGGCTGTGCCAAATTCCACAAAGTGTTTTCCAAAAACGCCCGGGTTCTAATCCCACCGTCGGCTTTTGATAGCAGGGCCAATAACGCCTGATGTTTCGCCCCTAAGGGTATATTTCTTCCGTCAGAAACATAGACACCAAAGGCACCGAAATGATTGATTTTCAGCAGATCAGTCATAAAAAACTCCCCAAACATCGGGATACACAGAAACTTTCAACAAAAAGCAGTACCGCCTATGAGTAAATAAGAAATTCACAAAAAAATCAATACGTATAACGAACTAATTGAGATACTTTACTCTACCGATAGGTGCATTTTATCCAAAATTCAATAACTTAAATTTTAGCTTTCAGCACAAAAAACACGTATAAGTTGTTTTTTTGCAACTTTACGATACCATTTTGCGCAGTGTTTACTCTGTCTCGGCAACCGGGACCCCACCAATATAGATGAGCAATTAGATCATGCTTCGACAACACACGAGTGAATTGGATTGAACGTGCAAAGGCCGGGCTTTTAGCTTGGCCTTTGCAGATGCCCGCAACTGTTCGTTATTGACGGCTTAGTTCTCTCCACTTGCCGTTCTCAACAACTGAAATCACGATATCATCCGCGCCGCGGTGATCATCTGCTGCATAGGTAATCTGAGTGTCCGTGAGCGCGTCAAAATAATTCAGGCTTTCCATTCCTTCCACAAAGGCAGCCTGGGTCAGATCCGGACCTGCAAGGTCAAGCGCCCTGACCAGAGTGTCGGCAGCGCTATAGCCAAGCATGGCAAAACCGCTTGCCGGTTTGTCGAACTCAGCCATGTAAGCGGCCATGAATTTGGCAGGAGCTTCGTCGCTGGCCCGCGCTGCCAGGTCAACCCAGCCAGCCGAGGCATACAGCCCTTCGGTCACACCGCCAGGAACCGCTGCAACCACGCCAAGGAAACCAGCCGAGGTGTTCATGAATTTAACGTCTGTCCAACCCAGCTTCTTGGCTGTTCCAACCACGGTGATGCCCTGACGTACGCCCAACGCCAGTGTGACAACGTCACAACCAGCCGCCTTGAGTTTGGTCAGCGAGCCCACAAAATCCAGCTCGTCCGGTTTATGGGTCGTCTCAGCCGCAAAGCTAAGCCCCAATGTGGCACTGATATCTTTGGTGCTGTCGGAAATCTCTTTGCCGAAATCCGACGGGATGTACATCGAACACACCTCTTTTGCGTCAAACTCGGCGGCCAGATAAGAAACCCCCGCTTGCACCTGATCCCAGTAACTGGAGAACCCGGTGAATTTATTGGCGACAGGCTCTTGCAGCATTTGCACGGACGCTGAAAGCGGGCCGATATTCGGGATTCCCTTGGGGTCCAGCAGCTTGAAGCCGGCGGTATTCATCGGCGTGCCCAGCGATAACAACATGGCAAAGACTTTGTCGCGGTTCAGCAGTTTGTTATAGCCCTGCATCGCACGCGGGATCTGATAGCCGTTGTCCTCGACCACAAAGCGGATCTGGCGGCCGTGCACGCCACCCGCTGCGTTCACCTCAGCAAAGCGCAGGTTGGCCCCATTGACGGCCGGCACACCAACCGCGGCAAAAACACCGCTTAGATCATTGACCGAGCCGATAACCACCTCGGTGTCACTGACCCCTTGGGTTTCTGCCTGCGCGGCAAAACCAGCCCCGACAGCCAACGCCGCTGCCGTCAGTACGGATGTCACTTTAGTCATTCGAAACACTCCCTATGATATCATCGTTGCGCGAAAAATCCGCATCTCAATACATCTCGTCGATCAATGCCCTGTGCTTTTGTTCCACCAGGTTGCGCTTTAACTTCATGGTGGCGGTCAACTCGTCGTCCTCGGCTGTTAGCAGCACGTTAATCAAGCGGAATTGCTTGATCTGCTCGACCCTGGCGAATTCACTATTTACCGTCTCGACCTCCTCGCCAATTAAGGCCAACACCTGTTCGACAGCGCAGAGCGAGGCAAAGTCGCTAAATGGTATCTTATGATCCTGCGCGAATTTTTCCACGTTTTCCTGATCGATCATAATGAGACAGCTCAGGTATTTACGCTGATCCCCGATCACCACAGCATCCGCGATGTAGTGGCTGAACTTCAACCGACTTTCGATTTCAGCCGGAGAGATGTTCTTACCACCTGCAGTGATGATGATATCTTTGATCCGGCCAGTGATAGTCAAATAGCCGTCATCGTCCAACTGTCCAACATCCCCGGTACGCAGCCATCCGTCGCTGGTGAAGGTCTCGGCAGTTTTATCAGAATTGCGCCAGTAGCCCTGAAAATTATTCAGCCCATGGGTCTGAATTTCGCCGTCATCCGCAATCCGTACAATCACACCAGGCACCGGCAACCCAACAGTACCGGGGCGATTGGACGCCAGAGTATTCGCTGCCGTCAGGCCCGCGTTTTCGGTCATGCCATAGCCCTCCAGCAGTCGCACCCCAATCGACCAGTACCATTTCAACAGCTCCGGCGAGATTGGCGCTGCACCGGTGCCGCCGCGCCGCAGCTTGTCCAACCCCAGCATCCGTCGCAGATTGCGCAGCACCACAAAATCCCACAACGCGTAGCGCACCGCCACTGCACCGGGAACTGGTTTGTTCTGCATCAGATAATCAGCCCGCGCAGCGCCGGCGTGCATCGCCTGCGAGAAGGCCCAGCGCCCCAACGGTGTGGCCTCTTGCGCCAGTACCAGCACCTTGGAGTAGATCTTTTCCCAAACCCGGGGCACCGCAAAGAACGTCGATGGCGAGACCTCGCGCATATTATCGAACACGGTTTCCGGGCTTTCGGCAAAATTCACTGTGCTGCGCGCCGCCAGCGGCAGATAGGCGGATACATTGCGTTCCAGAACATGGCACAGCGGCAAAAAGCAAAGCTGTTCGTCCTGCGGTTCTGTTGCCAAGGCACGGGCGCTGGATTCCATGATGCCAAGGATGTTTTCCTGGCCCAGCATCGCGCCCTTTGGCCTGCCAGTGGTGCCTGACGTATAGATCAGCAGCGCGGTGTCGCCCGGTTTAGATTTCAGGATCTCATCTTCAAAACCATTCGGATTGGCAGCTTCGTACTGTCGGCCGATCTCATATAGCTCATCCAGGAACATACATCCGTCATGATCCAGATCGTGCAGCCCGTCCCGTTCAAGGATCACGACTTTTTCCACTTCGGGCACCTGATCCTGAACTTCCAGGTATTTATCCAGCTGCTCATCATCTTCGACGATCAGGAACCGGCTGCCGCTGTCGTTCAGCAGATAGGCCAGTTGCGCCGCAGAATCGGTGGTGTAAACCCCAGAGGCAATGCCGCCGACACCCTGTATTCCCATATCCGCATAAAGCCATTCCTTGCGGTCCTCGCTGAGGATCGACACCACCTCGCCACGTTGCAAACCCAGTGCGCGCAGGCCCAGACCCAGCCATTTGGCATAGGCCCAATACTCGGCCCAGGAATAGGTTTTCCAGATGCCCATGTCTTTTTCCCGGTGCGCCACGCGCGCGCCCAGTTCACTGCAACGCGCCGCAAACAATTTGACGATGGTGTCGCAGCCATCCACCCGCACCGGTCGCAATCCGGGGGTGGCGTTATACGAGACGCCATTCAACCTGACCTGAGGATGCTCAACCGTTTGCATGTTCATCGCCTCGCCCCCCCCTTATCGCCAGGTCTTCTTGCGTTTCCAGCGACGTTCACCCCTTTGCCCAACTTCTTGGTGGCCCAGATAGAACGCCTTGATATCCTCGCTCTGCATCAACCGGTCTGCATTGCCGTCCATCACAATCCGGCCGATTTCCATCACATAGCCAATGTCGGCCAGATCCAACGCAATGCGGGCGTTCTGCTCCACCAGCATCATCGTCACCTGTTCGTCCGTGTTCAGCCGCCGCAGGATGGAAAAGATCTCTTGTACCAATAGCGGTGACAACCCCAGTGACGGCTCGTCCAGCAGCATAAGTGCGGGACGCAGCATCAGCCCCCGGCCAATCGCCAGCATCTGCTGCTGCCCGCCTGACAACGTCCCCGCCTCTTGCCTGCGCCGTTCGGCCAGAATGGGGAAGTAATCAAACACCATCTCGCGGTCCCGCTGCACCCCCAGCTTGTCCTTGCGGGTATAGGCGCCCAGCGACAGGTTCTCGTCCACCGTCAACAGCGGGAACACCTCGCGCCCCTCGGGCACATGTACAATACCATGTTGCACGATTTTATGGGGCTCTTGTCCCTGGATTTCAGCACCGTTGAACAGCACCTGCCCCTTTTCCGGGTCCATAATGCCCGAAATGGTCTTCAACAGAGTTGATTTACCCGCCCCATTGGCCCCCAGCACGGTGACGATCTGACCCTTTTCCACCTTTAACGAAACGCCGCGAATGGCCATGATCGGCCCATAGTAACTTTCAAGGTTCTTGATCTCGAGAAGTGCGTCGCCCATCACACAGCCCCCGCGCCTAAGTAAGCCTCGATCACCGCCGGGCTGGCCTGTACCTGGGCTGGAGTACCCTCAGCCAGTTTGGCCCCATCCGCCAGCGCCAGCACCCGGTCACAAACAGAGGACACCAGCCCCATATCATGCTCCACCATCAACACGGTGATACCCATCTGTTTGCGGATGTCATCGATCCACCACCGCATGTCTTGGGTTTCCTCGACCGACAACCCCGAGGCCGGTTCATCCAGCAACAGCAACCGCGGCCCCGAGGCCAGCGCGCGGCCCAGTTCCACCACCTTGCGCACCCCGTATGGCAGACCGGCAATCATCTTGTTGCGGTAGGGCTGCAGATCCAGAAAATCGATCACCTCTTCCACCGCCGCGCGATGGGCCATCTCCTCGCGCCGGACACGGGGGGCAAAAAGCAGCTCTTCGACCAGCGAGGTTTTGCGGTGCCGATGTCGACCGACCAGCAGGTTCTGCAATACTGTGGCATGATCAAACAGTTCGATATTCTGGAACGTCCGCGCAATCCCCAGGTCCGCCACCTGATCGGCAGCGCGATCCAGCAGGTTTTGCCCCTCAAACGTAAAGCTGCCCGAAAACGGCTGATAGAACCGCGAGATCAGGTTGAAGACCGTGGATTTACCCGCACCGTTCGGGCCAACGATGGCGTACACTTCGCCCTCGTTCACCGACAGGCTGAGGTTGTTCACCGCCACCACACCGCCAAATTTCAACGTCGCGTCCTTGATCTCTAGCAGGCTCATCGCAGGCGCTCCGTTTTCAGATAGCTTTTCTGACGACGGAACATGTCCTTGCGCGCGAATGGGAACAACTCAAACCAAGTGCGGACCTTCAGCCAGCGGCCATAGATCCCCATCGGCTCAAACAGGATGAACAGGATCAGGATCATGCCGAAAACTCCGGTTTCCAGCCCCGGGATGGCCACACCGCCGCCCAGCACCGCGCCCTTCAGGATCGACAGCACCTGCGGTAGAAACGCCACCACCACCGCGCCAAAGAACGCGCCGTGGATCGATCCCAACCCACCAATCACGATCATCATCAGCAAGGTGATCGAAATCACCAGCGAGAAGGTCTCGTTGTTGAAAGCGCCGGCATAATATCCCATCAAGGCCCCGGCCCAGCCAGTGATCATGCAGGACAAGCCAAAGGCCGTGCCCTTGGTACGCGCTATATGCACCCCCATAGCGCTGGCCGAGACCTCGCTGTCGCGCACCGCCGCAAAGGCCCGCCCCAGCGGCGAACGCAACAGATTGCGGTAGAACAGGGTGCAGATGACGGTCACCGCCAGCACCAGATAATAAAACCGTACTGGCATCGTCCAGCGTTCGATCTCGAGCCCGAATAAGGTGATGGCGTCAGGGAATTTTCCAGACACACCGCCGGTCCAGGGGTCCAGCAGAACGATGATGTCATCGGCGAGAATCGATAGGGCAATGGTGGCGATCGCCAGGTAAATCCCATGCAGTCGTAGCGCAGGAATGGCGATAATTGCGCCAACAACGCCAGTGATCATTCCGGCTAGTGGAAAGGCCAAAATAAACGGCAGCCCTGCCTCTATCAAAATAGTGTTGGTGTAACAGCCAATCGCCAGAAACGCCGCGTGGCCCAGACTGACCTGTCCAGTCTGCCCCGTCAGCAACATCAGCCCCAGCCCGGCAATGGCCCAGATCAGCACATTGGTGACCTCGCCAATGTAGAATTCATCCAGCAGCAGGGGCAGCGTCAAACTCAACACCAGAAGCCCCGCATAGATCGCCAGTGTCCAGCGATCGGGGAACAGGCGGATGTCATCATTGTACGAGGTTTTAAACAGGATGCGCATCAATCAGACCTTCTTGATCCGGATTTGACTGAACAGCCCATGGGGGCGCAGCACCAGGACAATCAGTAGCAAGGCATAGGGTGCAATCTGTGAATACCCGGCCGCAAAATAACGCGAGGCAAAGGGCTCGATCACCCCCACGATCAGCCCGCCCGCCAGCGCACCGGGCAGTGAGCCAAATCCACCGATTACCGCTGCGGCAAATGCCTTTATCCCCAAAAGGCCAGCATTGGGGTCTATTGCGCCTTTGGACGCAAACAAAATACCCGCCACTGCAGCGGTCGCGCCGGACAGGCCCCAGATCAACCCCTGCACCCGCTTTACTGGAATACCCATATAATAGGCCGCCATCTGGTTCTGGCTGGCGGCCTGCATTGCCAATCCCAGTTTAGTCCGTTGAAAGAATTGGTACAAAAACAGCGTCATCAAGACTGTGACCACTATCACCGCCACATCAGCCATCCCCAGGACAACACCGCCAAAGTGGATGTCTCCGATTGCGAGCGGGCTTTCCAGTGTCTGTGGCTCGTGCCCCCAAATCACCCCGGCAACAAAGCGGATCACAAAGCCCAATGCGATGGTCAGGATCACCACGGCAGTCTGACTTTGGCCAAACAGATGTCGCAACACCAGATAATCCAACAGATACCCCAACACCGCCATGATCATAATGGCCAGCGGTGCAGCCAGCCAGAATGGCATATGCAAGTACTCGGCATTGGTCAGCCCCAGCGTCACAAAGGCCCCCAGCATCATGAAATCGCCCTGGGCAAAATTCACCGCCTCGGTTGCCTTGTAAATCAGCACAAAGCCAAGTGCGATCAACCCGTACACACAGCCATTCGCAAGCCCGCTGACCAGCAGCTGCAAAACGTCCAAATTGTCCTCCCCTGCCCTAAAACGCAGTGTTTTGCCCGGACATTGCCGGACGGGTCGCGCCTTAAGCGTAAAAGCTCGGGTCTCCCTTGCAAGCTCTGATACCGGGCGCGTCCAGGTCAGATTAGCGAGACAATTTTTTGTCTGTCAACAAAAACGACCAAACAAGCATAGTTTGAAACTTATGGATCCAATTACACTTATGAGCTGAATTTCCGCCAGCGTAACCCAATATATCCTATTGTACTCCGCTATCCGTTTTGATCCCACCACGCTTTCATTGAGGCCATGACAGCCTGTCGCCCTGCCGCAATCAGCCAAGGGCCGGTTTACTCAAACAGCGGCCATCTGGTGAAAAACATTGATTGCACAACCGGTGAAACGTAATATTACGACACCTTATCATTTCGATATTCGCCGTCTTAGCGACGACAAAAATGTGTTTTTTGACATCTAGGATCCACTCATGAGTACCCCCTGCATCATCTGCGTCGCAATCACTGGTTCGGTCCCGCGCAAGGAAAACAATCCTGCGGTACCGGTCACCATAGCCGAGCAGATTGAAAGCACCCATGCGGCATTCGAGGCTGGCGCCTCTATCGCCCATTGCCACGTGCGCAATGACGACCAGACCCCCACTTCGGATCCTGAAAAATTTGGACGCCTGCTGGAGGGTCTGAATACACATTGCCCAGGCATGGTGGTGCAGTTGTCCACTGGTGGGCGGTCCGGCGCGGGCAAGGATCGCGGTGGCATGTTGTCTTTACGTCCCGACATGGCCTCGCTGTCGGTAGGGTCGAACAACTTCCCCACCCGCGTCTATGAAAATTCGCCGGATCTGGTGGATTGGCTGGCTTCGGAAATGTGCACCTATGAGGTCAAGCCCGAGATCGAAGCCTTTGACCTGTCGCATATCCATCAGGCGGTAAAGATGAACCGCGAAGGCCGCATCGCCGGGACCCTGTATGTGCAATTTGTGATGGGTGTGAAAAACGCCATGCCCGTCGACAAGGATGTCTTTGATTATTACGTCAAAACCATGCAACGTCTGGCGCCCGAGGCCCAGTGGTGCGCGGCCGGCGTTGGCCCCGGTCAGATTGTCGTCAATGAATGGTCTATCGCCGCAGGTGGTCATACCCGCACCGGGTTGGAAGACAACATGCGCCTGGATCGCAATACTCTGGCGCCGTCCAATGCAGCGCTGGTTACCCGGGCGGCTGAGCTCTGTGAGAAATACGAACGCCCGGTCGCCAGCTGGCAACAGGCGCGTGAGATCCTGGGACTGCGCCCCGCTTGATCCAGATCGCCGCCAGTGTGGCACTGGTGACGGTTCGATTGAGCAGTATTAGCAAAAATGAACACCAGGCCCGCACACTTGCGGACCTGGAAAGCTGGGGCCTAGACGGGTGTGGAGCTGAGACCAGACAGATCACTTAGGATTGGGCAGTCCGGACGATCATCGCCTGCGCAACATTCGACCAGTTCACTTAGGGTATCGTGCATCGTCTGCAAATCGTGAATTTTGGTTTCTATTTTGGTCAGATGCTCTTTGGCCAGGCCTTTGACGTCGGCGCTGGCGCGGCTTTCGTCCTGATAAAGCGCCATAAGGGTGCGACAGTCCTCGATGGTGAAACCAAGCGCCCGGGCACGGCCCAGAAAGGCCAGCCGGTGCAGATCTGAGGTAACAAAGCTGCGGTAGCCGTTGGCCGAGCGCAGCGGTTTGATCAGGCCGATGTCCTCGTAATAGCGGATGGTTTTGGCGGGCAGCCCCAAGCGGGCCGAGACGTCTCCGATGTTCATAGCTGGCTCCTATTCTGCAGGGGTTGCGTGCAACACTGTATCTGTTGCTGTTTGGTTTTCAGGTATCGCAGGTCGTAAGCGGCGCAGGCGCAGCGCGTTGGTCAGCACAAAGACGCTGGACAGGGCCATTGCCCCAGCGGCCAGTGCAGGCGACAAAAGCGGGCCGCCCAAGGGATACAATACTCCGGCAGCAACCGGTATCAGCAACACGTTATAGCCAAAGGCCCAGACCAGATTTTGGCGTATGTTGCGCATGGTGGCGCGACTGACGGTCAGCGCGTTGACCACGCCGCGCAAATCGCCGGACATCAACACCACATCTGCCGCCTCGATGGCAACATCAGTGCCAGTGCCAATCGCAATCCCCACTCCGGCTGTGGCCAAAGCCGGGGCATCGTTGATACCGTCACCAACAAAGGCCACCGCCCCATGTTCTGCCTCAAGCTGTTTCAGCGCCTCTACTTTTTGTGCTGGAAGACACTCGGCCTTGACCGCGTCGATGCCCAGATCAGCAGCAATAACCGAGGCAGTCGCCGCATTGTCGCCGGTGATCATTGCGACCTTAAGACCCTGATCGTGAAACGCCTTAATCGCTGTACGGGTCCCTTGTTTGATCGGGTCAGCGACGGCGATAACTGCGGCAATCTTGCCGTCTATCGCCGCATAGAGCGGCGTCTCGCCGCGCTTGGCCAATGTGGCACCCGTTTGCGCCAGGTCGCCAATGTCGATACCTTCGCGCTGCATCAGCCGGTCTGCCCCAATTAGCAGGGTCTTCCCCGCAACTTCGGCCTGCAGCCCGTAGCCCGGGATGGCCTCGACGTCACTTGCCTGCGGAAGGTCCGGGCCTGCAGCGGCTACCAAAGCCCGTGCAATCGGGTGCTCGGACTTGGTTTCGGCCGCAGCCACCAAGGGCAAGACGGCCTCGCGGGTGAAACCAGGGGCGCAGGTAAATGTGGTCAGGCTGGGCTGTCCCAATGTCAGCGTGCCGGTTTTGTCCAGCGCCACCAGTTTGACCTCTTGCAACTGCTGCAGCGCATCGCCTTTGCGAAACAGTACGCCCATTTCGGCAGCACGCCCGGTGCCCACCATGATCGAGGTCGGAGTGGCCAGCCCCATAGCACAGGGACAGGCGATGATAAGCACAGACACCCCCGCCACCAGAGCAAACGACAGTGCCGGATCAGGGCCAAACAGAAACCAGGCCAGAATAGTCAGCGCCGCAACCGCGATCACAGCGGGCACAAACCACAAGGTAATACGGTCAACCAATCCCTGCACCGGCAGTTTGGCCCCCTGCGCCTGTTCAACCATTTGAATAATCTGTGCCAGCACCGTATCGCGACCAACCCGCGTCGCCCTGTAGTCAAGCCCGCCATTGCCATTCACCGTTCCAGCGGTGACCGGGTCACCTGTGGATTTGGATACCGGCACCGGTTCGCCCGTGATCATGCTTTCGTCAACATAAGACCGCCCCGAGATCACCTCGCCGTCCACCGCAATGCGCTCGCCCGGACGGGTGCGGATCAGATCATTGACCGAGATCTGTTCAATAGAGGTTTCCACCGGTTCGCCATCGATAAGCACCAGAGCACTTGGCACCTGCAGACCAACCAACTTACGGATCGCCGCGCCCGTCCGGCCCTTGGCGCGCGCCTCTAACCAGCGCCCCAGTAAGATCAGCACCACAATCACCGCTGCGGCCTCGTAATAGACATTGGCGGACCCGGCAGGCAGCAGCCCCGGTGCAAATGTCGAGACCAGAGAAAACCCGTAGGCTGCCGTCGTGCCCAGCGCCACCAGCGAATTCATATCCGGCGCAGCGCGAAACAGCGCAGGAAAGCCCTTGGTATAAAAGGCTCGGCCCGGCCCCATCAAAACGACGGTGGTCAACACAAATTGCAAGAGATAGCTGTTTTGCTGACCGACATTCGCCACGATCCAATGATGCAGCGCCGGGACCACGTGACCGCCCATTTCAATGAGGAACACAGGCAGTGTCAGCACCCCAGCTAGCAGCACCTGGCGCCCCAGTTGCTGGATCTCATCGTCTCTGCGCTGGTCAGTCTGGGCCTGTTCATCCATCTCGTGGTTTCGCACATGCGCCGGATAACCGGCGGTAGTTACTGCTCGGGCCAGATCACCACCACTGGTGCTGCCAGCCACAAAATGGACTTCCGCACTTTGGCTGGCCAGATTGACGTTTGCAGTAATGACACCGGGCACTGCGTTCAGGGCTCGTTCAGCGCGACCAACACATGAGGCGCAGCTTAGGTTCTCAATTTGCAGCGAGGTTTGCGTCTCTACTGCAGGGTATCCGGCGTCGGCCAAAGCACTGGTCAAGGCACTCAGAGGCAAGTCTGCAGTGTGGTCGACCTGAGCCGTGGCATTGGCCAGATTGACCGTGGCCTGCGTCACCCCGTCAACCGCAGCCAGGGCGCGTTCGGCTCGCCCAACGCAGCTTGCGCAGCTAAGACCCGATAATTGCAATGTAATTTGAGTAGTGTCGGACATGGGAGACCCTTTGGCAGTCATTCATCCTACCGCATATGGAGGTTCCAGTCACGGGAGGGTCAAGAGGGGGAAGGCAAAAAAGACATGAGATCTACAAATAAAACGAGATCCCGCCCAAATTGCTGCTGGCCCGTCGGCGCAAAAGACCCGTTTGACCGTACACTTGCCGCAACCGACCCAACATTTGTCGCGACGACAGGCAGGACCAACACTGGAAACTGGTAAACTAACGCCGTCGAACTTGCACAACCGAGCCCGCTTGGATAGGGCCTATAATACCCATGAGAGGGCACAGCCAACCGGCCTCCTTTCATCGACGCCTTCAAACCAACACCCCACGCTTTAAGTGGGTACTACTCAGACAAAGGAATTTGGAATGATGAGAACGCGCGCCGCCGTAGCCGTTGCAGCAGGTCAACCTCTGCAGGTCATGGAAGTGAACCTCGAAGGCCCCAAGGCGGGTGAGGTTCTTGTGGAGATCAAGGCCACAGGCCTGTGCCACACCGATGAGTTCACCCGTTCGGGTGATGATCCCGAAGGTATCTTTCCGGCCATTCTGGGCCACGAAGGCGCCGGTATCGTCATCGAGATTGGCGAGGGTGTCACCAGTCTGGAAGTCGGAGATCACGTGATCCCGCTTTACACGCCTGAATGTCGCGAGTGTGACTATTGTCTGAACCCAAAAACTAACTTGTGCCAATCCATCCGCTCGACCCAGGGCGCCGGTCTGCTGCCCGACGGCTCGACCCGGTTCTCGATGCTGGACGGCACGCCGATCCATCACTACATGGGCTGCTCGACCTTTGCCAATCATACTGTGGTGCCGGAAATCGCGCTGGCCAAAGTCCGCAAAGACGCGCCGTTTGATAAGATCTGCTACATCGGCTGCGGCGTCACCACTGGCATTGGTGCTGTGATTAACACCGCCAAGGTCGAGATCGGCTCAACCGGGATCGTTTTCGGTCTGGGCGGCATTGGTCTGAACGTGATCCAGGGCCTGCGTCTGGCCGGTGCCGACCAAATCGTCGGTGTGGACCTGAACCCGGGCAAGGTTGAGATGGCGACCAAATTCGGCATGACCCACTTTGTGAACCCAGCCGAGGTTGACGGCGATCTGGTGGCGCATCTGGTCGAGTTGACTGGCGGCGGCGCGGACTACACCTTTGACGCCACTGGCAATGTCAACGTCATGCGCACCGCGCTTGAGGCCTCGCACAAAGGTTGGGGCGAAAGCATCATCATCGGTGTGGCGCCGGCCGGGGCTGAAATCTCGACGCGTCCGTTCCAGCTGGTCACCGGTCGCTCCTGGCGCGGGACTGCCTTTGGTGGAGCCTCAGGTCGCACGGATGTGCCGAAAATCGTCGATTGGTACATGGACGGCAAGATTGAGATCGATCCAATGATTACCCACAAGCTGACGTTGGACCAGATCAACGAGGGTTTTGAACTGATGCACGCGGGCAAGTCGATCCGCGCTGTGGTTGAATTCTAAGCCCCCACTGCACAGGAAAATTAATGAGAACGCAGGCCTCACCGGCCTGCGTTTTTTTGTGCCCGGTTGACTCACGCTGACCTGACATATAACCATATGGTTATGCAGCTTTCAAATTCGACCACCGCGCCCAAGAACCTTGATGCTATTTTTGCCGCGCTGGCTGACCCCACACGTCGCGCGATTTTAACCAGACTCGCAAGTGGCGAAGCCGGCGTGAATGAGCTGGCGGAACCCTTTAAGATGAGCCAGCCCGCGGTTTCAAAACACTTGAAAGTTCTGGAACGCGCAGGCCTGGTGGAACGTGCAATTGATAAACAGCGTCGGCCTGCCCGGTTAAAGGCCAAGCCCATGGCCGCAGCGGTAAGCTGGCTAGAAGATTTCAGAGAGTTTTGGTCTTCAAGCTTTGATCAGCTGGATGACTTATTGGAAACATTGAAACAGGCTGACATGAAGGAGCCTCCAAATGAGTGAATTGCCAACTTATGTATTGGAAAGAGAATTTGACGCCCCGCGCGAATTGGTATGGCGCACCTGGACCGAAGCCGATCTGCTGTCGCATTGGTATGGCCCTGGTGTAGAAACCGTCATTCATAAACTGGATGTGGCCCCTGGTGGTGTTTGGCTTAACGAAATGAAATGGGGAGAGACCTCCAATTTCGAGCGCATGGAATACATCGAGGTTGAACCCCCGGCGCGCCTGGTCTGGCTGCATTCAATTGCCAACGCTGAATGGGAAGCTGCGGCAAACCCCATGATGCCCGATTGGCCCCGTGTTCTGCTGACCACGGTGACCTTTGCTGAAAAAGACGGAAAAACCCTGCTCAAACTGATCTGGCAACCCCATAATGCAAGCCCGGCTGAACTGGCCTGTTTTGCCGCTGCCATGGCTGGAATGGACAAGGGCTGGGTCTCGGGGATGGACATGCTTGCCGAGATGTTGGCCGAGATGCAGAGCTAAACACTGCCTGCAATCCCACAGGGGCCTTTGCCCCAAACACGCCTGCCCTTATGGGCAGGTTCACTCGTTTTTAACGTAGGGCGCAGTGTCATTGCATTGCGCCCTATCAAAGCTATAATTGCCCGAGAATAACCTTCAACGCGGGCCAAATACCTTGAAATTTCAATCTGTTGATATCGGCAAGACAGCCTCAGCGGCGACGATCATCTTTCGCTCGCTACGCAAATCCATCATTGAGGGAGACCTGAGTGACGGAGAGCCCTTGCGCCAGGACGAAATTGCCCGCGCGTTCAACACCTCTCGTATTCCAGTGCGCGAAGCCATTGCCATGCTGGAGCATCAGGGTCTGGTCAAAGCCATCCGCTACAAAGGCGCTGTAGTGGCCTGCCTGTCGATGCAGGAAGCTGACGAGATTTTTGACTTTCGCTGCCTGTTGGAACCCGAGGTGATCCGGGCCGCCGTGCCCAAGATGACACCCGAAATCCTAAGCAATGCGCGTGGTTTTTTGGAAAAATTCGCGGCGGCGCAGGACCCGATGGAATACGGAGACCTGAACCGCCTGTTTCACTCAACGCTCTATGGTGCCAGCGGCATGCCCTATCATATTTCAGTCATTGAAAATTCGATGGACCGGATCGACCGCCACCTGCGGGCACAATTGGTAATGACAGATGGCATTGAGCGCAGCAGTCAGGAACACTTGGCAATACTGCAGGCCTGCGAAACCGGAGATGCAGATCAAGCAGCCAGCCTGACCTATGCACATATCCATGACGCCAAGGTTTCGCTGCAAGAAAAGCTGCGGAGCGCCGACTAGGCCTGCGTCACATCAGACCAAGACATTGAATTAAAAAATATAATTACAGCTTTATCGGAATTCTGACTTGATGCTGTCTTTTTGAGATTTAGGCTTGACCTTATCCCCCCCAGGGGGATACGTGAACTATGTCAAAAATTGAAAAACACAGCTCACATCCGCAAATTTCTGCCCGACTGAAACGGGCCAATGGTCACCTCACGGCAGTCATTGACATGATCGCCGAGGGCCGTCCCTGCGCAGAAATCGCGCAACAGTTGCATGCGGTCGAAAAGGCCGTAACCAATGCAAAGCGGGCGCTAATTCACGACCACATCGATCACTGCCTGGAGCCCGGAGACAGTGGTGAAATCGTTGACACAAAAAGCTTCAAGGACATTACAAGGTACCTTTAGACCATGCTGAGCGTTCTGAAAAACCGCACCTACCGCCATCTGTTCGCCGCTCAATTGATCGCGGTGATGGGGACAGGGCTGGCAACGATTGCGCTGGCCCTTTTGGCCTATGATCTGGCCGGAGATCAGGCCGGCCTGGTGCTTGGGACAGCGTTGACCATCAAAATGCTCAGTTATGTGACAATTGCCCCGATTGCCTCGGCCCTGGCCGAGAACCTGCCGCGGCGGGCCTGGCTGGTCAGCCTTGATGTGATCCGCGCCGCAGTGGCATTGGCGCTGCCATTTGTCGATCAGATCTGGCAGATCTACGTGCTGATTTTCCTGCTCCAAGCCTCATCTGCGGGTTTTACACCTGCCTTCCAGGCCTCGATCCCCGATGTGCTGCCAGACGAGGAAGACTATACCAACGCGCTGTCCCTGTCGCGGTTGGCCTATGATCTGGAAAGCCTGCTGTCGCCCGCACTGGCCGCCGCCCTGTTGACGGTTATGGCATTTGGCACGATGTTTTTCGGCACGGCACTGGGCTTCATGGCCTCTGCCCTGCTGGTGGTTTCAGTGACGCTACCCTCGCCCAAACCAACCCGTAGGCGCGGCATTTATGATAGCACCACCAGAGGCTTACGCCTGTATCTGAACACCCCGCGCTTGCGCGGATTACTTGGGCTGAGCATGGTGGCTTCAGCCACAGGCGCCATGGTGATCGTCAATACCGTCGTCGTGGTCCGTGGTGAATTGGGACTAAACGAGACGATGGTGGCCTGGGCCCTGGCCAGCTTTGGTGCCGGATCAATGTTAGCGGCTTTGATCCTACCAAAATTACTATCTCGCACATCAGATCGCCGGATCATGTCTGCAGGGGCGCTGATATCGCTTGCAGCCGTCGTTTTACTTGCAGTGAACGTTCACCTTTCGGGTTTGTCACTACTCGCTTTGCTGGCGGCCTGGCTGGGGATTGGGATTGGCTATTCCACAATTCTGACACCGTCAGGTCGATTGCTGCGCAGGTCAGCCAACGCCGAAGACCGGCCATCCATTTTCGCGGCTCAGTTCACCCTGTCACATGGCTGCTGGTTGGTGACCTATCCCGTTTCGGGCTGGCTGATGAGCCAATATGGTACGGTGCCGACACTATGGGGTCTGGCAGCATTGGGCGTGGCCGGTCTGCTGTATGCCCTAAAACAATGGCCCTCCCAAGAGCCGCCCAAGGGGCAAGAAAGCACGTCCTCCGTATCACAGTAATGACCGTTCCGGGGCCATCGTCACCTCAGATTTCGAATTAACGCCCAGAAGGACCGCGCGGCATATATTCCCGATCTTTGTTCGACATCATCAAGGCGCCACTTCAACGCTCATTTTCACGTTGTAACCCCATAACTTGCGGGCATGTTTCAGGACTTCCTCTCGGTTGTCCCGATCCAGTTGAATGTCATTTCGCACGAAATGAGTCATCTTCAACTCGCGGTCACCGCGCAGGTCGACATCAGTCACCTGAATATCCGGCTCCAGATAAGCCAGGTCATAGGACCGAGCCAGTTCACGGCGAATGTCACGATACCCCGCCCGATTGTGAATATCACTGACCACCAGATTTGGCTTATTCGCGTCATTGGACAGCGTGAACAGTTTGAATTTTCGGATCAAATGTGGGGACAGGAATTGCTGTATGAAACTCTCATCCCGGTAGTTCGCCCAGGCATCTTTGAGCACCCCGCGCCAATTCGGATCCCCTGCAAAGTCGGGAAACCAGTCACGGTCTTCGTCGGTTGGTGTCTCGCAAATCCGACGAATGTCCGTCATCATAGCAAAGCCCAGCGCATAGGGATTGATCCCGGAATAGCGCGGGTCGTCATATTCGGGTTGCAACACTACATTGGTGTGGCTGTGCATCATCTCCATATAGGCGCCCTGCGTCAGCCGCCCCTGCTGATACAACTCGTTGATAATGTAGTAATGCACGAAGGTGGCACAGCCCTCGTTCATCACCTTTGTCTGCTTCTGCGGATACAAATATTGCGCCAGACTGCGCACGATGCGCAGGATTTCCCGTTCCCAGGACTTCAGGATCGGGCTGTTTTTCTCAAGAAAATAAAGGATGTTTTCCTGCGGCAGGTTCAGCTCGCGTTGACGGGCACTGACCGCTGGATCCTCGTTGTCGCTGTCTTCATCATCCCGGCGCATGGTGCTGTCCGTCCAAAGATCCAGCAGGCTTTGGCTACTTTCAAAACCCTCACGGACCTTCTGCATGGCCTCTTTCTCGGCAACAGTGGGCTGGGGCGGACGCCCATAGCGAAAAACCCCCTGCGCCTGCATTGAATGAGCGGCGTCCAGAATATCCTCCACTGCGGTGAGCCCATAGCGTTCTTCGCAAGCAATGATGTAATTCTTGGCAAATGCAAGGTAGTCGTGGATCCCTGCTGCATCCGTCCACTGCCGGAACAGGTAGTTGTTCTTGAAAAAATGATTATGCCCAAAGGCTGCATGCGCCATCACCAGCGTTTGCATCGCCATGGTGTTCTCTTCCATATTGTAGCTGATGCAGGGATTTGAGTTGATGACAATTTCATAGGCCAACCCCTGCCGCCCGGTACGATACAGGGTTTCGTCGCGCACGAAATGCTTCCCAAATGACCAGTGTTGATACATCAGCGGCAAGCCGGCACAGGAATAGGCGTCCAGCATCTGTTCGGACGAAATAATTTCGATCTGGTTGGGATAAACATCCAGTCCCAAATCCTGCAGCGCGATATCCTCGATAATATCGCGGGCTTTTTCAAGTAGTTCAAAGGTCCATTCCGGACCGTCAAACAGCACAGTCGAGGAGGTCTTAACCGCCTGCATTCTGGGCCCCTTTTATCTTGGGAAGAAAGAACTCCCGGAATATTGGATAGATATGGGAGGGCAGCGAGACCCGCTGCATTTCAAAGTGCGGAACCGCCTCCTTGACCTGACGATAGGCCTGCCAAAGGTCCTCGCCTGCGTCAGCATTGCTGAGCAGCATGTCTGCATCTTCATCGACAATTTCAACATAGGCATAGAACTGACACACAGGCAGAAGATCCTCGAGCAACAGCTTTTTGCATCGCAGGGAGTCATTGCCAAAGTTTTCGCCGTCTGAGGCCTGTGCGCCGTAGATATTCCACTCATCAGTTGGATAACGATCAGCAATAATTTTCTTCATCTCTTCCAGCGCCGTCGAGACAATTGTACCGCCTGTTTCACGGGCGTAGAAAAACGTTTCTTCATCCACTTCCTGGGCGTGATGGGTGTGGCGAATAAAAACAATCTCAGTATGTTCATAGCCACGGGTGAGGAACAGGTGCAGCAATAGGAAAAACCTCTTTGACAGGTCTTTTTCCCTCTCTTGCATCGATCCTGAAACGTCCATCAGGCAGAAGACCACCGCTTTGGAGTTGCGTATTTTTTCCGGCACGAACGTATCGTAACGCAGATCCAGAGGGTCAATGTAACCCACCACCTTGCGCTTGCGATTCAGATAATCGAGCCGCGCCTGCAATTCACTCAGCGCCTCCTTCTGTTTCGCAGTCAACGGTGCCTTCGCCTCCAGCAGAGCAATCTGATCTTCAACGTCCTGCTGCGCGGCCAAACTTGGCCGTTGCAAGGCAATCCGCCGCCCCAGCGAGTTTCGCATGGTGCGCACCAAGTTCAAATTGTTGGGCGAACCCGCCGTTGTCAGCCCGGCCCGACGGGTGCCAACGGTGAGTGTCTCAAAGGTGTTTTTCTCGACCAGATCAGGCAACTCCAGCCCATCAAACAAAATTTCCAGGTATTCTTCCTGAGACAGGGTAAAAGAGAATTCATCCTCCCCGTCGCCATCCTCTGATGCTTTGCGCCCCCCCTGCCCACCGCCGCCCTGCGGTCGCGGGATGGTATCACCGACCACATAATCCTTGTTCCCCGGCAGCACATGGTGCCGTTGCCCGCCCGTTGTCGAATGCGCCAGTCGGGGTTCTTTTAACCCTTTGGACGGGATGGTTACCTTTTCACCATCACTGAGACCGCCGTTTTCTGGTTGCAGTGTCTTGCCGCGCACCGATTGATCAACACGTTCTTTGATGTTGTCTCGGGCCCTGCGCAAGAACCGTTGCCGGTTTCCCAGGCTTTTGCCTTTGGGGTTACGGCGTCTGTCGATAAAGTGATGCATCTGATCACGGACCTTCCACAGTTATCCCGCCTTATTGACGCGCATGTACCACTCGACCAGACGACGGACCTGACGGTCGGTATAGCCATGGCCCCGCATGCGATCGACAAACTCCAGATGCTTGCCTTCGGTCTTGCTGTCCTTTTTGCTGCCGAAACTAATCACAGGGAGCAGCTCCTCGACCTGGCTGAACATGTGCCGCTCAATCACATCGCGCAGTTTTTCATAGGAGTTCCAAGCCGGGTTGCTACCAGTATTGGCACGGTGACGTAGCGAGAACTTGACAACCTCGTTGCGGAAATCTTTGGGGTTGGCGATCCCTACCGGTTTTTCGATCTTGCTTAGCTCGCTATCCAACACATCGCGATCATACAATTGGCCAGTGTCGGGGTCTTTATAGTCCTGCTCTTCAATCCAGGCGTCGGCATATGAAATATAGCGATCAAACACGTTCTGACCGTATTCCGAGTAGCTTTCGAGATAAGCCTTCTGGATTTCATTGCCGATGAATTCCTCATACCGGGGCGCCAGCTCTGTCTTGATGAACTCCAGATACAGCGTCTCTGTTTCCTGCGGAAACTGCTCGCGCTTGATCATTTGCTCAAGGATGAACATCAGGTGCACCGGATCAGCGGCCAGCTCTTCAGTGTCGAAATTGAACACAGAACTAAGCACCTTAAAGGCAAACCGCGTCGAGACGCCGGTCATGCCTTCATCAACACCCGCCCGATCCTGGTATTCTTGAACCGTTTTGGCCTTGGGGTCGGTGTCCTTCAGGCTTTCACCATCATACACGCGCATCTTGGAATAGAGGTTCGAGTTCTCATGCGGTTTGAGCCGCGACAACACTGAGAACCGGCTAAGTATTTTAAGGGTTTCAGGAGCGCAGGCTGCGGTCTTCAGCTCGCTGTTTTGCAACAATTTTTCATAGATCATCGCCTCATCGCTAACACGGAGGCAGTAAGGTACTTTCACAATGCTGACGCGATCAATAAAGGCCTCGTTGTTCTTGTTGTTCTTAAAGTTCTGCCATTCGGATTCATTCGAGTGGGCCAGAACCAGACCATTGAACGGGATGGCACCAAAGCTTTCTGTGCCCATATAGTTGCCCTCCTGCGTCGCAGTCAGCAACGGATGCAACATCTTGATGGGCGCTTTGAACATCTCGACAAATTCCATGACGCCCTGGGTTGCCCTGTTTAGCCCCCCTGAGAAACTATAAGCGTCCGGGTTGTCCTGGCTAAAATGTTCGAGCATGCGGATATCAACTTTGCCAACCAAAGTGGAAATATCCTGGTTGTTCTCATCCCCTGGCTCAACCTTGGCGACGCAAATCCGGCGCAGACGCGATGGATATAGCTTTACAACGGTGAACCGGTTGATATCGCCTTCGAATTCATCCAGTCGCTGCACCGCCCAAGGGGACATCAGCCCCGGCAAGCGATGCCGTGCAATCCCGTACTCTTGCTCTAGGATTTTGCCCATTCGAACAGGATCAAACAGTCCCAATGGGGATTCGAAAATGGGTGATATCTTATCGCCCGCTTTGAGCACATAGATCGGTTCATCCTCGGCCAACCGTTTTAGCCGTTCCGCCAGCGACGACTTTCCGCCACCAACGGGGCCAAGCAGGTACAGGATCTGCTTGCGCTCTTCCAGACCCTGGGCGGCATAGCGAAAGAATCCTACGATCCGCTCGATGGTGTCATCCATGCCATAAAAATCTTTGAACGCTGTGTAGCGCTTGATTGTGCGGTTTTGAAAGATCGGCCCCAACCTGGCGTCCCTGGACGTATCGACCAGTTCCTCCTGGCCGATGGCTTTCAACATCCGCTCTGCAACATTTGCGAATAGGCTTGGATCATCGCGGCACCCATTCAGGTAATCCTGCAACGACATTTCCTGTTCGCGCGTCTCGCCGTACTGCTCGGCAAAAAGTTCGGCTAGGTCTTTCATTTTATACTGGCCTCCTAGATTGCGACTGCCCATAGCGGGTAGAAACCTTGCACGAACAAACTGCGACCAGCCTGATGGCCGCGGAGAGTCCGCATCATTCTATCGTCTAAATCTGCTGGGTGCCGGGGTCGGCGATCGACATGCTGAAGCACTATGCAAAACAGCAGTGACCTGCGTGCTGAAACTGATATTCAACGTCGCGCTCTGGCCAAAAAACTAACACCCTTTAACGCAGACCATATGAACTAAATCTGGTGTAATTTTTGTTAATTTCCATAAAGTTTTAATCGAACGAACGTTCACAATCCCGAGAAACAGGCCGCGCCATCAGCAAAGACAGACACTGTCTACGCGGCCAACGGGCGTTCTGGGCAACCTGTGAAACAGGCTATGTTGGATTGAAAACCCAACATAGCTTGCTCGGTTTTTTTGCCAAAGGTATCTTACAATCCCCAATCCGTAAAAATTTACCCTTTGGTAACTTGTGAAGCAAAAGGGCTACACTTCCCCGAAAGGACAACAAAGATGCGACATAGAAGCAACGATGAGGCCCCCTTTGGGTTAAGAGGATCTATCCAAACTATAGACAATTGACCAAAATTTGTCCCATAGTGGACAAAAAAGGGCCGCAAAGACGGCTGTTGAGCGAATACATAACCAGGCACCTAGGCAGCGATGCTGCGCATAATAGGTATATTAGCGAGCGGTAATACAATGAGCACTGTCGGATACATCGTCCGTGATATGACGGGCACAAACCAACACGGAAATTTTACTGAAGGCACACCTTCGGTCCTCGATACGACCAATTCAAAGGATGTATCGCTGAACCTAAGCCCTTCGGACGTGGAAAGTTACGCCCGCCGGGGTTCGGATCTTCACATCACTCTGGCCAATGGCGAAACCCTTGTGCTGGACGGCTTTTACAACACTGGCTCGACCGGTGGTAAAAATCTATTCCTAAGCGAAGACGGCAACTTTATTGAAGTTGTTCTGGAAGACCGCTCTCAGGGAATGTTGTTTGCTTCATATGAACCACTCGACCTGACTGGCAAGTGGAGCGCCTACGACGATATGGTGTTCCTGGACATTGATCGTATCGAGCCGGTGGTTGCCCCCCTGGTTGCCGCACCACTGTTTGGCGGCTTGGGAGCTGGCGCTGCAGGCGCGGCCGTCATCGGTGGCGCGGCCGTAATCGGTGGCGGTGGTGGCGGTGGCGGCGGTTCCGATACAACCGCCCCAACCATTGATGTCACTTCGGGCACTCAATCCACCGGTGATCTTGTCAATGAGGCTACACATACGGGCAATCCCGTCATCTCGGGCACCGGCGAAGCTGGCGCCACTGTCTCCGTTGAGATCAACGGCACCACCCATACTACCACTGTGGCTGATGACGGCACTTGGTCCGTTACCTTTGACAGCAGCGAAATTTTGACCGGCGAATACGAGACAGGTATTACCCTTGTTACAACCGATGCCGCCGGAAACAGCACAACCACCACTGATATCCTGGAGGTTGACACCGTCGCCCCTCCTATCGGTTTCGACACCGTTGAAGGTGATGACGTTATCAATGCAACCGAGGCCTCGGACGGTGTTGTCCTGACTGGCACCGGTGAAGCAGGAGCGTCAATCGAAGTCACCTTCCAAGGCGAAACTCAGACCACCACAGTGGCCAGCGATGGCACCTGGTCGGCGAGTTACACCGCGTCGTCTATCACGTCGGGAACCTATGACAGCACAGTTTCTGTCACCAGCACGGATGCAGCGGGAAACAGCACAACATCGACACATCTGGTCCAGGTCGACACCGAAACCTCGGTGACACTGGACTCAGCGCTGGCAACTGACAATATCATTAACGGCACCGAGCAAAGCGCTGGCGTCACCCTAACCGGAACCGCCGAAGCAGGGTCCAGTGTGGTTGTGACCCTTGGCTCTGTCAGCCATACGGTGACAACAGACTCCAGTGGCAACTGGTCTTCCTTGTTCACCAGCTCCGAGATCCCGACTGGGGAGTATACTGCGGCCATTTCAGCGGTTTCAACTGATCTAGCAGGCAATACTGCCAGGACTTCGGGCTCGGTAGAGGTCGACACCAGCACTTTTGTCACCATCGACGGAGGCCTTGCAGGCGGCGACAACATCGTAAGCCAAAGTGAATCCTTGGCCGGCGTCACCCTGACCGGAACCGCAGAGGCCGGTGCCAGCGTTATTGTAACGGTTAACGGCGTCGACCGCACAGCAGCCGTTGATTCATCAGGCAACTGGTCTGCCCTGTTCGAATCCGGGTCTATTGCGGCGGGGGAATATAGCACTTCGGTCAGCGTGACGGCGACGGATACTGCTGGCAACACGCAAACCACCACGTCCGCACTGACCGTAGACACCTTGGTAGATGAACCAGGCATCAGCACCGTGACCTTCGGCGGTGGCGACGTTTATCGCATCAGTACCGATGGGGTCACGGACGACTACACTGTGAACGCTCTGGAAAGCGACGGAAGTGTCAGCACCCCGACCGCAACCACATCGCTTCTTGCTGGCACCAATACAGAATTCACCTTTGGGACACCTATTTCAGATGGCACCCATCTGGTCGTGACCGGTGAAGATGCTGTTGGTAACAACTCGAGCACCCTGTTGGTCCTAGAGGACAATGCAACCGAAGTGGGTTCCACCGACCACGCGGGCCTTTCATCGTTCAATGTCGACGCTTTGAATTTGGATTATGCCGCAGATGTCAATCTGTCGCTGACTGAGGCCGATATTAGGGCCTTGTCCAGCAACTCTGACACTCTGACCATTCACGGTGGCACTGACGATACCGTCACCGTCACCGGAGCAACCGCAACAGGAACCACCCAGGTGATCGATGGCGAGACCTTTGATGTCTACACCATCGGTAGCGATGGCGCGACACTGGTGATCGAAGACGATATCACAGTGATCATCTGATCATCCGGCCTGGCTGCGCATATCGTGCAGCCAGGCCCAACAACGCGCCAAAGGCGCATTCTGGCAAGAGGGCGGACTCCAATTGGGACGACATATCAGCGCGATAGCCCTGCTATGCAGCCTGTCGGCCTGCGCGGAAACCTTCCCGTTCTTGAATGAGACTGACGCCGAACCAGTGACCGAAGCCGCTTCATCCAGCAGTTTCACCCAAGTCGAAGGGGAAACCGGATCAGAAGTGATTACCGCCCTTTTGGACCGACGTTCCTTTCTGGAACAAGATAGCTCTTACAGCACGGTTGGCATGGCCGCTATCAATGCGTCATCCCGCTCATCCGAAGCTGAGCTGACCAGCGCTAAATTGCGTGCCGAGGCAAAATCGAAGAACTGGTTGCCCACCATCGGCCCCTCGGTCAGCCTGAGCAGTCTCGGCGATCTGGTAGCGGGAATTTTGATAGAGCAGGTTCTGTTTGATAACGGACGCCGCAAAGCCGAACGCGAATTTGCCGCTGCTGATGTCGAAGTTGCAGCGGTCAACCTGTCCATTGACATGAACAATCGGGTTGAAACGGCGGTCGCGTTGTATGTCTCGGCCCTGAAAGGCGATGAAAAAGCGGCACTTGGCAGTCGTGCCCTGACCCAGATGCAAGAATTTGAGCGGATTGTGAACGGGCGGGTCGAGGGCGGTGTCTCAGACCGAGCGGATCTGCGCGTGGTGCAAAGCAAGATCAGTGGCATGCGTTCGGCGCGCGCCACTGCGCATGAAGCTGCGGCCACCTCACGTGCCGAGTTAAAGGCCCTGACAGGTCAGGAATTTGCAACGGCGCCGACCAGACTGTCACTGGGGACTCCACCGGACAGCACCAGCTTTCTAACCGTTCTAAAGGCCAGCGCCGAAGCCAATCGATCGGTTGCACAGACCAAGGTCGACCGGGCCGGGCTATTGCCCCAAGTGTCGGCGGCGGGGAGCGCCACCAACGAGGGATCAGGCGCCGGGCTGACACTTGATTTGGCAACACCTCTCGGGCTGGGCACCCCTGCTTTGTTGAAAGCCATTGAATCCGCTCGCGAAACCGCGCAACGCCAAGTCAGCGAGGCCGAAGAAGACGCACGCCGGAATTATAGCCGCCAAACCCAACGGCTGGCCTCGTTTCGCCGCCAAGACGTCGAAGCTGCAACGCTTGCCCAGACCAGCCGTGAAACATATAGACTGTTTCAGGCCCAGTTTGATGCCGGGCAGCGATCGGTGTTGGATGTTGTGTCAATCTACGAAGAATGGATACAGCGCGAACAGGCTCATATTGACTCGAAATACGAAGTTGTACTGATTCAACTGGAACTGGCTCGCGATCTTGGAATCCTGGCAGACGGAGACACGTTTTGACCAAGTTCCACGATCAAAAATCAGCCGCGAAAGATAAAATCGCGGCAGGTGGAGCCAGTGTTGTAAAACTGGCCAAGACGGCGGCCCTGACCATGGGCCGAGCCCGCTCAAAACCTGCTGATCACCCGGTAGCGACGTCGCAAGCCCAGCAGATAGATCGGGCCCCTGCTGCCGTAGCTGCTAATACTGACCCACAAGAGGTCAACACATTGATCGAGGGCACGGCGGCCCGCATAGAACACCGCGCCACCCTCATTTCGACCTTTGCCGCCCTGAAGGGGGCTGAGGTCCCGATCAGTGATCTAAGCGAATACCTGTGGACCCACAGCCCCGGTGAGGTAACGCTGGACCTGCTGGCCAAAGCACTGGAAACAACTGGCGTTCAACCGAAGATCAGTCACAATGTTCAGGTTCGCCCGGATGCCTGGCCTGCACTAACCATGATGCGGGGCGGCCTATGCGTACTGGTGCTGTCACAAGTTGATGATTGCCTGATCATTTTTGACACCACCTGCCCCGACAACCGGGCCGAGGTGTCCATCACTGATTTTACTCCGGTCTTTAGCGGCACCACGCTAACCGGGCGCACCTCGCTAAAGCAGATAGCAGCGCGTCATACACCCAAGCTGGCCAACGACCATTGGTTTTGGGGTGAATTCCCCAAGTACCGCCGTCAGGTTGGTGAAATCATGCTTGGATCACTGGTGTCCAACCTGCTGGGGGTCTCGGTCGCGCTGTTCTCGCTGCAGGTCTATGACCGGGTGATCCCACATCAGTCGCAGGCCACGCTCTGGGTCCTGGCCGTCGGTGCTTTGTTGGCAATCGGGCTAGAGGCTACCCTAAAGATGGCCCGCGCCCGCCTGACGGATGCAGCCGGCCGTCAAATCGAATTGTCGGTTCAGCGCAATCTGATGCAGCGTTTGATCGGAATGCGGTCTGACAAAAAACCACTGCCACCCTCGGGCCTGTTTGCCGCGATGCGTGACTTTGGATCAGTGCGCGAGTTCTTCACTTCGTCAACCATCGCCACCCTGGCAGACGTGCCGTTTATTGCGGTGTTCCTGTTGCTCGTCGCCTCGATCGCCGGGCCGATTGTCTGGGTTCTTGTGTTGGGTGGCGTCCTGATGCTGCTGCCCGCCTATTTCATGCAAAAGCGGATGATTGCCCTGACCCGCCAAACACAGGGCGCCAATGCCAAGGCCGGGCGGTTGCTGCACGAAGTGGTGAGCGAACTCGACACAGTAAAAACCCAGCGTGGCGAAGACCGTATGCTGCGACTGTGGGACGAGTTGAACGCCCTGTCCTCGCAGTCCTCGACCGAGCAACGCCGCCTGTCCAGCGCCCTAACTTATTGGTCACAGGGTGTGCAACAAATCACCTATATCGCAGCCGTGGTGTTGGGCACCTTCATGGTGTTTGCCGGAGAGTTCACCGTCGGGACCATTATCGCCACCGGCATCCTGACCAGCCGCACCCTGGCGCCGCTGACCCAGTTTGCCGGTACCATGGCCCGGTGGAGCAACGTTAAGGCCGCCCTGGAGGCCCTGGATGCCATCGCGATGGCCCCGCAGGAAAAAGAGGCCAACCGCGCCTACCTGCGGCGCCAGACGCTGCAGGGCAAGTTTGAGCTGCTTGAAGTAGAGTACCGGTATGACCAGGACGGTGCACCTACTTTGGATGTGCAGGGTATTGCCGTCACGCCGGGCCAGCGCATCGCCATTCTTGGCGCCAATGGATCGGGCAAATCTACCCTGCTGAAAGTGCTGTCGGGGCTATACAGCCCCGATCGAGGGCGGGTGATGGTTGACGGGACCGATATGTCCCAGATTGATCCCCGCGACCTGCGCCGGAACATCGGATACCTGAGCCAGGACGTCCGTTTGTTCAGCGGCAGCCTGCGCGACAACCTGAACTTGAACCAACTAGAGCGGGACGACGGGCGCCTGATGTCTGCACTGGATTTCGCTGGCCTTGGCGCCCATGTGCGTGGCCATCCCAAAGGGCTGGACCTGCAGATCAGCGATGGCGGCGGCGGTTTGTCGATTGGCCAACGCCAGTCAATTGGCTGGGCGCAGCTATGGCTGCAGAATCCCCCCATTGTCTTGCTGGATGAACCAACTGCTGCACTGGATCAAACGCTGGAACGCACGCTGGTCAGCCGCCTTGAAAGCTGGCTGCAGGGCCGCACTGCCATCATCGCCACCCACCGGATGCCAATCCTGTCTTTGACCAACCGTACCCTGATCCTGCAGGCCGGCCGCATGGTTGTGGATGGCCCGCGCGATAAAGTGCTGGCGCATCTTGCTGCCGGGGATAAGAAATGAGCCAGGCCGGGGATGACCTTGCCACCTCTAGCCGGGGCGCAAGTCGCATCATTTATCTCGTCGCGCTTGCCCTCATCCTGTTCCTGATCTGGGCGGCCGTGGCTTGGGTGGATGAGATCGTGCGCGCCGATGGCGAGGTCGTCTCGTCCTCGCGCTCGCAAATCGTGCAGAACCTTGAAGGCGGCATTTTGGCGGAACTGTCCGTACGACAAGGGGATTCTGTCTCGGCCGGGCAGATTTTGGCCCGTTTGCAAGACACCAAATTCCGTTCTGCCAAAGATGACTTGCAAGACCAGATCGACGCGCTAGAGATCAGACGCCACCGGCTGGAGGCCGAGATGGAAGGCGCCTATGATTTTCTTGTGCCCGAAGGATTGCTGCAACGGTCTCCAAACATCCTGGCCTCGGAAAGGGCCCTGCTGAATGCACGCCAGACCGACTTTGTGGGGCGCCGCGATGGAGCCCGCGAAATCCTGACCCAATTGCAGGATGAGCTGACCAATATGGAGCAGCTTTATAAAAAGAAAATTGTCGCCCTGATCGAAGTCAACCGATCCAAGCAGGCCGTTAGTGACGCCCGGCTGAAATACAGCGCCATCGGCACGCAATCCGAGCTGGATCTGGCTGAAGAATACTCGCAGACGCTGCAGGATCTGACCTCGCGCAGACAGGACTTGCGGCTGGCACAGGATCAACTGGACCGCACCGTGATCACCTCGCCCATGGCGGGGATCGTCAACAGCCTGGCAGTCACCACCATCGGGGGCGTCATCCGCCCCGGTGAGGAGATCCTGGAAATCATCCCAATGGGCGAAGAACTGTTTATCGAAGCCCGTGTTAAGCCCGAAAACATCGCCAGTGTTGTCCCCGGTCAGGACGCAACCATCAAATTGTCCGCCTATGACTACACGATCTACGGCACTCTCAAAGGATCGGTGGATTTTGTTTCGGCTGACACATTTGAAGATGAACGCAATCCCCGCGCTCCGCCGTATTACCGGGTCACAGTCAAAGTCGATCGGTCCGATTTGACCGAGCGCCAGAAAAATATGGAGATCCGCCCAGGTATGCGCGCCACTGCTGAATTGCAGACCGGGTCCAAAACAATCCTGAAATACCTGCTCAAGCCGCTTTACAAATCCCGCGAGGCGTTTCGCGAACCATAGTAGGGCGGCCCCAGAAGAGCACCCTGACGATGCGATGTGGGTGTTTAATAAGTTCCCCGGTCAGCGCAAGGCGTTGTGGCACGTCATTAAAAAACGGCCCGTATCGCAATGGACACAGACCGTTTGGTGGGTTGGAGTAGTCAAAAAAGATAATGGGACGTTGTTAGCCAGCCCTGCGGATAAGCATCTGAACCGTCTGGTCCAGCGTTGTCCCAATGGACACACGTTTGTTGCCCATCGCCGCCTTGGCAGACACCACCGACACTACACGGGGCCTTTGGCCTGGAGTGACAGCAAGAACCGGCGCACCTGAGGCACCAAAGTCGACTTTGCAATTCATAACCAATGTTTCAGCCTGACGGGCCAATACGTCACAAGCTCGTTCATAACTAGGCTGGTTGTTTTGATTATAGCTATAGGACAAAACTCCGACGGAATCGCCGCGCTCAGGTGCCGCTGCCATCCGGAATGGCACGATTTCGCTGCCGTGGATCGGGCGATCCAGGCGTAGAATGGCAATGTCATACCCAATTTGTGACTGTGCCTGTGTTCGAAATTGATAGTCTGGATGCAAAAACACCCTCGACACTACCCTGGACGCCTTGACCCGCCGACCATTCAGCCCAGCTTCGAATTTGACAAGGTTTGGTCTGACAGCCCGTCCAGTTTCCTGATTGAACATACAATGTGCTGCCGTCAGCACTAAGTTTGGCGCAATCAATGCACCGGTACACATATTCCGACCAGCAATGTTCAACCGACCAACGGCTTCCCATCCTGGCACCGACTGTGCATTTTTCGACGGATCAGCCGCCGTTGCGCCATTGGGGCTTACCAAAATCAGGCAAGCGACCAGCGCACTTAAGACATGTTTCATCTACCACTCCAATTTCCCACATCGCCATCGTCAGTCAGGCGTGGGGCTGGAATGAGGCCCAATGTTGCAGAGTATGGACAAAATCATGCGCAGAATGTGACAGTATTAACAATTTACTAACCCCCCGGTTATTGTTTCCCAATATGCCAGTAAAACAGGGGATGATCTCGTAAAAAGCGCTGCAGGCGTTAACCTTTTTTCTAAAATACCAGTAAAATATGAGGGAATTCCTTAACGTGCGAAGCCCAAATATTGGGGTTTGGGCACAATATCGGTAACGAATCGGTAGCACACAGCACGAGTCACCCGGAGAATCAGGCGGTTTGGCCTAAGTTGGGGCAAGATTTCGGCCTGCTTCGCGCTGACAATTTATTAACGGACCCCGCATTCATTAACCCCTGCGCTGCCCGACGGTCCTAGCCAAATGGCCCGCCCAGCACCCGGACAAATCAGGATCAAGTGTCGCAAAGACGCGTGATGTGTTACGGTCGGTTCCCAAAGGCATTCAACGGTACTGTACTCAGATTTAAAAGGAGGGCTCAGATGCTCCCGACTGACAAGAAATTCACCGGCTCCATTCCAGAATTCTATGACACCTATCTGGTGCCTCTCATTTTCACTGACTGCGCTGAGGACCTGGCGCAACGAGTATCTGCCCGCACTCCAGCCTCGGTGCTGGAGATTGCTGCGGGCAGCGGTGTCGTACCTCGGGCTCTGGCGCCGCTCCTACCACCCGAAACGCGCTATGTGGTGACCGACCTCAACCCTGCCATGCTAGACCATGCGAAACACTGCCAGGATGCTCCCAATGGCATCGAATGGCTGCAAGCCGACGCCCTGGACCTTCCTTTTGATGCTGACAGTTTTGATGTCGCGCACTGCCAGCACGGTGTCATGTTCTTTCCCGATAGGATTTCCGGGTTCCAACAAATTCACCGGGTCCTTAAACCCGGCGGCACTTTCATCTTCAATGTTTGGGACACAATCGCTGAGAACGAGTTTGCTAACGTCGTCACCGAGGTAGCGGCCACGTTCTTTCCACAAGACCCGCCGCAATTTCTCGCAAGAACACCTCACGGCTATTCTGACCGCGATCAAATCAAGAGTGATTTGCAAGCTGCTGGTTTTGCCGAGATTGAGCTGGAAACCCGGTCAGGTATCAGCGCCGCCCCGTCGGCCCGACATCCGGCTATCGCCTACTGCCAAGGCACCCCGTTACGTGGCGAGATTGAATCGCGCGATGCCGGACGATTAAGTGACATCACGGATCAGGCCGCTCGCGTAATTGCCGACAGATTTGGGGACGGCCCAGTTCAGGGTAAAATCCAGTCCCATGTTGTGACAGCAACGGCAGCTGTCTGACGCGGCTTCGGGATCAAATAAATACCGCCTGTCTACAGTCCCTCTATGGACCACAGACAAATACGGCTTGGCCGATGTTCATGAGACCGACGGGCAAGGCAATTATCCCTCTGCGCAGGGATAATGCCAATGCCAATCGCTATTCACAGTCGAGCAGCTGGGAGGCTTGTCCCGCCCGCACCAACCATGGTGAACAACCGAACTGCCAAACAGAATATCCAGCACTGAAATCAAGGGCTCGGTTCGGCCAGCTTCAAGCACAGCGCGGCTCGGGCTGTTGAGCCGCTGGCAGATGCGACGCAGCGCCGCTGTCCCCCATGTCGAACCGGGTTACAATTTCCGACAGGTTTTGTGCCTCATTCTGCAATAACCGGCTTGCAGCCGATGCCTCTTCGGCCATAGCGGTGTTCTGCTGTGTCACTGCATCCAGCTGCCGCATCGCCGCGTTGATGTTATCCAGCCCCGAAGACTGCGTTTTTACCCCGTCAGCAATTTCTGTGACCAATCCGGAAACCGACGTCACCTGACCGATAATGCTGGTCAGTGCATCGCCAGCCCGACCGACCATCGCCACGCCATGTGAAACGTGATCCTCACTGGCATTCGTCAACACTTTGATCTGACCGGCCGCAGTTGACGCCCGCTGTGCAAGCGCCCTCACTTCAGAGGCCACCACCGCGAAGCCACTGCCAGCACTGCCAGCCCGCGCCGCTTCCACGCCGGCATTCAAAGCCAACAGATTGGTCTGGAACGCGATGTCATCGATCATATTGATGATCTTTGAAATTTCGCTCGAGGCTTGCTGGATCTGATCCATTGCTTCGACGGCCGAGGTCACGACAGAGTTGCTGTTTTCAGCTTCAGACCGCGCGCTTTGCATGACGCTGTCGACCTGCCCGGCCCGATCTGCGGTGGCTTTAACGCCATCTGACAGGTCGTGAATGGCGTTGGCCGTCTCCTCAAGTGTGACAGCCGCATTTTCTGTACGTTGTGCCATATCCGTCGCGGCTGATTGCTGCTCATCCGAATACCGATCCACGTTTTGTGATGCATCGACGACACTGGCCATGGACTCGCGCAGGTTAAACAAACTGTGATTAAAGTTCTCGCGCAGGGCCTCGTAGTTGGCAACAAAGGGCGTATTGATGTCACAGGCCAGATTGCCGCGCTCCAGCTCAGACAGAGCACTGCTCATCGTCTCAACCACATCGGCAGTTTTCCTCGCGGCTTCGGCCTCACGGGTA
This sequence comes from Parasedimentitalea marina, assembly GCF_004006175.1. Classification (GTDB taxonomy): domain Bacteria; phylum Pseudomonadota; class Alphaproteobacteria; order Rhodobacterales; family Rhodobacteraceae; genus Parasedimentitalea; species Parasedimentitalea marina. The sequence goes on from NZ_CP033219.1 coordinate 3,455,154, forward strand.
GAGGCCTCGTCCGCCTGTTTCAAGCGGTCACGGAAATCACCCATAGTCCGGGCTAGCTCGCCCAACTCATCCCCCCGGTCCTGACCGGAGATTAAAATGTCGTAGTCGCCATTGGTCAAAGCATTTGTGACTCCACGAAGGGCTTGGATCGGTCTTGTGACCTTACTCGCCGCAAACCAGGACACGACAATCGCAATGGCAACCGCAACTGCGATCATGCCCATTGCAGCCAGGCGCATTTCGCGTACGACAGCAAAAGCTGCACTGCGGTCGGTTTCCATCACCAGGGACCACGTGAATCCCGAAATGTCCAAAGGTTTGACCAATGCGATCGCATCTTGTCCGTTGACTGCCGTGACGGTCTCAAACAAGATCTCTTCGCGGGCTTGCGCGGCGACAATATGGGCAGCCTTGGGCAACGGATCCGATACTTCAAACAGGCCTTCGACGATCGAAGGGCTGCGAGCCACACCATCTTCGCTGACTAGATAGATATTCTGATGGCCACCATCTTCGAGACTGGCGGCAAGCGTGTCGGCAATACGCGCACTGGACAGTTGGACCACTAAGACCCCTACAACAGCCTTCTTTTTACTAAGCACCTGTATTGCAAGAAACGCCCCCGGCGCCCCTCCGGTTACGTCATAGGCGGCGAAATCGGACGTGGTTATCTCACCCGGGGTGGCCTGTAGGGCTGCATGATAGGCCTGCCCGAGCCCTGATTCGGCATTGGGCCCAGACGAAAAGTCCTGGGCGAAATCATCTTGCTTGTTCACAGTGTACAGCAACCGACCTTCGGTATTGAACAGATAGATGTCCTGGTAACCGTTCAGACGCAGCGACCGCAGAAATGTCGGATGATAATTGCTGTGTGCCTGAGAGTAATAGGACCCATCTCCCGGATCAACCAATTCGGCTCGCTGGTCTGCTTCGTTCGGGTTGTTGGTGACATAATTGCGCGTCAAGAATCCGACCGGTTCCTCCTCGATCATCTTGAAAACTCTGTCAAAATTGCTAATGGCACGGAATGTCGTGGGCTGATCAGCGTTCATCACCAGGTCCCGCCGGACCGACCCCATAAGCGAGGTCAGCGCCTGCTGTCCGGCCTTGGCTGCTGTTTCATGGGAAAGATATACGTTCTGACGGATATTCTGCTCGGCCATTCGATAGACCAAGAAAGATACAGTGACCAAAAAAGTAGCCGTCAGTGCAACCATAACCAATGGCAGCATAAGTGAAAGTGGTAGTTTAGGTGCCTTGAGCATCAACCATGTCTCCTAGTAAGCGCTGGCCTACACCTACTGCCAGAGCCTTAAACAATTGCTACACCGCACCTTCAGCTCAACACTTTGGTGTTTCATCACCTTTTTATAGGGATCAAAAAGACGTCTGCTCTTGTAGTTTCAACTCAGCACTAGCGCCGTTTTAGCAATCGCAATTATAGCTCACCCTCACCCGGCCATGCCAAGTTGCCCGGCAGCGGTCAACGGACTTTGCCACGTTCTATGCAAGCCCCATCCCAAACAAAAAACGGCGATCCTCCAAAATTGGAAGATCGCCGCGGCAAGGACTTTCAGTCCACCGTTGCTTTTGGCTTATGCTTAATCGATATCGCGGCCTTCGGTGTCTGACATATCGAAACCAAGGTGGCGTGCGACCGTAAAGACATCCTTATCACCGCGACCGCACATATTCATGACAATGATATGGTCCTTTGGCAGCTCGGGCGCAATTTTCATCACATGGGCCAGCGCATGGCTGGGCTCCAGTGCCGGAATGATCCCCTCCAACGCGCAGCTAAGCTGAAATGCCTCCAGTGCTTCGACATCGGTGATCGACACATATTCAGCGCGATTGGTGTCATGCAGCCAAGAATGCTCGGGGCCGATACCGGGATAGTCGAGCCCAGCAGATATGGAAAACCCTTCCATAATCTGGCCGTCATCGTCTTGCAGCAAATAGGTTCGGTTGCCGTGCAGGACACCGGGTCGCCCGCCCGTCAGCGAGGCACAGTGCTGCATCTTCTCGTTCACACCTTTACCACCCGCTTCAACACCGATGATGTTCACCGACTTATCGTCCAGGAAGGGATGGAATAGTCCGATGGCATTCGACCCACCACCGATGGCTGCAATCAAGGTGTCCGGCAGACGGCCCTCACCTTCTTGCTCGGCCAGCTGCCAGCGGACTTCCTTACCGATGATTGACTGAAAGTCGCGCACCATCGCCGGATAGGGATGCGGGCCAGCCGCAGTGCCGATGCAATAGAAGGTGTCGGCGACGTTGGTCACCCAGTCGCGCAATGCGTCGTTCATTGCGTCCTTCAAGGTCCCCCGACCCGAGGTCACCGGGATCACTTCGGCACCCAACAAGCGCATGCGGAAGACGTTGGGCGCCTGACGTTGCACGTCATGTGCCCCCATGTAGACAATACATTTCAGGCCGAACTTGGCGCAAACAGTGGCGGTCGCAACACCGTGTTGCCCTGCGCCCGTCTCAGCGATAATGCGGGTCTTGCCCATCCGACGCGCCAAGATGATCTGGCCCAATACGTTGTTGATCTTATGCGCACCAGTGTGGTTCAGCTCGTCACGCTTCAAATAGATCTTGGCCCCACCCAGATGCTCGGTCAAACGTTCGGCATGATACAATGGGCTGGGTCGGCCAACATAGTGCGTCCACAGATCCTTCATTTCAGCCCAGAAGCTGTCGTCTTCCTTGGCTCGGCTATATTCTTCCTCAAGGCTAAGGATTAGCGGCATCAGTGTTTCGGACACAAACCGCCCGCCGAAAATGCCAAAGCGACCCTGTTCGTCGGGCCCGTTCATGAAGCTGTTGAATAGATCTTCGGCCATTGCTGTCTCCGTCATCAGTTGAAACGGTTCTAAAGCGCAAATTCATCGAGAGGAACCAGTTTTTACACTTCTGCCACCCACAACCACATCTTGCCATTCAGAATCGAGCACACGCAGCCCAGAGTTCACCCAATTTCGCTTGGGGCTTTGCCCCAAGCGACCCGCGCCGCGCCCTTCGGGCGCGGCGCTTGGCCCAACTGGGCGCAGGGATCCAAAGGATCACAAGCCTGGGCGGGAGCCCCCGGTCCCGGGAAGAAGACACTATGTCCTGTCCGCACCCGGTTTAAAGCTTGATAGCGCAACTTCGACTTCCTAATAATTTTGCAAGCGCCTCCAGCGCAGCACGTACAGGAGCATCATGGCGGGCTTCGTGATGACTCACCAGCCACTCCTCATGGGTCAGCGCATCAATCACCGGCCCAACCTGTTGCAACCCGGAGAGATCCGCCGCTGCAAAACGCGGCAGCACCACCTTGCCCAGCCCGGCAACGGCAAGGTCTACCAGCAACCGAGAAGATCCCGCCGTGGTGACAATCTCATTCGCGTGGTGATCTCGGACCCAGGTCGCCGATGGTGTCTGAACCTCGGCCTGTGACAGCGCCAGAAAACCCTGGATCTTGTCAGACACTGCAAAGGCCGCATATTCAATCCGCCCTGTACAGCGTGCCGCGAGCCAGTCCTGGTCAGGTCGTTTGTTACGGATGCCAATATCCGCTCCGCGACGCGCAATGTCCAAACGCGCCGTTGCCTCCATAAAAACCGGGCGCCATTTGGATTGACTGGTCCAGACATGTCCCATCCGGCGCGCCAGATACGCAGAGGTCCAGCCACCTGCGGTAATGCGTACTTCGGCAAAGGCTGGCATGGCCAACGATCGGGCAAGGCGCACCTTCAGACTTCCCACCTCAGCGACCTTCTCCAGTACCGATCGCCCTTCAACAGTCAATGCATACCCCCGCGCTCCGCGATGAAACAAGGTCCTGCCGAGTTGTCGCTCCAGGGACTGCATCTTCCGGCTCAGCGTCGGCACACTTACGCCACTGATGCGCGCCGCCCCAGCAAGGCCGCCTGCCTCGGCCACTTGCACAAACAGGGCCAGATCATCCAGTGCCGGAGTTTGTTCCATTTTTGAAAGTCACCTTGCCCAATAACACTCTCCCAAAGGGAACTGTTTATCGGCAACTTGGTCAAGCTCACTTCAAATCTGGAACAAACACGTGATATTTCTATTTGCACTTCCGCGTCCTCGCCCCGAGTCAGATCTGACAGAATGGCAAAAGGAAACAAACAACGCCCTTCGCCAACTCTCGCTCGCGCAGAGACGGCGACGCAGACGACGCTGCATTTGGGTGAAGCGCAAAATCAGAGAGCGGTTGCGGCTGCGACAAAAGACCGGATGAGAGTCGGATCTTTTTGGCCTGGTGCGACCTCGACCCCTGAAGAGACATCAACCTGATTGGCCCCCGTCATTCGAAGCGCCTCGGCGACGTTTTCAGGTGTCAGACCGCCTGCCAACATCCAGGGACGCTGCCAGTACTTGCGACCCGCCAACAGGCGCCAATCAAACGCCAGCCCGTTGCCACCGGGCAATACAGCGTCTTTGGGTGGTTTGGCGTCAATCAGCAACTGGTCAGCAACCGCGGAATAGACGTCAATCTGTGGCAGGTCAGAGGCATCTGCAACACCAATGGCTTTCATCACTGGCAACCCGTAGCGTGCCTTGACCTCGGCGACCCGCGCGGGGCTTTCGGTGCCGTGCAGTTGCAGCATGTCCAGCGGCACCTGTGCCGTGATGGCGTCCAGCTCGGCGTCGCTGGCGTTCACTGTCAGCGCCACCTTGCACAGCCCTACCGGCGCCGTCGCGGCCAGGGTAGCAGCTTCATCAATCTGGACATGACGGGGTGATTTGGGAAAGAAGACGAACCCAACATAGGCCGCCCCTGCCTGGGCTGCTGCGGTCACGTCATCAGCACTGCGCAATCCGCAGATTTTGACCCGATTGTCACTCATCTATCTGGCCTCAGTTGGCGTCTTCTAGAATGGCCAGAACTTCGTCTTTGCCTGCGTTCTTTTGCGTTTTCAGCTTATTCACTTCGCGTGACAGCTTACGCACTTCGCGGGCCTGTCCACCGGCCGCACGGCGATGTTTGTGCTCACGGATCCATTCCCAGATGAAGCCAATGACCAGCCCTGCGGCAATGCCACCCAGAACCACAACAAACAACGGCAGCGAGATGCTAAGATTGAACCCCAGCAGTTCAGCCACTGCACCTGGCATCAGCTGTAAGTCGACAATGGCACGATTGGCCAAGCTCACAGATATCAGAATGATCCCGAGGGCACCCCAAAAGGCATAGCGAACATAACGCATTAGTTTATTTTCCGTTCAAACGGTCCCGCAGCAACTTGCCGGTCTTAAAGAACGGGACATGCTTTTCATCAACTTGAACCGTTTCACCCGTGCGAGGATTACGTCCAACCCGCGAGTCACGCTTTTTCACTGAAAAAGCTCCAAACCCACGTAGTTCGACCCGGTCACCCCGCGACATGGCGCCGGTGACTTCCTCAAATACTGTGTTAACGATCCGCTCAACGTCTCGTTGATACAGGTGCGGGTTTTCGTCTGCAATCTTCTGAATCAGTTCTGAGCGGATCATTTTTCAGGCCCTCCCAAGCCAGCGATAAAAAGCCAAGTGATTTGAAACGACTATAAGACAAAAAATGTGCGCGCGGGTACAGAAACCGTAGTGAAGGAGCCGCAAATAACGCTGTATCTGGCAATTTTTTGCTTACAGAAGAGCCATTTAGGCTCTGATGATCTGTCAGCGTGGTGTTTTTGGCAAGTCAGCGCACATCCGAACCCAGGGGGGATCATTTGATTCGGGGCACGTGACCAGGCCTCAACCGGTGCGTTCAGCGCACGAAATACCGGATTTCACATGCAAAAAGGCCCCGCTGGTTAAGCGAGGCCTTTTCTAACATTTTGGCTTCAGAAAAGAGCTGAAGATCAGTCGCCTGAATTCAGAGCGGCGCCCAGGATGTCACCCAGCGACGCGCCGGAGTCCGAGGAACCATACTGCTTGACGGCTTCTTTTTCTTCCGCAATTTCGCGGGCTTTGATCGACAGACCCAAACGACGGGTCTTGGAGTCGACGTTGGTGATCCGCACGTCGACTTTGTCGCCAACGTTGAAACGCTCAGGACGCTGCTCGGCACGGTCACGTGACAGATCGGAACGGCGGATAAAGGACTTCATGCCTTCATACACAACTTCGATACCGCCTTCTTCGATCGCGGTGACTTCAACAGTCACGATCGTGCCGCGCTTTACGCCGCCAGTTGCTTCAGCGAACTTGTCACCACCCAGGTTTTTGATCGAGAGAGAGATACGCTCTTTTTCGATATCAACCTCGGAGACAACCGCCTGAACCACGTCGTTCTTGTGGTAGCTCTGGATCGCATCTTCGCCGCGTTCGTCCCATGACAGGTCGGACAGGTGAACCATGCCGTCGATGTCGCCTTCGAGACCAATGAACAGACCGAATTCGGTGATGTTCTTGACTTCGCCTTCGACTTCGGTGCCCTCAGGGTTGGATTCCGCAAAGACTTCCCATGGGTTACGCTGAGTCTGCTTGAGACCCAGGGATACGCGACGCTTGGAGCTGTCGATATCCAGAACCATAACTTCCACTTCCTGGCTGGTCGAAACGATCTTGCCAGGGTGGATGTTTTTCTTGGTCCAGGACATTTCGGACACGTGAACCAGACCTTCAACACCTGGCTCCAGCTCAACAAATGCACCGTAATCGGTGATGTTGGTGACGCGACCAGTGTGCACAGTTTCCAGCGGGAACTTAGCGGCAACCAGATCCCAAGGATCGTCCTGCAGCTGTTTCATGCCCAAGGAGATACGGTGGGTCTCTTTGTTGATCTTGATAACCTGGACCTTAACGGTCTCGCCGATTGTCAGGATCTCGGATGGGTGGTTCACACGACGCCATGCCATGTCAGTGACGTGCAGCAGGCCGTCTACGCCGCCCAGGTCAACAAACGCACCGTATTCGGTGATGTTCTTGACCACACCATCAACAGCCTGACCTTCGGTCAAGTTGGCGATGACTTCGGCACGCTGTTCGGCACGGGACTCTTCGAGGATCGCACGACGCGAAACAACGATGTTGCCACGACGACGGTCCATTTTCAGAATCTGGAACGGCTGCTTCAGACCCATCAGAGGACCAGCGTCACGAACGGGACGAACGTCAACCTGCGAGCCTGGCAGGAACGCAACAGCGCCGCCCAGATCGACAGTAAAGCCACCTTTGACGCGACCAAAGATTGCGCCTTCGACACGCTCTTCGTCTGCGTATGCTTTTTCCAGGCGATCCCAGGCTTCTTCGCGGCGGGCCATCTCACGCGAGATAACGGCTTCGCCACGGGCGTTTTCAGCGGAACGAAGGTAGACTTCTACTTCGTCGCCAACAGCCAGTTCAGCCTCTTCACCAGGATTAGCGAATTCTTTCAGATCAACGCGGCCTTCCATCTTGTAGCCGACGTCGATGATGGCTTGTCCCGCTTCGATCGCGATGACTTTGCCTTTAACTACGGAACCCTCATCAGGGGTGTCCATTTCGAAGCTTTCATTCAGAAGGGCTTCGAAGTCCTCCATTGATACGTTTTGAGCCATGAGGTCTCATGTTTCCTTTTACATTTGTTTTCTGGCCGTGCGGTTGTCTCCGCCGGTCTTGGGGTTTGGTCAATATGGACGCCGCACGCGCGGTCTGAAGCAAACAAACACAAAGGGCCGGAGGATACCCCAGCCCTGCTCAGAATGCCGTGTGTGCGTTAGCCGCCTCTATACTGACAGCGCGCTTAATAAGCGGATTCTCTTACCGGCGCAAGTGGAACCATGGAATTCAACCCGGCACTTTACGAAGCAAGACTGCCGCGTCTTCTTTAGCGTAATGGCTACACCTAGGGTCGACGTCACAACCACGCATGAAGGATCGGGCCCAAACAGGTCGTCACCGTAAAGCAGTCGAGAAATGTAGCCGTCTGCAAACGGGAAAGACCCGTCCAAGAAATAAAGACTTTGTGCAAACCCAGGCGGGGGCGAGAACGTAAAGAATACGCATGCTGCGACCATACGCATTGGAACCGCCCAAATAACTGAATGGGGTTATCTTAGGGCTGATATCTCTTTCAAAGCAACCTTCAGCGCTTGCGCGATGCTTAGCTCACTGGTGTCAATCGTCAGCGCATCTGTCGCGGGTTTCAACGGTGCCTCGGCGCGGTTCATGTCGCGGTCATCGCGTGCTTTGACATCTGTCAGAACCGTTTCCAGAGAGGTTACCTCGCCCTTGCCGGTCAGCTCCAGGAACCGCCGCTTCGCACGCACCTCGGCGCTGGCGGTGACATAGAGCTTCACCTCGGCGTTGGGACAGATCACGGTGCCAATGTCACGGCCATCCAGGACTGCACCACCAGCGCGGCGGGCAAAGGCGCGTTGAAAATCCACCAGCGCCGCGCGCACTTCGGCGATCACGGCTACTTTGGAGGCCGCTTGTGCAACCTCGGCCGTGCGCAGATCGTCGCGCTCCAGATCTTGAGGCTGCAAGGTTCTGGCAGCTTCGACGGGTTCAACCCCGGACAGCACCCGCGCCCCAACAGCGCGATACAGCAAACCTGTATCCAGATGGGCAAAGCCAAACTGTGCGGCAATCGCCTTGGAGATGGTGCCCTTGCCAGCCGCCGCCGGCCCGTCGATGGCGATGGTGAATGTGTCTGTCATTTACTTGTCCAATGTCGCCAGCCCGACCGGATCAGCCCCACCAGCACGGCAACTATGGCAACCGAGGTCAGGGCGGATTTCATTACAGTCGAGCGCGAGGCCGAAGCAATCGCCAAATCACTGACATCACCCGCCAAGAGCAAACCCACCCGCATGTTTTCCAAATAATCCGATCCCATTCCGGCCAGCGTCACAAAGACCAGTAAGGTCAGCAACCAACCTTTGGTATAAAGGTGCCGCAGCGCGCCGATCAGCACAAAAGCCAAAAGCGCCGGATAGACCATATCCAAAAGCCGCTGCGGGCCGGTGTACAGGGCCAGTCCTTCGGGGCCCAACGCGGACAGAAAGGCACGCGCCTCGACGGCGGTATAGCCGAAGGGGCGCAGATCAAAGGCGGGCAAACCGCCAGCAGATTGCGCGATGCCTGGTAGGGTCCAGACGACCATGGTAGCGTAGATGCCCAGTGCAGCGGCAAAGCCGCCCCAATATATCTGACGAATGCGCATCAGCCGTGGCTCAACTTGGCGCCCAATGCGCCCATAAGCGGTTCAAAAATCGGGAACGAAGTGGAGATCGGGCCGCCATCATCCACTGTGACCGGGTTTTGAGCAGCCATGCCCAGGACCATAAACGCCATCGCAATACGGTGATCCAATTGACTGGCACAGGTCGCGCCACCCGGCACACCTTCGGGACCCAGACCAGTGACCTGCCACCAATCCTCGCCCTCGTCGACAGTCACACCGCAAGCACGCAGTCCTTTGGCCATTGCATCAATGCGGTCGCTTTCCTTGACCCGTAGCTCTTTGACACCGGCCATCATGGTATCACCAGTGGCAAAGGAGGCCACCACGGACAGCACCGGATATTCGTCAATCATCGAGGCCGCCCGTGCAGGCGGCACTGCTATGCCCTTCATGTCGGGTGAATACCGGGCCCGCAAATCAGCCACCGGTTCACCGCCCTCGGTGCGCTCGTTTTCATAAGTCAGGTCAGCCCCCATGTCACGCAGGGTAGTGAACAGACCTGCGCGGGTCAGGTTCAGGCCAATACCCGGCACAAGAACGTCCGATCCCGGTGTGATGATAGCCGCGCAAACCGGGAACGCCGCACTGGAGGGATCACGCGGCACCGCAATCACCTGTGGCTTCAACTCAGGGCGGCCCGTTAAGGTGATTTCGCGGCCTTCGTCGGTGTCTTCAACGATGATCTCAGCGCCAAACCCGGCCAGCATCCGTTCAGAATGGTCGCGGGTGGCTTCTTTTTCGATAACGACGGTCTTGCCCGGTGCGTTCAGACCAGCGAGAAGCATGGCCGATTTTACCTGCGCCGAAGGCACCGGCACCATATAACGCACAGGCACCGGATCAGCGGCCCCGACGATGGTCATCGGCAGACGCCCACCCTTGCGGCCCACGGTTTGGGCGCCAAACAGCGCCAACGGATCAGTAACTCGCGCCATCGGGCGTCCATTCAGGCTGGCATCACCGGTAAAGGTCGCGGTGATCGGCTGGGTCGCCATAGCGCCCATGATCAGGCGCACACCGGTGCCTGAATTGCCACAATCGATCACATTTCCCGGTTCTGCAAAACCGCCAACACCAACGCCAAACACCGACCACTCGCCGCCGCCGTGGTTCACCACTTCGGCGCCAAAGGCCCGCATGGCCTTGGCTGTGTCCAGCACATCTTCGCCCTCAAGCAAACCGGATATTTTAGTCTCGCCAATCGCCATCGCGCCCAGGATCAGCGATCGGTGCGAAATTGATTTATCTCCGGGAACTTCGGCCACACCACTAAGCGGGCCGCAGCGATGAGAGGTCATTGGGGTGGGCGTGCCGTGTCCGGACATACGATGGCTTTCCTTTTGCGAGCGTTATCATTTTCCTACCCAATCACCCCTGCCCGGTCCAGAGCGGATTTAGATCCACCGCAATACTGTAGATGTGAACACCGTGATTGCCCACAGTATGAGAGGGTCACTTACATCCTGTTTGAAAATCCATTTCCGTGTTACGGTTCTTTTGCCCTTTTAATTTCGAAAAGGGTTTTTTGAGTATGACATTTGAAGGGCCTTATAAATGAAAAAGTTGCTAGATTTCCTTGCCAGTGGCAAAATTTTATATGACGAGCCGAGCCTGTTTTCCGGCCCCGATGAGTCCCAAATCTTAAAGCGAATGACATTTCTTGTAGGTCTCGTCGCCCTATGCCTGCCAATCATACTGGCAATTGGAGCGGGCTGGAATACACAAGACGGAACCTGCTTTCGTACCAGCATCAGCCATTTTTATTATGCGCCCTTCCTGGGGCCGGTGTTTGTTGGGTCGTTGGTCTTTATCGGCGGGTTTCTCATCGCCTACACCGGCGAGCACCCGGTCGAGGACAAATGGTCTTCGGTTGCCGGAATTGGTGCCTGCTTTGTTGCCCTCTTCCCAACCGTTGGCAGCGGATGTGAAACCAGCAAGGTCATGGTGGCGCGTATCTTAGTTGAATATACTCAGGAGAGTGGACCCGGTGTCGGCCCGGAAATCATTGCCTTACCCGGCGGAGACTATTTCGAATTATTCGAAAAAGCCCCCGCACTGCATGTCATTGCTGCCGCCGTCGTCTTTTCGTATCTGGCGATCTATTGCCTGATTGTGATGAAACGCGTCATCCCCGACCGCCATCAAATCGAATCCATAATGATACCGTCCAAACGGCGCCGCAATATCCTGTACAGCCTGTGCGGAATTACAATTCTTACCTGCATCGCCATCCTTGGGGCAGAGAGCTTTTCGATACTCAGAATTGAGCACTGGGACGATTTCAAGCTGACCTTTGTTTTTGAGACGATTGCACTCTGGGCCTTTGGGATCGCGTGGTTTGCAAAAGCGCGGGTGTTCCGCAGGCTGAATGATCCGGCCATCCCCAAGACACCCAGCGAAAGCCCTAAACTTCGAACAGTTTGATCCCAAGGCTGGGGGCTGCGCTTCAGATCCTGCGGAACGTCAGGTAATGTGGAGTGCGGCCTTCGCGCAGGGCCTTCTGCTCATATCGGGTCGACAGCCAATCGCTCCAGGGGTGGTGCCAATCTTCACCCTCGACCGTTAGCCGTTCAAAACCAGCCTTCGGGACTTCCTCAAGGGTTTGGCGCACATAGTCAGAGATATCCGTGGCGACCCGAAAGATGGCTCCGGGCTTTAGCACCTGCGCCAATGGCTCCAGATGGTCCTGCGTCACAAACCGGCGGCGGTGGTGGCGGGCCTTGGGCCAGGGATCGGGATACAACAGAAAAGCCCGCGCGATGGATTCTTTGGGCAAAACATCCATCAGATCGCGGGCGTCACCGGGGTGCACCGCGATATTGTCACAGCCCGATTGGCGTATCTTGCCCAACAAAGTGGCAACACCGTTGACGTAAGGCTCGGCTCCGATGATCCCCACATCCGGGTTATTGCTGGCCTGATGCACCAGATGCTCGCCGCCGCCAAAGCCAACTTCCAGCCAGGTATCACGGCCGCCAAACAGAGCCTGCAGGTCCAGATTGACCCGATCCGGGTTTTCTTCCCATGTCACGGCACCCGGACTAAGAGGGCCCAGGTCTTCGTCCAGATAGACCTTCTGGTTGGGCTTTAGTGTCTTGCCCTTGAACCGGCCGTAAAAATTGCGCCAGGGGGCACCGCTTTGATGGCCAAGGCCCGCGGGCGTGTCACTGGATTTGTCGCAGGACTTATCACTGGGGGTCTGGTCGTCGGACATCTGGCAGGTTTCCTGTTAAGCTACAGCGGCAATGTTGGCAGCCCCTGTGCCGCAACTACCACGCCGGGTCAAGTCGCAGCGGTTGTCTCAGGTCCCGTCCGGGTTTTCGCGCAGCACACCGGCTGCAATCAATTTCAATCGCGATGGGTACCATTCCCCCCCGGGACCAACCCGCAAAGTTTCGATAGCAAAACCGGCATCGACACCGCGTTCGATCAGATAGGTAAGATGCTCATAAATTTCGGACTGGGTATCCTCGTAGATCCAGCTGGCAAAATCAAAGGGCGACTCCCAACCTTCGTCATCACTCCAGCTTTCATAGTAATTCTTGACCGATTTTGGTGACCACTGGCGTTGATGAAAACCCATTTTGGACCCCAACATCATTCTGCGCCTGTTCCCTGCAAGAAACAAATCTACGCAGGCACTGATGCATTCTCCTGAAACAGTCGTGTTCAGCCCATAGTCAATGACGATCCAGGCCATTTCCTCGCCGGCATAGACACTGCCACCAATGCTGTTCAATTGCAGCTCGGTTACGTCTGGGTGCTTGCTCAGCAAGTTGCGCAAGACGTCGACGTCGTCGACAGTCATTTCGGCTTCCTCACCCAGCGCTTCGGCTTCGGTGTCGTAAATCAGAACCTGCCCATCAAGAGAAAATTTCTTGGGCAGAGGCTCTTTGGCTGCCAGTGGCAGCGCCATAACACACATCAATCCGGCAAGAAGAATACGAAACATAAAGGGCTCCAAAAACTGAAGGGCAACAGCAATGATGCTATGCGCAGATCTTGGCGCTGTCCAACGATCAAATACTGTGCAGAAAACGTTTGACCGCGCACGGGGAGGATAGCCACACTACTGGCCGACCACCGCCCCACCGCTGTCCAAAGGCCAGTAGTTTTCTGCCCGAATGATTGTCATAGGACCAGGACCACCGTAGAAATTCCAAATCGAACCGCTCGGGGCAGCCTTCGGCCATGTCCGGGCGTGAACGCCCGTAGTGACGGACAGTCCGTTTCAAAATCCGCCACATGCGCAGCCATCTGGGAAGGGCTAACACCACAATCATCTCGGCCCGTTCAGCTCGATAGTCCCAACTTCGTGAGTGATTGCCTTCGAATATCCAACGTGGGCCGTCGGCGGCGGATCGTGCCAATTGGGCGACATGGTCCTTTTCGCGCTGAACCCAGTCTGGTGCCCAAAAAAGATGATCCATGTGAATGATGGGCAGGTTCAGCTGCGCAGACAGCAATTGCGCCAAGGTGGATTTGCCCCCACCTGGGCCACCAACAATCATAATGCGCTGCATGTCTGAAATGTTCTGCATGGGGCAATCACAATACTCAAAAAACAAAAAAGGCGGGCACCTGGCCCGCCTCTTTAATCGTAAAACAGTTTAGATCAAACTGCTCTTTTCAGTGCTTCAACCAAATCTGTTTTTTCCCAGCTAAAGCCACCATCAGCTTCAGGCTCGCGGCCAAAGTGGCCGTAGGCCGCCGTGCGCTGGTAGATCGGCTTGTTCAGACCCAGATGCTCGCGGATGCCGCGCGGGGTCAGATCCATAACCTGATCGATTGCCTTCTCAATAGCCGCCGCATCGACGTCTCCGGACCCGTGAGTGTCGGCATAAATCGACAGCGGTTTGGAAACACCAATGGCATAAGACAGCTGAATGGTGCAGCGATCGGCCATACCGGCGGCAACGATGTTCTTGGCAAGATACCGTGCGGCGTAAGCGGCCGAGCGGTCAACTTTGGTTGGATCTTTGCCCGAGAAGGCACCGCCGCCATGGGGCGCAGCGCCACCATAGGTGTCGACGATGATCTTGCGGCCCGTCAGACCAGCATCCCCATCGGGGCCACCAATGACAAACTTGCCGGTTGGGTTGACGTGCCATTGGGTCGCATCAGTCAGCCAGCCTTCGGGCAGAACCTCGGTAATATAGGGCGTCACAAGGGCGCGAATATCGTTTGACGTCAGGGTCTCATCCAGGTGCTGTGTCGACAAAACAACCGAGCTGACGCCAACCGGTTTGCCATTGTCATAGATCACAGAAAGCTGCGATTTGGCGTCGGGACCAAGTGCCGGTTCAGTGCCATCCTTGCGCACTTCGGCCAGACGCCGCAAGATCGCGTGAGAGTACTGGATCGGAGCCGGCATCAGTGCCGGAGTTTCGGTGGTGGCATAGCCGAACATGATGCCTTGGTCGCCGGCACCTTCGTCTTTGTCACCCGCAGCATCGACGCCCTGCGCGATATGGGCCGATTGTTCGTGCAGCAGGTTGGTAACTTCCACGGTTTTGTGGTGGAACTTGTCCTGCTCGTATCCAATGTCTTTAATACAGGCGCGCGTGATCTCGTCGATGCGGCCCATGTAATCATGCAGTTTGTCCTGATCGGACAGTCCGACTTCACCGCCAATGACAACTCGATTGGTGGTTGCAAAGGTCTCAGCGGCCACTCGGGCCTCGGGCTCTTCTGCCAGAAAGGCATCAAGAACAGCATCGGAAATGCGGTCGCAGACCTTGTCAGGATGGCCCTCGGAAACGGATTCCGAAGTAAAAGTATAGTTCTTACGGGTCATGAAAGTGCTCCAATGGGGTTCGCCTACCACGTCAGGAAGCCGTTGTGGTGGGTATGGCGTTGAGATACGCGCCCTTTGGACGGTGGTCAATCACTATCCGGCAAAGGTTAAGGCACCATTAGAATGCCGTAAGAAACCTGTTTCTCGCAGCGAGAATTCCTGCCAGCAGAAGCAGCAAGACAAACACAGGCATATCACCAGTGCGACTATACAGGGTGGGCGACAGCGGATCTGGCAGTTGTGCATCGACAAAACCCGCCTCTCCCAAGGGCAGGTTTTCGCGAATGCGGCCATAACCATCAATCATCGCCGAGACCCCGGTATTGGCCACCCGGATCATCGGCAGCCCTTGTTCAGCCGCCCGCATTCGCGCCTGTACAAGATGCTGGTATGGCCCTGAGTAGGTGCCGAACCAGGCGTCATTGGTGATCTGGATCAACATATCAGCCCGATCGGGTGCCGCATTTAACAGCTGTGGGAACACTGCCTCGTAGCAGATCAACGGCAGGGCTTTGCCGATCCCCAGATCCAGGATCTGGGGGCCAGCCCCTGCGGAATAGCCAGATCCAAATTGCGAGGCAAAACCGGCAATGCCAAACCGCGCCAAAACGTTGCCAAAGGGCACATATTCACCAAATGGCACCAGATGAGCCTTGTCGTATATCTGATTAGGCGCACCAGACACATCCAGCGCCACCAAAGAATTGAAGTACCGCTGATCCTGACGACGCTGGATGCCGGTGATCACCGGAACCCCGTCCGCCGCACCGGCAATCGCGGCAAGCGTGTCATCCGCAGAGTTCAAAAGCTGCGGCACTGCGGTCTCAGGCCAGACGATCAAGTCCGGCCGCGGCTGAGCACTGGTATAGGACAATTGGCGGCGCACAAATCCCCAGCGATACTCAGGGTGCCATTTTTGGTCCTGTGGCGCGTTGGGTTGCACCAGCCGCACGATTTTGGATGATAAAACAGCCGCAGGCGGTTCTGGTAGCGACCAGAGCATCACCACCCCAAACAGGAACGGGGCAAATGCCATCACTGGTTTTTGTCTGGCCACTGCCAGCGGCAGCGTCGCGGCCAGTGTCAATAGCGCAAGCCCGTGGGGCCCAAACCAAGGCAGCAAGACGGCAGCTGGGGTATCGATCCAGAACTGACCAAAGGCGGCCCAAGGCAAGCCGCTAAACAGATAGGCCCGGCCAAACTCGGCCAGAGACCAGGCAGTGATCAAGGCGCAAACGCGAAGGCCGCGGCGTGATACTTTGGCCGCAAGTCCAAAGGCCAAGCCCCAGAACAGGGCCAGTCCAGCCGCCAGAAACACCAAAGCATACGGCGCCATCCAGGCATAGCGATCCGGATCAATCTGAAATGGCTCGACGATCCAGGACATGCCAACAGCAAAATATCCAAGACCAAAAAGCCAACCAATCCCCGCTCCAGCCCTGGCCGAGTTCACCCGTAGAAACTGCACGCAAACCAGGGCCAGCGCCACTGGAATACCCCAAAGGAACTGCACAGGAGCCAGGGCCTGCGCCAGAACTGCACCAAGCGCCACGGTTAGCAGCGCGGAGCCATACCGTAGAAAGGCCGGCACATTGACCAGGCGCAGAGCTGTAATCACGCAGCTTCGTCCGGCAACCGAACCCGCAACCGTTTGACACGGCGCGGATCGGCGTCCACAACTTCGAATTCCGGGCCATCGGGATGGATCACGACCTCGCCCCGGGTTGGGACCCGGCCTGACAGCATGAACACCAGCCCACCCAGAGAATCGATATCTTCTTCGTCGACATCTTCGTGGTTGGTCAAAGATCGACCGATCTCAGCCTCGAACTCATCAAGCGGTGTCCGGGCTTGAGCAATGTAGCAGCCAGGCCGTTCTTTGACCCAGGTTTGATCCTCACCGGCGTCGTGTTCATCTTCAATCTCGCCGACCACCTGTTCAATCAGGTCCTCAATGGTCAACAACCCGTCGACACCGCCATATTCGTCAATCACCAGCGCCATATGGCGCCGTTCTGTCTGCATCTTGGACAAGAGGACCCCAATGGGCATCGACGGTGGCACGAACAGCAAGGGACGCAACATCAGAGCCAGATCAAAGACACGGTCATCCGAATTGAAACCATGGGTGAGGGCAAAGTCCTTGAGGTGTGCAAACCCCAGAGGCGTGTCCAGAGTCCCCTCATAAACTGGAATTCGGGTCAGACCACTGTCGCGGAACACGCTCACCAGCTCATCCATCGGAATGGAAATCGGCACCGCGACAATTTCAGCGGTTGGAATTGCCACGTCCTCGACCCGCATGCGCGACAGGTTGATTATGCCGTGCGGTTGCATTTGCGGCAGCGCATGGCCGTTAACAGGAGCCGCAGTTTCCGCATCTGACCGGGTCAGTTTTCCAAAGAAGCGACCCCAAAAACTGGCCGCTTGCGGGGCTTCAGGTTTAGCCGCCCTGCTTATTTCGTTCTGCTGCGCGCTATGCGCCGCGTTAGAACTTCCGTCGATGTCGTCCATTTTTCCTATCCGTTGCACCCCACTCAAGGGCTGTCGTTTTCTGTATATGGGTTATCCACACCCATTTTGCCAAGTATCTCAACCTCAACAGACTCCATCAGCGTGGCATCAAGGTCACGGACGTGATCATAACCCAGAAGATGTAAGACCCCATGAACGATCAAATGACGCACATGATCATCTAGAGGTTTTGCCGCATCCGCAGCCTCGCGGACACAGGTGTCATATGAGATGGCAATGTCCCCAAGCGCGATTTCACCTGTGAAATCAGGTTCAGGGCATTCCGGGGCACCGCCTGCGAGATCAGCCGCCAAATCTTCGGCCGGCCAGCTTAAGACATTGGTCGCCGAGGGTTTGTCACGGAATTCGCCATTTAGATCTGTTATGCGCGGATCATCGCAAGCCAACACCGACAGCTCACAGGTTTCCGGGTCTAACCCGAGATGTTGCAGAGTTGACCTGACCGCTTGGGTGGTCAGGGTTTCTAACTGCGCCTGCTGCCAGCGGGCGTCGTCTATCGTGATGTCGAGCGTCATAATATGGTTTCACGTGATGGGGGCCAGCCCCCAGACCCCCGGGATATTTGTGGCCAGATGAACAGAGGAGCGGCCAATGAGTCAGGCTTTGTCATCTGCCTCATAGGCCTCGATGATGGCGGCGACAAGCGGATGACGAACCACGTCGCGAGACGTGAAGTAATTAAAGCTGACTTTCGGAATTGAGGTCAGCAGGCGTTCAGCATCCTGAAGCCCGGATGGGACATTGCGCGGCAAGTCAATTTGGGTCCGGTCGCCGGTGATCACCATGCGCGATCCCTCGCCCAGGCGCGTCAGGAACATTTTCATTTGCATGGTTGTGGCATTCTGGGCTTCGTCCAACACCACATAGGCATTGCTTAGAGTGCGACCGCGCATGAAGGCCAGTGGTGCGATCTCGATCCGCTTTTCTTCCAGCAGTTTGGCCAATTGCTTGCCGGGCAGAAAATCATTCAGCGCATCATAGAGCGGCTGCATGTAGGGGTCGACCTTGTCTTTCATGTCACCCGGCAGGTAGCCAAGCTTCTCGCCGGCCTCAACCGCCGGTCGCGACAGAATGATTTTATCTACATGGCCGGTGATGAACATGGAGACACCCACCGCAACCGCCAAATAGGTCTTGCCTGTGCCGGCCGGTCCGATCCCAAAGGCTAGTTCATGCGCGAACAGCGACTGAACATAGGCTTTTTGAGCATCGGTGCGCGGTTCAACCAGCTTTTTGCGCGTCTTGATTTCGACATGGCCGCCCTTGAACATCTCGAACTGGCCGCCACTAGGCGGGTCCTGTGGTGGCTTCATTCGAAGTTCACGATCTACATCAGCACTTTCCACTATTCGACCGCCTTCCAATCGTTGGTACAATGTTTGCAACACGGTCACGGCGCGCTGACGCACTGCGTCCTCGCCAATCACCAAGAGTTGATTGCCGCGTCGCACGATCTGTACTTTGAGGGCCTGTTCGATATCGGTCAAATTGCGGTCAAACTCACCGCAGAGGTCGATCAGCAATCGGTTATCAGGGAATTCCAGCAGTATTTCGTGACCTGCCGGGTGTTCTGGCGATGTGTCTAGGGCGCCGAGGGCCAAGCTGACCTCCTTTGTTGGGAGTTACCTTTACAGTCTGCCTCTGCTTGATCCCATGTGCAAGCGCAGCACGCACAATATCACATTTTTTGACGTGAAAACGGCCGCCCGATTGGGGCGACCGTAGAACGATCATTGTGCAAAATTATTACAACACATCCAGGAATGTTGACCCGTTCTTGTAGGGGCCTGTGGCCGTATTGCGTGGCAACTCACTGTTACAGACTGGTTTACCATCGGGAGTGCGGCGCAAATCGGCGTAGCCCTCAAGGCCATCGTCGATCAACCAGTGTTCGCAGCCTTCGGGATCAACCCAAATCCCCGCGGTCATCTGAGACAGGTCTCCGGAGCTACCGTCGCCAAAATTCTGGTCGACAGTTTTATCGGAAATATCACCACAGGCGGACACTGAAAGTGAGGCAACAAAAAGCACTGCGGCTTTGAAATATTTCATAGATCTCTCTCCTTCAGCGCAGGCAATAAATTTCAACACGGCGGTTCTTTGCCATGTTTGCGGCACTGGTATTTGGCACGCTTGGGTCGCGTTCACCATAGGCCCGAACGTCCGAAATACGTGCACCGACTGACCTGCCGACACGCGCAACTGCGTTGGCGCGCCGTTCAGACAAGCGGACATTATATTCGTCCGACGCCCGGCTATCCGTGTGACCTGCAATAACAAAGGTGCGTGCATTGGCCGACTTGAAGAACTCTTGCAGGCGTTTCTTGCCGGCAGAATTAATCGCATGCTGGTTGGTCGCAAAAAACTGATCTGTCGGCATGATGCCGCAAATATTACCCCGACGGCAAACGGGTTTGCCATCCGGTGTCACATGTGGCGACATGAAGCCTTCGGCGCCGTCATCCATCACCCAATGCTCGCATCCATCCGGGTCAACCCAGATCGTTGGCACATAGCGCTCGCCAACGACTGTACGCGGCTCCTGCGCTTGCAACGGCGCTGTCAACAAAGTCAGAGCGACCGTGGCAGCGGTCAGCCCAGCAAACGCAGCTTTCGCTTTGAAATTCAACACAACGAATTATCCTTTACCTAAGTTCCCCAGAACGCCGTCGAAGCCCCGAATGCGACGCACATCAATACATAAACAACCTATCCAACTTCTAGACAGTTAACTTGCCTATTCAAATGTCTTTTTGCAGTGCGTTATGTTGAATTCGGGAACACTGAGGGAATTATGCAGGGATTGTAATCGATTCCGCACTTCGGTTCCTGCCGGGTTTCATCACTCCAGCCGAATTCTCCATGCAAAACGAGCCCGTACCCCTTAGCGGATCAGCTCTCCTGCCAGCGAATTTGTCGATGACGAAACAATGCGAACCCGGGCCAAATCGCCGACCTGCTTGTCACAATTGTCGACGTGAACGGCATGCAGGTAATCTGATTTCCCACCCATTTGACCCTCTAGTCGCCCTGGTTTTTCAAACAGAACGCCGACTTCGCGGCCGACCATACTATTTTGAATTTCCCGTTGCTGGTGGCTCAGTAGGGTCTGAAGCCTCTGCAAACGCTCCGAGGCCTCGATATCATCTATCTGTGGCCGTTCAGCAGCTGGCGTGCCCGGTCGGGTAGAGTATTTAAAGGAATAAGCCGTACCGTATTTGACTTCTTCGACCAAATCCATTGTTGCCTGGAAATCAGCCTCAGTCTCTTCCGGGAAACCAACAATGAAATCTCCCGACAGCAAAATATCAGGCCGTGCGGCCCGGATTTTCTCAACCACGCGCAGATAGCTCTCGGCAGTGTGACTGCGGTTCATGCGCTTCAGAATGGTGTCTGATCCAGACTGCACCGGCAAATGCAGATAGGGCATTAGCTTGTCACAGGTTCCATGCGCCTCGATCAAATCATCCGTCATGTCGTTGGGATGCGAGGTGGTAAACCGGATCCGTGCCAGCCCATCGATCTTATTCAATTCCCAAATCAATTGCGCCAGGGTCAGGTCACCGTTGGCGCCAGCCCCGTGATAAGCGTTGACATTCTGCCCTAGCAAAGTGATTTCGCGCACCCCGCGTTCAACCAGCTCGCGCGTTTCAGTCAGAATACGATCGGCGGGGCGGCTCACTTCGGCACCGCGTGTGTAGGGAACCACACAGAACGCACAGAACTTGTCGCAGCCTTCCTGCACAGTCAAAAACGCAGTCGGGCCGCGTTTGGATTTAGGACGGTTCTTCAATGCCTCGAATTTGTCTTCTTCTGGAAAATCAGTATCCAACGCCTTTTCTCCGGCGCGGATCTTAGTCTCCATTTCTGGTAGCCGATGATAGCTCTGTGGCCCAACGACCAGATCCACTGCCGGCTGACGGCGCATGATTTCTTCGCCTTCCGCCTGAGCGACACAGCCAGCCACACCAATTTTCAAATCGGGCTTCGCCACCTTCAGCCGCTTCATGCGGCCCAATTCGGAATAGACCTTCTCAGCAGCTTTCTCGCGGATGTGGCAGGTGTTCAACAGGATCATATCCGCGTCATCTGCGGTTTTGGCTTCCACATAACCTTGCCCGCCCAGCGCCTCGGCCATGCGTTCGCTGTCATAGACATTCATCTGACAGCCATAGGTCTTGATAAACAGCTTTTTCGGGGCGCTCATAGTGTCAGCCTTCCAGGACGGTAGAATAGCCGCCTGCCATAAGGGCAAAAGCGACGGCTTGCAATGTTGG
Source organism: Parasedimentitalea marina (assembly GCF_004006175.1). Taxonomy (GTDB): domain Bacteria; phylum Pseudomonadota; class Alphaproteobacteria; order Rhodobacterales; family Rhodobacteraceae; genus Parasedimentitalea; species Parasedimentitalea marina. Next base: position 3,476,936 of record NZ_CP033219.1, read on the forward strand.
CGCGATTAACCGATTTTGGCCAGAAACACCAGCCAGTCGAGGGCAAACAGGTATGATGTACACGTCGTTGGACGATTTTCTGAAACAGAGCAAGACCTTGCTGACCAAGGGACCCGTCGCGCTGATCTTTATCGAAGACGATGTCGAAATCGCCACCACCCTGCGCCATCACCTGCAATGTGGTTTTGAAACAGTGGTGGCCCTGATGCCGGACGCTTTTGACATCCCACAGGATGTCGAACCCCGCGTCCACCGCGTGCCTTTTGACTGCGCGATGTCCAGCGCCGTTATCAACGCCATAAACACTGTCATCGCCGCGACCAAACCGGGGTGCTGGCTGTACTACTGTTACAACACAGAATACCTGTTCTATCCGTTTTGCGAAACCCGCAGCGTTACCGAAATGCTCAGTTTTCATACCGAAGAACGGCGCAACGCGATGCTGACTTACGTGGTCGATCTCTATGCCGGTGACTTGCAACAAACGCCTAGCGCCGTCTCGCTAGAGCATGCCTACCTGGACAAGTCAGGCTATTACGCCCAGGCACGCCCCGATCCCGAGACAAATCATCCCCGCGATCGACAGCTTGATTTTTTTGGCGGGGTCCGGTGGCGATACGAAGAACACATCCCCACCCACAGCCGCAAAATCGATCGCATTTCACTATTTCGCGCCAAAACTGATCTAAAACTATTGGAAAATCACAGCTTTAATGACCAAGAATACAATACTTTTGCCTGTCCCTGGCACCACAATCTGACAGCTGCGGTCTGCTCTTTCCGCACCGCCAAAGCACTCAAGCGAAATCCAGGTTCTGCCTTCGACATCGACAGCTTTCGCTGGCGTAATTCCACCCCGTTTGAATGGCATTCCCGGCAACTTCTTGATCTGGGACTGATGGAACCCGGCCAGTGGTTCTAGCCTGTTGTTCTAGACTGGGAGACGGACAAAAGGCACTCCCTGTGTCCGTCCTTCATCTGGCCTTAAATATCCCGGGGGAGCCGCCCAGGGGGCGGCAGGGGCAGCGCCCCCATTTTCTTCACCGCTGCCACAAGACCGGAAACCAATCTTCGCGCAGACGTTGGCCTGACACCATATCATGGCCGGGAAACGGCGGCGAAGTCCGGCCGGGACGCTCAACATAACGGGCGTCATCTCCGACCAATCGCAGCGAGAACGCACGCCGCCGAGTCGTGCTGGTATTGCCCCGCGCCCCATGTAAAATCTTATAGTTGAAAGCAACGGCGTCGCCGGGCTCCATCTTATATTCCAAGACAGTCATACCCTCGGCATCAGGGTCAGGTACCGGCATATATTGCCCTTCATCGGCATAAAACCCTTCCTCCGAGACCCAGCAGGTAGGCAAGACCGGCTTTTCCCATTTGTGTGAACCCGCCACACAACGCAACGTCGCTTGATCCACTTGATCCAGCGGCGACCAGAAGCTGACGTTTTGCGCGCCTTCAACAAAGTAGTAAGGCTCGTCCTGATGCCAAGGCGTCGCCATTGAGGTCCCTGGCTCTTTGACCAAGACATGATCATGAAACATCTGCACCGATTTCGATAACATCAGATCGGCCGCAACCTCCGCCGCTGGTGAGGTTTCAATCACCTGCTTGAAATCTGGAATACGGTCCCAGTTGCAATAATCGTCAAAAAAGCGGCCGGATTGGCCCTCTTTGAAGTTGTCCGACGCATAGGGACCTGGGTTTTCCATGTTGAAAGCAACGCCGGCCCGTAGGGCTTCGACTTCTTTGGCAAACAATCCTTTGATAAAGACCACCCCATCTCGCTGGAACTGATCGATGTGGTCCTGGGTGATAAGCGAGTGAACCATTTTGGTCTCCTGTGGCTAAAGATGCATATCTGCTGCTGTCTTCCTGCCCCGTGGAAAACATGATTTCAAATCATATCTTCTTAAGATAGCCTTTCACCCATGTTATACCTTACCCTGCGCCATTACGAATACGCCACTGCCGTTGCGCACCACGGCAGCCTATCTGCAGCCGCCCAGGCGCTGCACGTCAGCCAACCGGCTCTATCGAATGCTTTGACCCGAATCGAAGAACACCTGGGGCATGCGCTTTTCTTACGTCGGCGAGGGGCTGCATTGGTGCTCACACCGCAAGGACGCGAATTTGCAGCGCAAGCGCAGACCCTGCTGGATCAGGCCGCGGTTTTAGAGACCCCGAACATGACACCCCCCGGCATGCGACGCCTTAGCCTTGGCTGCTTTACAGACCTGGCGCCCTTTTTACTGACCCCGGCGCTGAAAATCCTGCGCAGCGCCCTGCCCGGCGTTCAGATCGACTTTCACGCTGACCCGTTTGAAACATTGATTTCTGCTTTGACCAAAAGCGAGATCGACATGGCACTGAGTTATGATCTGGGTCTGGACAGCAGCTTTAATCGCCACGAGCTGGGCCGCATTGCACCCCATGCGCTGATGCCCCCCGATCACCCACTGGCTTTACAGACCTCAGTGACGCTAGCCGACCTGACGGACCACCCCTTGATCTTGTCGCAGGAAGGGCTGTCGCTGCAGCACATGCTCTCCCTGTTCAAGTCAAAAGGCCTGGTGCCAAAAGTCGCCTGCCGCACCGCCTCGCTCGAACTCTCCAGAAGCCTTGCCGCCAATGGCGAAGGGGTTGGGGTCAGCTACAGCCTGCCTCCGGGCAGATTTAGCTATGATGGTAAACCATTGGCCATTGTACCGATCTCAGATCCCGAGGCCGAGGAACCCATTGTTCTGGTTAGCCATGTTCAGGCCCCAGCCGACACCGTGATCGGTACCGCACAAGCGGCGCTTGCCGGTCAATTAATGGCAGTGTGAGTGTGTATTAGACCCGGCGCAGGCGGATCACCACATCAACCGAGGCAATCTCGACACCCTCTGGCGCGTCTGGCAGCTGCTGAATGACCAGTTGGTCCGCAGGCGCATCTGACAATCGCCCCTCGTCTTCCCAATAGAAATGTGGGTGATCGTGGGTATTGGTGTCAAAATAGCTTTTCGACCCATCAACAGTGATTTCCTGCAACACCCCCGCCTCGCAAAAGGCGCGCAATGTGTTGTAGACCGTTGCCAGCGAGACCGCAGCCCCTTCGGTTTGGGCAGAGCCATACAGGCTTTCGGCAGTGACGTGGCGATGATTGCCATCACCGACCAGCAATTCAGCCAATGAAACGCGCTGTCTCGTTGGCCTCAATCCGGCTGTCTCCAGCCAGTTGGTTGCGATTTTCACGCTGTTTGGCGTCATCAGCAGATCCTGCATCGTGTTGCTAGAATGCTTATAGGGGAAAACCCCGGTCAATTTCAAATGAATTTCATTCGCAACTACAGATACCTTTCCCCGCCATACCGCCAAGGGCCGCTCTTGCAGGACCCTTTGGCGGGGTGCTACATGGGGTTAATTGACATTTGATACTTCAGGCAGGAGATGCGCCAGTATGGCCGATTACCCCAGCAGCTTTGACAAAGACGACTTGCTGAAATGCGCCCGTGGCGAATTGTTCGGCCCCGGCAATGCGCAGCTCCCTGCCCCGCCGATGCTGATGATGGACCGCATCACCGAAGTCAGCGGAGATGGCGGTGCCCACGGCAAAGGCCATATCGTGGCTGAGTTCGACATCAACCCCGAGCTGTGGTTCTTTGAGTGCCACTTCCCCGGCAACCCGATTATGCCCGGCTGTCTGGGCCTGGATGGGTTGTGGCAGCTGACCGGCTTTAACCTCGGCTGGCGCGGATGGCAGGGTCGCGGCTATGCACTGGGAGTGGGCGAGGTCAAACTGACCGGCATGGTCCGCCCCGAACGCAAGATGCTGACCTATAAAATCGACTTCACCAAAGCGATCCAAACCCGCCGCCTGACCATGGGTGTCGCTGATGGCATCGTCGAAGCCGACGGCGAAGTGATCTACGACGTCAAAGGCATGAAAGTCGCGCTCAGCGAGAGCTGAGCCAGCTTACATATTGCAGAATAGAAAGAGGCCTAATGGCCTCTTTTTGCTGTTTTCGCTTTATTTTAATTTGCACTTCAAAACGCAAGCCTTGTTTTCCACGTCCATTGACAACCCAAGAGCGACAAGGATAGTCGTCCCTTAAATTATTAGTGTTTAGGTATATTTATGAAACTAATTTCGAAATTTTTGGCTGGGGCGGCGCTCCTTGCCCTGTCCTCTTGTGGAACATCCCAACAGGCCTTCGGCACAAAGCCACTAACACTTGAAGAAACTGAAAAAGCAGTAAATCTGTTTTCTGATTTTTGCCTTGGCACTCTGCCCAATGATTTTCGCGGAGCTAGACACCAAGCTGCAAGACACAACCTAGGTCTAACCCATTCGGAAGGAAAACGGCTGTTTTATGCCAAAGGTGATAAGTTCATGGTTGCTGCAATTGCTAATGAAGGAGGTAGAGATATTTGCGTCGTAGGCTTTGCTGGATCGACCGATATTAACTCTGTTTCTCAAATGTTTCTCCAGCAGGCCCAAGCGAAAACGGGCGGCAAACCCAGAGAAAAATTTCCATCGTCTCACTTTGAGTTCGCCTATCACTTGAACAACGGCAGCTTCTTTACACATGATGTCAAACTTAGAAAGGGCGTAACCCGGCACATATTTTCCGTCTCTCTGCCAGAACCCAGGAGCGAAATCGCAAACTACATTTACAAATAATAGATAGAACCACCCAAACCCCAACCCACCTTGCACCTCTCCCCAGCAATGGCCTAATAAGGCATAAGCAAACAAGGGAGTGCACGTATGCGTCGTGTCGTCGTCACCGGACTGGGAATTGTCTCCTCTATCGGGAATAATGCCGCCGAGGTTCTGGCCTCGCTCAAGGCAGGTAAATCTGGCATCGTCGCCAGCCCCTCAATGACCGAACACGGCTTTCGCAGCCAGGTGGCCGGTACGCTGAAGATCGACACCAAGGAACTGGTGGACAAACGCACCCTGCGGTTCATGGGGGATGGCGCGGCCTATGCGCATATCGCGATGAGCCAGGCCATTGCCGACGCAGGTCTGTCCGAAGATCAGGTGGTCAACACCCGCACCGGTCTGGTGGCTGGCTCCGGCGGCCCATCCACCAGCGCTATGCTGACGGCGCATCAGGTGGTTGCCAAAACCGGCGCCACCAAACGCATTGGGCCCTTTGCGGTACCAAAATGCATGAGCTCGACCATCTCGGCCAATCTGGCGACAGCGTTCAAGATCAAGGGTATCAACTACTCGATCACCTCGGCCTGTTCGACCTCGCTGCACTGTATCGGCAACGCGGCCGAGCAGATCATGATGGGCAAGCAGGACGTGATGTTTGCCGGCGGCGGTGAAGAGCTGGACTGGACCCTGTCGTGTCTGTTCGACGCCATGGGCGCGATGTCATCGAAGAAAAACGACGATCCGGCTGCAGCCAGCCGTGCCTTTGATGCCAACCGCGATGGTTTTGTCATCTCGGGCGGTGGCGGCATCGTGGTGCTGGAAGATCTGGACCACGCCGTTGCGCGCGGCGCGAAAATCTACGCCGAAGTCACTGGCTTTGCCGCAACATCCGACGGCCACGACATGGTGGCCCCATCCGGCGAAGGTGGCGAACGCGCCATGCGCCTGGCACTGGAAAGCCTGCCCGAAGGTCGCAAGGTCAGTTACATCAACGCCCACGGCACCTCGACCCCGGTTGGCGATGTTGGCGAAGTGGAAGCGGTCCGTCGTGTGTTTGGCGAGGGCAGCACCCCGCCGATTTCATCCACCAAGTCGATGACCGGCCACGCACAGGGTGCCGCTGGCGCGCTTGAGGCTATCTTCTGTCTGCTGATGCTGGACAATGATTTTATCACGCCGTCGATCAACGTCGACGAGCTGGATCCGGCCATCAACGAGGGCGAGATTGCAACCGCCTATGTTGAAGATGCCGGTCTGGACAGCGTCATGACCAACAGCTTTGGCTTTGGCGGCACCAATGGATCGATGATCCTGAGCAAGTACAAAGGGTAACCGGATATGTCTGGAGCACTACAGGGCAAACGCGGCCTTATCATGGGCGTCGCCAACGAACGCTCGATTGCCTGGGGCATTGCCAAAGCGATGGCCGAAGCTGGCGCCGAACTGGCCTTCACCTATCAGGGCGAGGCCTTTGGCAAGCGACTAGAGCCACTGGCGCAGCGTGTTGGCAGTGATTTCATGGTCGACGTTGATGTCACCGATGATGCGTCTTTGGATACGGCATTCGAACAGCTTGGCGCCCGCTGGCCCACGATTGATTTTGTGGTGCACGCGATCGCCTATTCCGACAAGAACGAGCTGACCGGCCGGTTCCTGGATACCAGCCGGGCCAACTTTAAAAACTCGCTGGATATTTCGGCCTATTCTTTCATCGAGGTGGCCCGCCGGGCGCATCCCCTGATGGTCGACAATGGCGGCACATTGCTGACCTTGACCTATCAGGGCTCTAACCGGGTCTGCCCCAGCTATAACGTGATGGGTGTGGCCAAGGCGGCGCTGGAATCCGCAACCCGGTATCTGGCCAACGATCTGGGCCCCGAGGGCATTCGTGTCAATGCGATCTCACCCGGACCGATGAAAACCCTGGCCGGGGCTGCCATTGGTGGCGCGCGCAAGACCTATAAGCACACCGACCAGAACGCACCGCTGCGCTCAAACGCGACGCTGGAAGCGGTGGGCGGCACTGCGGTCTACCTGGCCTCGGATGCGGGGGCCTGCACCACGGGCGAGATTTTGCGGGTGGATGGTGGCTTCCATGTCTTGGGCATGCCGCAACCTGATCACCTGTAAATTCGATCCAATAAAATATCATACAAGGGGGCGCCGCTTTGGCGCCCTTTTTTCTTGCCCGAGATACCAATCAACCAAAGACAAAATAATAAACCGCAAGATTTCCCAGGATCGAGATCAGCGCCACCGCCTGCCAAAACGCAACTGGGTTTCGTTGCATCAGTGGCTTGGGGTGACGGTTCACCATCTCGGGGTTTGGGCGTTTCAGATCAGTTACGAACTCGGTCAGCCGATCATAGCGAGCTTTCGGGCTAACCTGCAGCGCCTTACTCAAAGCCCCGTCGACCCAGACTGGGATACGGTTATTGTGCTCTAACGCCGAGACATAGCTAAGCCGGGCAACATCGCGGGCCGAGTGAAACCCTTTGCCCTGATAGGGCAGTTTTCCGGTCAGCATCTCATAAGCAATGACGGCCAGCGAATACATGTCAGACAAACGACTGGGCGGCTGCCCCATATGATATTCCGGCGCGATATAGTCAGCCGTTCCCAGTAGTGAAAGCTGCTCGACCGGGGTTTCGACCTCGACAAGTCCGGCAACCCTGGACGAGCCAAAATCGATGATGTGCACGGTGCCGTCCAGATCGATCATAATGTTGTCGGGTTTCAAATCTTGATGGATAATTTCCTTGCGGTTAAAGGCCCTTAACCCGATCGACAGCTGTTCGATGATACTGCGAACCCCCTGCAGGTCCGGCTCTGGCGTGTCGTCCATCCACTGGCGCAGCGTTTGACCCTCGATATACTCGGTCACGTAATACAGGCTGCGGCGCTGCCGAACCGGCTGTAACACCTTCAACACATGTGGGTTTGCGATCATCCGCCCCACCCATTCCTCGCGGGTGAACATCTCGATATAGGTCGGGTCATCCTGGTAATTCACCGAGGGCGTCTTCAGCGCCACCTGGTCACCACTGATCACTTCAACGGCCAGATAGACCTGCGAGCGGCTGCTGGCGTGTAATTCGCGAACGATGCGGTAGCCTTCGAACTCCAGTCCCGGTGCCAATTCAGGCGGGAACGGCAAAGCGGTCAGGCGTTTGAGATAGGTTTCCTCGTCCGGTTTTCCAGGGTCGTCGGTGCGCACGATCTGACAGGTCAGGTTATCGGCGCTGCCATTGGCCAGGGCCTCGGCGACAATGGCGCGGGCAGCAGTGTCCAGGTCGTCCGGGGTTTCAGTGATCAGGCTGAGCATCCGCCCATCGGCGATGTGATTGTGTACACCGTCGGTGGTGAAAATAAAGTAATCCCCCGGCTGCACCGGAACCGTCAGATAGTCGACCTGTAAATCCGGACTAAAGCCAACAGCCCGCGCCAGATACTCTTGTTTACGCGAAATCCGCAGGTTGTGGTCCGTGGTCAGCACCTCGACCTTTCCATCGCGAGCCAGATAGATTCTGGAATCGCCAACATGAAACAGATAAGCGCAGGCAGATTTCAGAACCATCGCGGAAAACGTGCTGAGCATACCCCGATCAGACAGATAGTGCGTCACATTCTGACTGTAGAGCCAGCGGTTCATCGCTGTCATAACCCGTTCAACCGAGGTCCGAACGGTCCAGGAATCATGGGTCGCATAATAGTCGCTGAGAAAGCTTTTGATACAGGTCTCGCTGGCGGCCTTGGCGGCCTCGCTGGTGCTGACACCATCTGCGATGGCCATGGCAATACCTTTGGTCACTAACTCCGGTCCCTCAGGGGTTAGCACACCATAGGAATCGTCATTGGTATCCTTTTGTCCTCTGGCTGAGAACTGCCCGATGCTGATTTTGGGACCGCTTACCATTTATGTCTCCTGAAGGGGTCAGCCGCTGAAACCAGCATCGGGCAGGGATTTGGATTATACAACGTCGATCATCGTCACCGAGCCATCCGGCTCAATCTCGGCCATGGCACCCTTGGGATCCTGAAAGAAGATCAAGGTGGCGAAAAAGGTGAACAGCGATGTTGCGGCGATGGTCAGAAAGAACACCTGAGGGCTGAACTGTGCATAAACCGTCAGAAACAGCACCCCACCAACATTGCCAAAGGCCCCGACCATGCCAGCGATCTGACCGGTCAGACGCCGTTTGATGATCGGGATCACGGCGTAGACAGAGCCGTTGCCTGCATTGACAAAGATCGAACAGGCCAAGGTGGCAAAGACGGCGAACACAAGCCCTGTGTCTGCAGAAATCAGCGACATCAGCAGATAGCCACAGGCGGCCCCCCCTACCAGCACCAGCGAGATCCGGCGACGGCCAAAGGTATCACTTAGCCAGCCGCCCATTGGACGGGCAAACAGGTTGGTGCCGGCAAATCCGCCGGCCAACAATCCTGCTGTGGCAACCGACAAATCAAACGTGCTCATCAGGTACAGGGGCAGCATCGACACAACCGCCAGCTCGCTCCCGAAGGTCACCATATAGGTCATGCCTAAGATCACTACCTGACTGAATTTATACTGGTGGATCTCAGGTACCGTCTGGGTGAACACTGTGTGATTGACCTGGTAGGCCTGCCAGATCTGATAGGCATAAAGCGCCGCAAGGAACAGATAGGCTCCGTAGACAGCGCCATCGGGCAGCAGGCCAACACCGGAAGGACCCAACTTCCAGGCCAGAATGCCCAGCGCCAGGATCATTGGTGCCTGCATCAGCAGATAGAGGACAAAATCCCCCGGGCTGGTGACCTCAAGGGCGCCGGATTTCTTGGGCTTGAAATAGGTCGCCCCCTGCGGCGTATCGGTAACCGAGTTATAATAGATCACCCCATAGACCATGGCGACAACACCCGTTGACGCGACCGCAAGGCGCCACCCCTCATCGCCACCAAATATCAAGGCAACCGAGGGCAAGGCAACGGCCGCCGCTGCCGAGCCAAAGTTACCCCAGCCCCCATAGATTCCCTGAGCAAGCCCAACCTGCTTGGCAGGGAACCATTCGCTGATCATCCGGGCGCCAACGACAAACCCGGCACCCACAAACCCCAATAGAAACCGGGTCAAGGCCAGCATGGCAAAACTTTGGGCGGCGGCAAACATCAGACAGAGCACACCGGAGATGACCAGCAAGGCAGAGTAGACACGTCTGGGTCCCAACCTATCGACCAACATGCCAACCACGACCCGCGCCGGAATGGTCAGCGCCACGTTCAGGATCAGGATCGCCCTGACCTCTTGGTCTGTCAGCCCCAGTGTGGCCTGGATAGAAGTCATCAGCGGCGCATGATTGAACCACACAAAGAAGCTAATGAAGAATGCTATCCACGTGAGATGCAAAACGCCTGTACTGCGGTCTCGGCGGAAGATGTTGATACCTGTTGGGCTCGGAAGTGCCATAAGAAACCTACTCTCATTGGTCAGATCGGGTATCTGAGCCGCTATCTGTGGCACTGCTCCGGTTCAATTGGGCAGATCTAAATGACACAGTTGAGAAGGTAGGAAAGCCGGGGATATGCCCCTTTGCGGGGCACTTTGCACAAATATTGGGCTAACAGCATCCAAGATGAGGGCTTTGGGGGTGTGACACCTGATAGCGTTGAGACCAGAGGATAGATCATCAACGCTATCAACTATGAAGGCCTGTCGCCCAAACCCGCCGCGCCCAATAGCCGGATCGCGCAGCCTATTGGTTTAGAACGCCTATCCGGCCTCCAAGTGAACGATTTGGTCAAAATGTCGCCGTGTAATCTGCTGCTGAGGCAGCCTGACCTCGTCCTTATCCAGGATATTGAATGAGGGCTTGCCTAAGTAGGAGGGCGGCAGAACCATGAAGCGCAGAAAACTGGTCATCGCATGATCGGCGCTGGCTTCAGCCCGAACTGGAAAATTTGCCGTTTCAAACCAGGCCCGACCCGGGGTCGCGACATGCAAATGTTCATCTCCAACAACCGAAAGCTCTCCAACCGTCAAAAACCGAAGTCCGTCCCCTGGATGAATATGGCGAAAGGCAACAGCACTTGGCGGGAATTTAACCTCGTCCATGCGAAGCAAAACGTCTGAAGACCCTGAGGGCACTGGCAAAGAGACTTGCCCATACCCCTGAGCCTGTTCAACCGGTGCATCGTGGGACAAATCAAACCGAACCCAATGCGTCTTTGCCGTTCCGGCGACTTCAAACGTATCACCCTTGCGAAGGAGAGCGCCGCCTCCTTGTTTAACTTTGTCTCCATTGATCAAGAGAGAGCCATGAAAAAGCCGCAATCCGCCAAAGGCGTGTGCAAAGTGCTGGAGGCCATCGCTACCTCCGCTGCCGGATGAAACCGAAAGAAAGTAAGTCGTCACGTCTGCCCCTCAGTAAAATCAATTTAGTGGAGTATCTCCGGAAAAAATCGACACGACAAGTAACGTAGGGTAAATATGTGAAAAAGAGGTTATTCCGGTTCGTCGTCGATGATTTTGATCATAAGTTGAGAACCTTACCCCACCTATATTGGACGTCAGGCCAAAATGGCGCCCCAGCAGTACGCATTTTGTCAGTCTCAACATCGCCCGCGTAATCAAGAATACCCTTCTTGTAACTCTGGCGCGCTCGTGACGCAGTTAACCAGCGGCCGACCTGCGGTGTATGACGGTCCCACAATCCCGAAAACCCCAGCCGGTCAAGACGGTCCACATAGGAAACAAGGGCCACATCCGCGAGACTATAGCGCGTGCCCAACAGCCAGGGGCCACGGTCCAAGATCGTTTGCATATCGTGAAACAGGCTGCGAAGGATAAAAAATGCTGCGTCTACATGTGGCGATTCCAAACCCAGGTTGAACAGATCGCGGCGCTTGGCCCGTGCTGCCGGGTTGGGCATGCGCAGGATCGCGGCCTCTGCTTCTTCGGGCGTCTTGGCAGCACGAATCCGACTGCGCCCCACAGTGGAAAACGTCATCGTGTTGATGGCTGCATGGACATCGATGCAGCGTGCCAACCACATCCGTGCCCGAGCACTGTCCTGCGGGTTTTTGGGTATCAAACGGGGACCGGTCCCCAAGTCATCAATATACTCAAGAATTACGCTGGATTCGACAACCACAAGACCGCCATCCACAAGCGTTGGCACCACGCCCTTGGGATTAAGCCGCAAATATTCAGGCCTGTGCTGCTCTCCCTTGGTCAGGTTAATTTGATGACTGTGCCATTCAAGGCCCTTTTCACTCAGCCCGATACGGACCTTAGCTGAACAGACACTTGTTGTACCGTGAGAGAGCTCTAACATTTGGGGCTTCCACATCCTTGGACTGTTCTTAGCGTTTTGGGATACCTGTTTTGTCGTCGTCAGGCGCATCACGCATCGTCACCCCGTCAACAAGCACAAAAACAATAGAACAAGGTTCAGTCCCGCGATTGGACCAGGCATGATTGGTGCCACGTTGAACTACCATGTCCCCGGCTTTGAGCAAGATCTCGTCCTCATCCATCATCATGTAAATCTCGCCCGACAGCACGATGCCGTAGTCGACGGAATTTGTCCGGTGCATAAACGGATGGCGCGCATTCTCGACAATATTGGCGGCGGCGCCCATTTCAGCAAATGCTGACTTACCATCCAGTTTTGCCAATACCTCGGGGTCTTCGGGCAGGAACTCAACACAGCGAAAGACACTGCCATTTTCCGGCGGATGCAAGATGAACGGACCTGTGCAGGTTTCAGTCGGCCCATCATATTCCGCCGGCGTTCCGTCAGACAGCCAGAAATTGGTCAGCGTCACCCCCGGACGATTGGGCCGTTGTAGAACTTGGGTCGCGATCTCATCGCTTTCGACGATAGCAACGCCCATGTCATCGTGTCCGGTGACCACTCTTCTAAAGCTTCGGGTCATGGTATTTCCTTTGATGTAGGGACTTATGTCTGCGCCGGGGCGCGTGATTTTTCGAACAGGATAAGCGCGATAAATGCTGCCGCCCCTGCCAGTGCTGTGAATGGGCCCTGGAACAGCAGGGCCAGTCCACTGGCCCCTGCCACGATCCGCAATAGCGGGCTTATCGGTTGGTAAAGGCAGCCGATCACCGCGATCGAAATCGCTGCAATGCCGGCAAATCCCGTAACCCAAGCCGCCACAATATCCAACACAGTGCCCTGCATCACCAAGCCAGGCCCAAAGATAAAAGCAAACGGCAACACAAAGCTGGTCACCGCATAAGAGGCAGCGGTCCAGCCGACCTTATTGATATTTGCATCCGCAATGCCGCCCGCAACATAGGCTGCCAAGGCCACCGGAGGTGTGATTGTCGATATGCAACCGTAATAGAACACAAAGAAGTGGGCCGACAGAACCGGCACGCCCAGCTTGACCAAGGCAGGGGCCACGACCGTGGCCAGGATCAAATAGGCTGCTGTGGTCGGCAGGCCCATACCCAGGATAATCGAGGTGATCATGGTGAAAAACAGCGCCAGAAACAGCGATCCGTTAGAGGCCACATCGATCAGCAAAGCGATCTTTGACCCCAGACCGGTGATCCCCAGAATACCCGAGATAATCCCCGCCGCCGCACAGGCCGCTGATATGGTCACCACGCTGCGCCCGCCTTCGGAGACTCCGTTAGCAATTTTACCCAGCAGCTCGCGATTGATACCGCGGCGTTGCACAATAACCGATCCTATCAGCACTGCCATCGCCCAGAGCGACGCCTTGAACGGTGAATATCCCTTAAGCATCAAGGCAATCAGAATACCAAAGGCCGCCATGAAGGGGATACCCTGCAAGAGAACCTGGCCAAGGGATCGTCCATCCGCCTGATTTTCAGGACTGGCGGTGATGCCGTTTTTGATCCCTTGCAAGTGCACAACCGCAAAGGCTGACCCAAAAAACAACAGCGCCGGCAACAGCGCGGTGGCCATCACGGATGTGTAGGGAACACCGACAATCTCGGCCATGATAAAGGCCGCAGCTCCCATGACGGGCGGCATCAGCTGGCCACCGGTTGATGCAACAGCTTCTATCGCGCCGGCTTGATGAGGCGCGTAGCCCTCGCGCTTCATCACCGGGATAGTCACAACACCGGTGACCGCGACATTGCCGGCCGCCGATCCGGACACCATGCCGATCAAGGCAGAAAACATCACCGCGGACTTGGCACTTGCAGCACGCATACCGCGGGTCAGCCGCACCGAGACCTGAAAGAAAAAGTCCCCTGCACCAAGGCCGGACAGCAGCGCACCAAAGATGGTGAAGACAATGATGTAGGTGGCCGCCACCCCTACAGGGATGCCGTAGATGCCCTGTGTGTCGGTGGTCAGGAACAGCACAATGCGTTCGAACCCATAGCCGCGCCCATATAAGACGCCGGGCAAATAGGGGCTTAGGAATGGATAGCTAAAGAATACCAAGGTGATAACAGCTAGAATAAGCCCAACGCCACGTCGCGCTGCCTCAAACACGACAGCCACCAACACGGCCCCCGCATAAAAGTCGCCGATTTCAGTCAGCCCGCCGCTAAAGGCGATAGCCTTCCACCGGGTCAGCATCCACCAACTGGCCGAGATCGTTGCTGCGATCAGGCCAAGACTCATCATTGTATTTGCCGCGCTGCCGTCCAGTTTCGGGGTTGCCGGCTTAAGAATAAACAGGATCGAAAAGGCAAACATCACATGGGTCAACCGCATCGGCATCGTAGAGACCGTGATCACCCCCGACACGATTAGCAAGTGATACAGACCAAGCCCAATGCCTGCCCAAAACAGCAGTTTTTCTTTGCGTAGAAGTCGCATTCAACAGAGTACCGTCTATGAAGTTGAAATGCGCTGACCCGGCCTCATTAGCGACAGGTCAGCAAGGTTTACGTTACTTGTTAAAGTAACGCACAGCACCTTCGTGCAATGGAATGGCAAGATTAAGCGTCGTTGCCGGGTCCATCTGGCGGGCGCTGGCATTCTCGGCTTTCAGCTCATCCAGATGGTCAAAGATGGCCGCTGTAATCTTCTCAGCGATATCTGCATCCATTGAACTTGGAACAACCAACATATTGTTGACCCCGATCAACTGCCCGGCGGCAGGTGTTCCATAGACATCCGCAGGCACATCCACCGCCGCAAACGCGCCGTTCTTGGCCAGGGCCTCGTCCATAATTCCGTCCGAGAACGATATGAATTTCAGTGAATGACCAGCCGAGGCCTGCATAACTGCACCCGCAGGAAGCCCTGACAACGCAAAGGCGGCGTCCACGTTGCCATCGGTCAACTGGCTGAACCCATCCGAGTACGACAGGAAGCTGGGAGTGAAATCATCCAGCGTCATGTCATGCAGGGGCAGCAAGAAGTTCATGAACCCCAGTGTCCCACCACCAGCGGGACCAATGGCAACGCGCTTGCCCTTAAGGTCCTCAATTGTTTCGATATCAGAATCGCCCATTACGACCATGTGCAAAACACTGGGGTGCAGTGCAGCCACGGCGTTAAGTTCAATGGCACCTGATTTATAAGGACCTTTGCCTTTGATGGCCAAGACCGCCAGGTTATTGTTGGTGATCGCAATCTCGACTTCGCTTGTTCCAATCAAACGAGGGTTCTGCACCGACCCGCCAGTAACGATCGGGACCATTGAAATCTCATCACCAGCATATTTGTTGACGAGGTTAGATATGCTCTGGCCCATCGGATAAAAAGCGCCCCCAACACTTGCCGTTCCCATGCGCAACTCTTCCGCCTGGGCCACGCTGCCAGACAACACCGCAACCGCCGCTGCAACTTTTAGAATCTTGAACATTTGTAGTCCTCCCTTGCGATGGCAAGGATAAACGACAAAAAGCTCTTGTAAATATTTTATCGACTTTTTATTGAACTTGGCCAAAAAATACGCGAAAACGACAAATAGAGCGAAAAAGCAGAAAACCGGAGAGTGCCCCGATGCGCGAGAACCATTTTGAAGACGGCAAGTACTGGGTAAGCCCCTATAATTTCGTACCAGAAGTGCGCAAAAATCTGCTGTTACCGCCCAAAGTTCAAATCCACGATGCGACCTTGCGCGATGGTGAACAGACCCCGGGTGTCGTCTTCTCGATCGATGATAAGATCCGCATCGCGACAAAAATGGACGAAATCGGCATCGAACGGATCGAAGCAGGAATGCCGGCTGTTTCGCTGCAAGATGCCGAAGCGATCAAGGAAATCTCTAAGCTTGGTTTGAAGTCCAAGATCTTTACCTTTGCACGGGCTATGAAAAAAGACATCGACATGGCACTGGAATGTGGCGCCGACGGCGTCATCATCGAGGTGCCCATCGGATATCCAAAACTGGTCACTCAGTTTGGCTGGACCTGGGAAGACGTCTTTAAGAAAAGCCGTGACGTGATCAACTACGCCAGAGAGCAAGGCCTATATGCCGTATTCTTTCCCTACGACACAACGCGCGCGCGCCCGGATGATCTGACCAACCTGTGCAAGGCGGTGATGAACGAATCCCCACCCGATTCCATCGGTATCGTCGACACCATGGGCTGCGCGACGCCTGAAGCGATCAAATACATGGTGCGTTGGGTCAAGGACATGACCGGCCTGCCGATAGAGATCCACACTCACAATGACTTTGGCATGGGCGTCGCAACCGAATTGGCTGCCGTCACGGCCGGAGCGGAAGTGGTGCACAGCTGCGGCAACGGGCTGGGCGAGCGTACAGGCAACGCCGCGCTGGAAGAACTGATGCTGGGGCTCGACCTACTATACGGCTATGACACGGGTTATCATTTTGACAAACTGCCGGAACTGGGCGACCTGCTATCGCAGCTTTCCAATATCCCTATCGCACGTAACAAACCAGTTCTGGGCACTGGGAATTTCATTCGCGAGTCGGGAATTGGCATTCAATATGTAATGCACGACCCGCTTGTCATGTTTGGCACCCACCCATCCCTGACAGGTCGCGCAGGCGAAGTTGTCTTGGGTAAGAAAAGTGGTAAGGCCTCGATCACATACAAACTGGAAGAGCTGGGCCTTGGCGAGGTTACCGACGAGCAATCAGCCGAGATTTTGGATAGCGTAAAACAAAAGGGCATCCAGAAACGTGACATCCTGGACGATGCAGAATTCATTGCCATCGTCACAGAAGTCCGCGCGGCGTGACCCGTCTTAATACCAATACCGCGCTGCCAAGATAGCATTTCAGCACAAAACGGGGCCCAATTGTACGTATTCGATGCATTGGGCCCCGTTTTGTGCAATAAATCCCAATCAGACTGCTATGATTTGTTGAAATTGCCTGAAAAGTCGATATTTTGTCACCATGAACATAAGCGATGTACCCAGCAAACCTAGCGTGTCCAAGTCCGACAGCTCTGCGACCCATCGGGCGTATACGGAACTGCGCCGGTTGATCTTGACTGGCCAGTATAAGCCGGGCGAAAAACTCAAGATTGAGACGTTGCGAAAGGCGCTGAACACCGGTGCGTCGCCAATCCGTGAGGCTCTTAGCCTTTTGACCTCGGACCAATTGGTCGAACGTTTGGACCAACGCGGGTTCCGGGCCGCCGAAGCCGGACGCAAAAACTTCGAGGACATTTTGAAACTTCGCTGCACGCTCGAGGACATGGCACTGCGTGAAAGCATCGCAAATGCCACTGAGAGTTGGGAAGAAAACCTGGTCCTTTGCCATCATCGGATGGTGCGCGGCTCTCGCGATGACATTGAAGAGTTCGAGGCGAGGCATAAAGCGTTTCATATGGCCCTGCTCGCTGGCTGTAACTCGCCCATTCTGCTGCGTTATTGCAGCCAGCTTTACGATCTTAATGTTCGGTATCGCTACCTGGCTTTGCAATCCAATAATTACCTGAAACGGGATATTCCAAAAGAGCATCAGGATATTATGGATGCGGCAATCGCCCGAAATCCTGATCTTGTGTCGGAACGTCTGCTCAACCACTACCGCCAAACTGGGGCATTTCTGACCGGACTATTAGCCGGAACTCTTTAGATGGATTTCTGGCTCGACACTGTCAGACCATGACATCCTAGCCGGACAGATCCCTACGGAAGTCGAACCATAGCGCCCTTGTTACATCAACCTAACGCAACAAAACACCAATATGACGACACTCTCGCACTGACTTGAACGTACCCCATTTCTGCTAACCCAAACTGGAGAAAAAAGATGTTTTCAAGACGCAGGTTTTTACAGACGACGGCTGCAGTTGCCGGGACCATTACCGTGTTACCGCAACTCGCCGCCGCAGATGGCCATTCCATGCATTTTGCAGATGGATCGATCAACGTGATCCCGGTTGCGCATGCCTCATTGGTTATCGAAACCCCCATGGGCGTGATCTATGCTGACCCGGTGGGCGATCCGGCGTTATACGCTGATTTTCCCCCCGCTGATCTGGTGCTGATTACGCACCATCACGGCGACCATCTCAACAATGACACACTGGCCGCAGTGATGGGCGAGACCACGACACTGATTTCAAACAAGGGCGCGCAGGAAAAGATGGCCGCCGATATGGCCGCCCGTGCGCAAGTGATTGCGAACGGAGACACAACAGCGTTCGGCGATATCGGGATCGAGGCAATAGCCGCCTATAACACAACAGAAGGTCGCCTGAAATTCCACCCGCAAGGGCGCGACAACGGCTATGTTTTGACGATTGGTGGCACCCGTGTCTATCTCTCCGGCGATACCGAAGATGTACCCGAGATGCGGGCGCTACAGAATATTGACGTCGCCCTGCTGTGCATGAATTTGCCCTTCACCATGGACATCAACGCGGCCGCCAGCGCAGTGGCCGAATTCAAACCTGCCGTTGTCATCCCCTACCACTACCGGGGCAAAGACGGCGGTACCCAAGATCCCGTGGCCTTTGCTGCTTTGTTAGACAGCTCGATCAAAGTTCAGCAGGGCAATTGGTACGGTTAAACCCTGAGGGTGAAGAGGTGCCTGTGAAAGCAGAAATATCACAACAGACTATCTGAAGCAGATCCTGAAGACGTCTGCGTGATACGATGCCACGCTTATCATGCACTGCCTGACACAACTCATCGGGCGGTGCATATGAGTGGCGACAATGCGCCGGTTTTCCTGCATTGCGGGGATCAAGACCACTGGCCCATGTCCGGCACTTAGCACGCAGCCATAGTCTCCTCTAACTCCCGCCAGTGTTGCAGCCAATCCTGACCACCCAAGGCATCGGACAAAGGTTGCAGCTGTTTTTCACAAGCTTTCCACCGATCCAGACCTTTGATGTTGATTTTCTCGCGCACTTGCATCGTTGATGCCGTGTGAACGGCGCCACTGCCCCGTTCCGGGCTTAGACAAGTCTCCTGCCAAGGCAATCCGGCATGATCGATCAATGCGCGGATCTGTTGGTCAGGCGACTGCACCAGCGCGCGATAAGACTGCATGCGCATTTTCTTTCCAAGTTTTTGTGAGAAGCTTTCTGCTGAGCGGTACACTTCGCGCGTCATCATTCCAATCCACGGCAAGCATGCCGAAAATTCATTTTTCTCACCGTAAAGCGTTGAAAAATTAGACAGTCCCACATCCAGAGGATGGCGCATCATGAATAGGAATCTTGCATCTGGCAGCAAATATTGCGCAATTCCCATGTTGAAACAATTGAGTGGTAACTTATCAATTATCACCTGGTGCTTATTTGGTAATCCATTGAATGCGTTACCGAAATAACTACCGCGCAACGCTTTGATCTGCGCATCAGATCGACTTTCCAACCACTGCCAAAGGTTCTGGTCCGGACTTAGGGAGTTATGCATGAAAGTTGCTATCAAAGACAGTGCACAGCTTTCACCCACGCTACCTACTTGATCATGCCGCATCAGGATCCGTTCCACCAAGGTCGTACCCGACCGAGGCAACCCACATACAAAGATCACACGTGGGTCTTGCGAAGTTTTGTTTGTATGTTTCTTGGGCCGAAAATGCGCGACTTGATCATCCACCCTCTGCTTCACCGTATCAAAGTCAAACTCTCGGTTTTGGGACGTTTTTGCGCGCGCAAAATGCTGAAATGCAGCAGTGTAATGACCTGAAGCCGCTTCGACTTGACCAAGCGTGTTGGACGCCAGAGCTTGCGCTTCGGCTGGCAGCTTATTTGACTTGTCGAACTTCCGCAGCAGCGCAACCCATTTCGAATTCCGCCGGAGTGGCACCATCTCGTTCAGATGGTACATCGCCCACACTTGATTGGGGTCCAGTTTCAGCACCTTCTGACACTCAGCTATTGCCCCCTCCACATCACCAGACAATTGACGCAGCTTACTCAATTTCATCCGGTAGCTGGTTTTCCCCGGGCAATTATCAATCAAAAAGCCAAGCATCGCGATCGCAGTTTTGGTGTCGCCTATTTGAAAATAGCACTCGGCCGCCCGGTCGAGGGTCTCAAGGTCTAGAGGATTCGCCTCTAGCTTGAACTTCAATTGGGCCAATGCCGGAACGAATTGCCGACGTGCGATCAGCTTATCCACGAACGCATGGCGTTCTTCTGAGTGTATCGGTGTGAGATGGGCCTCAACAGGTTGGGATAGCGATAAAGATGACATCTTGGCGTCCTAGATGCTTGAGGCGGTCAGCCACAAAAGCGAGAAGAATACTAACATGCCAACACATAAATAGGGTGCGGGGCACATTGAGCTACCGAGCTTATTCTTATCATTAAGCGGGAAATTTTAATTTTGTCATAATTTGAAATTGTAAATCTTCCAGTCATCAAATCCGAATTGGGTTGCAACCGACGTGAGTTTTAAGACGGACTGGAACTGCCGCAATTTGGGCCAGAGGGAGAGGAAGTCATTCACCCTCCCAAAATGGCCATGTTCTACGACACAGAGTTGCGCAGGCTGATGGCCGCCGTGACCGCCCTGATGTAAGTGCCGAAGACTCGTGGCATCTGTGCACGGTGATCGACAAAGTTGATCCTGACGCCGCAGGCACTTCATGTTGAAAATGGCCCCTAGTACATCAGTGGATAGCTGATGAAGTGGGTTGAGAAACGTAATGTACCGCTCGAATACATCCAGCCAGGCAAACCGCAACAGAACGCTAAAATCGAAAGCGATAACCGCACGGTTCGTAGCGAATGACCGGAGCAAAACATCTTCAAAACCGTCGAGGCGGCACCGTACCAAGACACTAGGCCGCACGCAGTTCAAAAATCTTTGCGGCTCACGATGTGCTGCTGTGGTGGTGGGACGTAAATACCTGCGCCTCAACGGATAGAAACAACGTCACTCGGGTAATTGCTGAAGCTTTAGCCCAATTTGTGTACCTAACCGATCATTGTAGACCTCAGGATGATCAAACATCTCACATAGGTTACCAGAGAAGTTCACCCCCAAACATTTGTCTTCTTCCGCACAAAACGACGCGCATTGACTAAAGGAACTCGATTCAAAGTCATAATATGGTGAGTCAAAAAATGCTTTGTTGTTACGCTTCTTCATGACGATGTTGGTTCTTGCGGAACGGATAAGCGCTGCGAACGACGGCGCAATGTAACTGTCGGCCTTTGGTTGAACGTATATCAGGTTCGAAGTGTCTGCTGCGGATTTCAAGAAACAGAGGTTGTTCCACCTGTCGTGCGTATAGGCTGTGCATTTGTCGTCTGCGTCACAGGACTGCCTGCAGGTTTCCAAAGTTGCATTTCGGACCAGTCCAACATCGCCACCAGGTAGGTCAAAACCGGGAAAACTGACAAAATCAGCTGCAGTTGTTGCCACAATCGAAGGCTCTTTGCCGGACTGCTGCGCATATTGCCTGCGGGCAGAATGATACGCCGCTGACTTAGGTAGGTCACTGAGTGGGGTAGCAAAGTCAAGCAGATACCAAGGAGCCACGTCCCGGACTTCAATCGTTTCACCTTCATTCAACCATCCAGAAAACGAAAAGTTATCGTTTTCCCGAATTGCATAATACCTTGATATTTCAACCGAGATTTCACCTTCATCAGGATCAAAATCTTCGTACTCGAAGTTCGCTAAGCCTTCGGAAATACTAACAAAGCACCCTATTCTATCACTCCTGTGCGTAATGGGGTAAGGGCCGGCAAATCCTCTGATCAAGCCGTCTAACTGTTCAACTTCGATAGTAAAGTCATCAACTTCATAGTCCAACAAACGACGGTTCAGTGCTGCGGCAGAGGTGAAGTCCTTGTGAATCGATTCAGTATGCCCCTGGACAAGAGGAAACTCACCCTTGAGGTAAATATTGTTACAAACGTTCCGAATGGCCCCTGGCGTCACCGCATTGCTGTAGTCCACCCCATTCAGGCCAATTTCCGATAAGATTACATCCCCAACTGTATCAATAAAATACATATCATCGGGGCTGGTATTCAGAAAGCGATGCACCAAGTGATCTGTAAGGGCACCGTTCTCGCGGTCTTGAAGGCGGTTGATCTCGTACACCTGAGCCGCAATTTCCATCGCGACATCAAACGCCTTGCTCACCTGATCACCAGGAAATTTGATGTTTGCCGGGAATACCAGTCGCGGTCCGTGAAATCCAAGGCGACCATCGGGCCAGATCTCGCGCCGCATTTCTCGGGTAACGCCTGTCCCCAACAGGTAAGAGCCACCCAGAAAAGCCAGTGCACAGGCAGATTCACAATTCGCACCTGGCAGGACATGCGTTTTGATATTCTGTGCCCAAATCATTTCGAACAGCTCAAGCCCTTCACTCAGACTGCCACCTGGGCTGTCGAGGCAGAGCTTGAGGCCATCGCCGGCATACCCACCTTTGCTGCGCCAGTTTGCTTTCTGTCTATCAAGTTCTTTTGCGTCGCCTTGCCTGATCTCGCCTGTCAAACTCAAGTCGCAAAGCTCTGTATTGGCTTTGATAATTTCAGCCGCCTGTACGGGGGACACAAGCCAAATTCCAAGACCAAGCGCCAAGAGTAACTGCTTCATACAACCAGCCTTTCACTTGCTGACCACATGACGTTCCAAAGGGAAACGCCGTTTGGCTCAATTTGCCGATGACATCCAGTCCAATCAAGCTCTTTTCGATGTGGATTGGCGATGTAGTTCAACAGCGACTTGTAGAAAACTCATCGCACGGCAGACACAGGTGTGATGCGGAAGGCAAACAGCCCCGCTGAAGCGGGGCAAAATATATTGATCTATAGTGCATTCCACCAAAACAAGGCCTCTGCATCGTCAGCGCCATGTTTGATCCCCCTTTTTGAAGTTGCGCTTCCTGATCTCTCTTGCTGACAACAAGACACAATGGACCTGTGGCGGTTTCGTGCCGCCCCAGATGCTCGTTCAGGAGCCGGTTCTCACGTCGAAGCCGGTCATTCTTTTGGACGAGGCCCAAACCCTCTTTCGACACCACATCGGTGTCTCGGTGCTGGGCAATCCATTTGTTCAGCGTCGAAATGCCAACGCCAAGATCATCAGCCACCTGCTTACGCGTAATCCCACTCGTTTACGCAGTCCGCACCGCAACCTTGCGAAATTAATCCGTCCGTTTCAGTCCCATAGTCCGTCTCCTTTGATGCAATAAATGCCATCAAAGGAGCGGCATCTAACCGCGACTGGTCCATCATGCAGCACTCTGCCACCAAAACATCGCGTCTCGTGAGCCATCTCGCCTGTCAGATAGGAAATGGCTAACAGATCGCACGCCAGCGAAACGCTACAGCGCGCTATCCATTACTGCACTAAGACGGCGGACGAATTCCGCTGGATCAGCGGGCGCCTCCCCATCGGAAATCCGTGCTTGATCCAGCAACAAGTGCGCCGCATCCTGAAGCAACGCATCTGATGATGCCTCATCGCCTTTGGCGCGTTCAGCCAGCTTTTTAACAACCTTGTGGTCTGGGTTTAATTCCAGAACCCTTGGCATGCCGTCCGTCAACTGGCCATGTTGTTTAAGCAGCCGTTCCAGGTTGACGTCCATGTCCCCATCGTCAGCGATCAGGCACACAGGGCTATCGGTTAGCCGCTTAGAAGGACGCACATCTTTGACCAAATCACCAAGTTCCAGCTTTACAGCTGCAATGAGATTATCGAGTTCGGGTGTCTCTGCATTATCTTTGTCGTCGGCGGCATCTGCATCATCACCGATTTTGTCCAGATCAGTTGCTCCGCGTGTTACAGATTTGAAGGTCTTGCCTTCAAATTCAGTAATATGTTGCAGCCAGAACTCATCGACATGGTCTGCTAGTAGCAACACTTCTACGCCCTTGGCCTTGAAACCTTCCAAATGCGGTGACTGCGATATCTTTTTCGCATTATCACCCGCCATATAATAGATCGCGTCTTGGCCATCTTTGCAGCGACCAACGTAATCCGCAAGGCTGGTCAGCTCACCATAGATGGTTGAAGAGAAACGACAAATCTCGAGCAGCCGGTCCCGTACGCCTGGATCTTCGATCAGGCCTTCCTTTACGACGGCACCAAAATTCTCCCAAAAGTTGGTATATTCATCTGGGGCTTTGTTAGCTTTCTTTTTAAGCGCCCCGATCACCTTCTTGCTCAGGGCTGTCTTGATCTTCGCAAGCGTCGGGTCCGATTGAAGCATCTCGCGGGATACATTCAGCGAGAGGTCTTGTGAATCAACAACTCCGCGAAGGAACCTCAGGTAGGCAGGCACAAGATCCTTGGTGTTTTCCGAGATAAACACCCGGTTCACATAGAGCTTCACATGGCTTTTGCGTTCAGCATCGTACAGATCCATTGGGGCCGTCGACGGCACGTATAAAAGGCTGGTGTGGCTCACCGCGCCTTCGACATGGCTATGCAGGGTTAGCCAAGGCTTATCAAAGGCATGCGAAGTGTGATGGTAGAACTCTGTGTGCTGCTCTTCGGTCACATCCTTCGGGGCACGGGTCCAAATGGCAGAGACCGAGTTTAGGGCCTCACCACCCAGCATCACCGGAAAACTAATGTGATCAGAATAGGTTTTGATAATATGGCGAACGCGGACCTCTTCCAGAAACTCTTTCGCGTCTTTCTTCAGGTGTAGCACCACAGTTGTGCCGCACACGCCCCTGTCACCTGGCTCAATGGTAAATTCACCTTTACCGTCCGATGACCACTGCCAGCTGGTGTCTTCGCCAGCTTTGCGCGTCAAAACATCGACCTTGTCGGCAACCATGAATGCGGAATAGAAGCCAACACCAAACTGGCCAATAAGACCCATTTCGCCCTTTTCGCCGTCCTTCAAGGCGTTGAGAAACGCCCCAGTCCCTGACTTTGCGATGGTTCCAAGCGTTTCAAGTAAGTCGTCGTAGTTCATCCCAATCCCATTGTCCGAAACGGACAGGGTTTTGGCTTTCGCGTCGATCTCAAGCAAAACTGAAAACTGATCGGAACCATCGGTCAAAGTGGGATCAGTGAGGGCCTGATAGCGCAGCTTATCGCAGGCATCAGACGCGTTTGACACCAGTTCTCTCAGGAAAATTTCGCGGTTCGAGTAGAGAGACCCGGCGACAATATCGAGTAATTGGCCGACCTCAGTTTGAAAGGAAAATGTCTCTTTAACGCCGGTATCAGTCACAGATAAAGCCCCTGGTTTTCTCGCGGAAAATGGTTGAATGCATGCGCCAATCTAGGGAAGAGAAACAGGTGTTTCAACCTCACGTTTCTGTCACGGAACAACGAGAGTTGGCGTCGACTGACTAGAGGTCATGAATGGCCAACATCAGTGCTCTGCTGGACATGTCTGTCGATTTTCGACTGTGCCCCCTTCCCTGATCATGTCGTCTTCAAAATCAATGGCCTGCCCATTTTTGGCATCAAGAAACAGAAGACTGTCAGAAAGAAGGTTATAAGAGAGCTTTCTTCAAAATCGCAACAGCCACCGTCGGACGACACGAAGTCCAAGTCGCAACGAACAAACGCTCCAATCGATGCACATGAGGCCGCCTTTGGCCTTGTCCCGCAACGACAAAACCGCCCCATGGGGCGGTTGGTGTAGGCGATTGTATTTGGTTGCGGGAGGGCGCAACCGACTTAGCCTACTAATCATTGCACCAGATTTCTCGGCATGGCGATACGCACCATAAATGGCTGTTTTAGTTGAACAATCAAGCATGGGAGTTGTTTTCGCCGCCATACCGGGTCCGAAGGAGGACCGATATGGCTCAACAAAATTACCCTTCACCTTTCTCTCTACGTCTCACTGTTGAAGAAAGGGCAAAGCTCGAACATGATGCTGCGGGAATATCTATGGGCGCTTATGTTCGCGAGCGATTGTTTGGGGATGAAGTTGCCCCCAGACATACGCGTGGCAAATTCCCTGTGAAAGACCATGAGGTATTAGGTCGTGTGCTCGCGGCGCTTGGTTCCTCAAGAATTTCTAGCAACCTAAATCAATTGGCTCGTGCAGTGAATACCGGCTCCCTACCTGTCACGCCTGAAACGGAAGCGGACCTCTCTGAGGCTTGTGCTGCAATTATTGTGCTCCGCGACGAGCTCATTCGCTCTCTTGGAGGACGAGTATGATCCTCAAGGCGTCACAACGGGGAAACCCCGGTCAGCTGTCCAAGCATTTGTTGAATAGTCACGACAATGAGCATGTTGAGCTATACGAAGTTCGTGGCTTCATGGCTGAAGATTTGGAGACTGCGCTGTCCGAAGCAGAAGCAATTTCCAAGGGTACTAGGTGCAAAAAATTCCTGTTTTCACTAAGTTTGAGCCCACCTGAGAAAGAGGTGGTTTCGATAGAGGCCTTTGAAGCTGCCATCGAAATGACGGAGCAAAATCTTGGACTGGATAATCAACCTCGGGCAATTGTCTTCCATGAGAAAGAAGGGCGACGGCATGCCCACGTTGTCTGGTCGCGGATAGATCCGGAATCCATGACTGCACGCACTCAACCTTTCTATAAAAACAGGCTTATGGATGTATCGAGAATTCTATATTTGGAAAATGAGTGGGACTTGCCTAAGGGCCTGATTGATCGATCCATGCGCAATCCTCTCAATATGAGCCGCGAAGAATGGCAACAGGCCAAACGCACGAAACAAGACCCTCGTTTGGTAAAGGCAATGTTCCGGGAATGCTGGCGCTCATCAGATTCTGAACAGGCGTTAGTATCAGCACTCAAGGAACGTGGATATACGTTGGCACGCGGCGATCGTCGCGGTGTCGTCGCGGTTGATTTTAGGGGCGAAGTTTTAGCCTTGGCACGCTACGCCGACGTCAAATCCAAGGATATCAAAGACCGCATTCCGGAGCCCGAGAAGCGACCGTCTGTTGATCAGGCAAAGGCCCAAATCGCGGTTCGTATGACTGAGCAACTTAATCGCTATATCAAAGAGGCAGAGTCGGGCCATCGTCGCATCTCTCCGTCACTTGAAATGCGGCGACAAAGGTTGGTTGAGAGGCAGAAGGCCGAACGAAAGCAGATTGCGGATCAGCATAAAGCCCGACAGGTTGAAGAAACATGCGAGCGCGCTGCGCGTCTTCCCAAGGGGCTTGGCGGCCTCTGGAACCGAAAAACTGGGAAGTACGGTAAGATACGGAGCCCAAATGAATATGAGGCGCAGAAAGCCGATTTTCGGGACCGCGCTGAAAAGGATGACTTGATCGCTGGACAGCTTGAGGAGCGGTAGAATTTGCAAAAATCAATTCTGCAGGCGCGTACCGAACGCAACACTGAGCTTAGTGAACTTAATGCAGAAATTTCCGCGTATTTAGAAATGGATGGGCTAAACCCATCTTCAGAAAAGTCGCAGGGGCAGAATTCCAGACAACAGACTGGCCGCAAGGAGGGACGATCAACAGTTGCTCGAAATGGTCCAAGCAACGACCTTCAACGGTAGTGCGTGTATAACAGACTTGCTTTAGTCACTAATTGTCAGGGCAGTTGTCTGTCTCACTCTTTTCGGCGTCTGTGCTTGGTGGTTCTATGAGCACTGAGAAATAGGACAGTGATTGAGCGACTAAATCTAGGATCACTCCATAAGCAGTAGGGAGATCAAAGTCAGCTGCCAACCCAAGACGGCTTGCAGAACTAGTAATCAACTGGCTCTTTCTACTGCCGGATGTAAGGTGAGAATAAGCGATACGCAGATCGTAAAGTACGTAGAACGGCATAAGCATATTGCTAACTTTTCCGGACCCGTCGAACGTCTCCAACAATGCTTGTAATCTCTTTAAGGAACCGGAACCGGCTGAAGTTGCTCCAAGACTTTTCACGACTTGATTTAGCACGCCGTTGTCTAATGTCTCAAGGAAGATGCGGTTAAGGCTGTCGAATACGTACCGCCGCTCTTTCTCGGTGTCGATCACGGGTGGCGTCAGAGCTGCAATCGTTTCGATTAGCTCTGTATCAAGATGCGCTAACTTGACGCCAAATTTCTTATCAAAGGCCCCTATAAATTTCGACCGAGCTTCAAGGACAATTTTCTCTTTGGTCAGTTCGGTGAATTTGCATTCGATTTGGCCGTCATAAAAGTCACTCCCCAGAGAGTGATCCGATTCTACATTTTCAGAGCGGAGATAAAACTGCTCAGCCTCGGGTAACTTGGCGACATCTCCTAGCCACATAACAATCCTCCCAAATCGGTTGATGCCGAACGGAATCGCGTAAGTGGCAGCCTCAATCTCTCCATATGCCGGAGACGCAAAAGTGACGCGATAATCAGGAGAATTATCGTACTTGATTAGAACAGCCTTGTTAAAAAACAAGGGAGAAAGAAAGCCTACATTTTGCTTCCTATAGAGGCCAGGGAGGTAAAAATAGTCATCGGCATCAATGAGAAATGGAACATTCGAAAACTTATAATCAACTTCCTTTTTGTTCCGGACGACAGTCACACGATCTGATCCTGCCTTGGTCGCCTGTTCATGCAAATAAATGATCGCGAACCGCGAGTCATCGGGTAAGTACTCTTTATCGCAGTCTTCGCAATGCAGAGTTGGTAACCCTTTTATGCTTATATTTATGCCACTGACACTTTCGGAAAAGTGGCTAAATCTCATATCCATGCTTGCTTCACAGTTTTCGCAATATAATGACTGAGGCCTTCCACCCGCTGGATAAATTTCAGACAAATCCATTAGCTATACCCACTTTCAATGACCTTCCTTTGCATTCACCAAAGGCAAAGTTGGCAGGAGAGCGTCAATCGCGGTCCTGACGTCTTCCAGCATTGGCAGTGCATCTTTTTCGCTCTTCCATAGAGCCAAGAAATCGCTGGTCATTTCGCGTGCGGTCTCAAGAACCAGTTTTTCTGGTAATGCAGCTTTGCCAGCTAGGTGTGAAATCTCATCTTCGTCAAAATCAGCGAACTCTCTATTACGGCTATAATTCAGAGCGAAGTTGTCCCCCTTGATGTACGGCACCGTTGAGACAAAATCGTAGGCCGGAGAAAGGGCTGCATTCCGTCTATCTGGATAGATCAATGACCAGTTTTTGAGATGCATGTCACCGTTACCAACCAACGTGCTAAACGTCAGGCGACGGATGAATTCTCGGATATCTTCATCAGAGCCTTCTGCACCTATAACAGAAGCGATGTTACGCATGCTGGCTTTCTTGTACTTATTTTCGCCATAGACGCCGAAGACTTGTGCGAAGTCTTCGATGTGTACCCGCTCGCCACTTGGAAGGCGGTCAAAGCGTTCGATAACGAATGCCTTGCTTCCGAAACGATCCGTTCCGTCTGGCAGGTTTGTAATACTATCGATATCAACGAGATCAATCCTCGGCACATCCATACCAAGCTTACTAGCAAGCTTCATCATTGAGAATTCATTCTCAGGAACACCGAGATATTCCCGCGAAGGAAGCTTGACGATCCAGTCGCCGCCAACACCGGAAGCCGGAATGGTTAAGCCGCCGCTGGCACTTTCGATAGCGGAGAATTTCAATTGAACACCTGCGAGCGAAAACCGAAGCATGTTTTCATGAGGTGCGCGCTTTTCGTCATCGCCTTCATCTGCAGCCTCAGGAGGCCAAATTTCTCCGTCGGCTGGTGTGATTGTAATTGCCCCAGGAAGGTCTCGGCCCAACGCCCAAAGCAAGAAAAATTCCCGCTCAGAATTCACCCCTGCGAGCTCAGCCAAGTATTTACGCAGATGCCCCTCTGGCAAGAGGTTAGAGAAGAACGGCATGATCTGCTTTTGGACAGGGCGAAAATCAGTGCGCAGTTCGCCAAATTGATCCATGAACGATAACCCCAGCGTTGGGCGTTCGGGGTCATTGATATACTCTTCATTGAAAGCAAACAGGGTTCGATCCCCTGCAACGCGTGTTAGGGTTCCAATTGGCTTGCCGTAGAGCTCGACATTTAGGACAGATACATCAGCCATCACTATCCTCCTCATCTAAGCTGTAGGCAGGCTTGCTGCGCGGTGGTTCAATCATGTGGGTTGGAACTTGATGCACCAGTGCATTGCGGATTTTCTGAGCTTGCTTTGCAGCTTTTTGAATTTCGTCAAGCCCTCCCGAGCTTTGGATGTTCTCTATAGTGGCTCTAAATTGCTTAAGAGCACCTGCTTCCTGTAGGGTACTGCGGAATTTGTTGATTTCCTCAAAGTTCTTTTTAAGCGCGTGTAGAGCAGAATGTTTCTGTAATGCCTCAGGAAGTGCGCCAAGTGCACGTTGCGCGCGTACCAGTTCACGAAGAGCATCGTTATTCGCTCCTGCGCTGTGCTGACTAGTGCTACGAGTGATTGATCTGACTGCCGGCGCAGCTTTTCGTGGGATCATGGCAAGCTCAAGATCAAGCGCGTGGGCAAGCGCTGCGAGGCTTGATAGTCGAAGATCAACAGCGTTACTTTCAATCTTGGAGATATGCGATTGAGGCACACCAGAACGAGCGCTAAGCTCTCTCTGGCTCAACCCTTTGTTTTCACGCGCTTCCTTGAGGGAAGCTGCAATGTGTTCACTCGCATAGCTCATCACTTGATCTACCTTAACATATCAGGATCATCCCTTGATATATAATAGCATATCATGCAAACAGCTCTCTTGGCAAATTCTGATCTGCTATTACATATCTTAAAGCACAACTGATCTATAAAATTAGATCGACGAATGCAAGCGCCGGGTCGCGCCGGCATGAAGCTTCGCGCCACTGAAAAATAGAATCCATTAAAAAAAGGAAGAAATCTAGGTCGCACTTGCTCTACGGGCCTCGTTCTCTCATGCGTAGACTAACCGAAAACTGTGCTTGTTAGCTCTACAAACTGAGGGTCTGCAAAGTTGGCTTGCTCGACATTTTCAAAATGAAAAACGAAGTGCTCAGCCTCAGTCGTTGTTGCGTGAATATGTGGCTTTAATTCGTTGATGAACTCTGACCCAGATCCGATAATAATTGGTATCATGTTGACGAAGATCCGATCATGTTCATAACCCTCACGTGCGGCAAAATTTTCAATGATTTCTGCGCTGATACGGTCTCGTATCAACTCCCTAGACCCCGTTCGCAACCTGCTGTCACGACTTGGCATATATTGAGCCGCAGAAACTGAAAAGATAGTAAGATATGTCTATTCGCCGCTCAAATAGCTGGCGGGATGTTCTGCGTAAAAACAGTACTATTTCGTCGGAGAACAAGCTTCGAGAGCTCGTAGGCTATCTCGCGCGACGCGCTGCCGAAGAAGATTTTGAAGACTTGCTTCAGCGTCAAGGACGCACGAAATTCAAAGGACAACACACAACAGACTAGAGAACTTCATGACCAAAGTCGCCATTTATGCTCGATACTCCAGTGACCTCCAGAGTCAGGCCTCGATTGAGGACCAGATCAGGTTGTGCGAAGAGCGTGCGCAGGCAAATGGTCATACCGTCGTGCAGTGCTATACGGATCACGCGACTTCTGGCGCTTCCTTGATGCGTCCGGGAATTCAAATGCTTATGCAAGATGCCGCCGCGGGGGATTTTTCGATTGTAATGTCGGAGGCTCTTGATCGCATCTCACGGGACCAAGAAGACATAGCAGCGGTGCTCAAACGTCTTAGCTTTGCGGGTATACAGATTTGCACTTTATCAGAAGGTGAAATCTCGCAGCTGCACATTGGGCTTAAGGGCACGATGAATGCCCTGTTCCTAAAAGATCTCGCCAACAAAACCCGGCGAGGGCTACGTGGACGCGTGGAGAAAGGTCGATCTGGTGGTAGGAAATGCTATGGCTACGACTCCGTTCAAGGTGAAGAGCGGGGTAAACGCATCATCAATATCCCTGATGCAGCTGTTGTGAAACGCATCTTTGAAGAATACGCAGCTGGTAAATCACCTAAGGCAATAGCCTTCCAACTCAACAAAGAAGGCGTATCAGGTCCGACAGGTAAAGGCTGGGGGCAAAGCACCATTAACGGTAGCAGGCAGCGCGGTACAGGCTTTCTTAACAACGAGCTATATGTTGGACGGCTTGTCTGGAACCGGCTTCGCTACGTCAAAGATCCTGAGACAGGAAAACGTGTTTCTAGACTGAACCCAGAGGATCAATGGATCATAAAAGATGTTCCCGAATTACGGATCATCGAGGAGCAACTCTGGGAAAAAGTCAAAGAACGTCAATCATCTCTTAATAAACCAGGCAAACCCTTTTGGGCAAAGCAGCGGCCCAAAAACCTATTCTCGGGCCTTGTGAAGTGTGGGGCTTGTGGCGGTGGTTACTCAATGATCTCTCAGACGCATATGGGTTGTTCAAGTGCCCGCAACAAAGGAACATGTTCCAACCGTCTAGGAATCCAACGAGAGAAGCTTGAGGTCGATATCCTGACAGCTCTCGAAGACCATCTTATGGACCCTGAACTTTGTGCGCTGTTTTGTGATGAGTACACAAAAAGCTGCCCGTCATCCATGACAAGCACTTTCAAGGCGGTGTCGACAAATATATGCGGATGCGCCTTCGCAGCACAGGGAGCCATTGTGATGGCAGCAAGGGCAAGACTGTTCAGTTTCATGCTGTGATCTGTAGGGTGCAGATCGTTTCTGGGCAAGCAATGACCACAATGGCCTGGAGCTTGCATGCATTGCACGCGGATCGATTTCTGGATTTGGTTCACCTTGGTGGTCTTGATCATGCCGCGTCGGGGGAGTGGCTGTGGGTTTGTTCTAAGCCACCACCGCGGGTCCCCTGACGGCATCCGCG
The DNA here is from genome assembly GCF_004006175.1 of Parasedimentitalea marina. Classification (GTDB taxonomy): domain Bacteria; phylum Pseudomonadota; class Alphaproteobacteria; order Rhodobacterales; family Rhodobacteraceae; genus Parasedimentitalea; species Parasedimentitalea marina. Next base: position 3,509,686 of record NZ_CP033219.1, read on the forward strand.
CGGTGTTTTGTTGTTGGAGCCGACTGCCGTTGTTTTGTTGTCTGAGCTTTCAGTGGTTGGGTCCAAATGCAAACAGCCCCGCTGGAGCGGGGCGTAAGATGTGGTATCGTTGTTTTAAGTTGGTTGCGGGAGTAGGATTTGAACCTACGACCTTCAGGTTATGAGCCTGATGAGGTGAGACCGTTAATCAAACAGTCCGGGGGACTGTTTGTAGGTCGAACGGGCTGTTGCGATCTTGAATTTGGTTGCGGGAGCAGGATTTGAACCTGCGACCTTCAGGTTATGAGCCTGATGAGGTGAGACCGTTAATCAAACAGTCCGGGGGACTGTTTGTAGGTCGAACGGGCTGTTGCGATCTTGAATTTGGTTGCGGGAGCAGGATTTGAACCTGCGACCTTCAGGTTATGAGCCTGACGAGCTACCGGGCTGCTCCATCCCGCGACAGGGTTTGTAACCGGTTATATTTAATATTTATCGTTGTTTGAGGATTTTTCTAGGTTTGGCGGTGCCCTACTCTCCCACACCTTAAGATGCAGTACCATCGGCGCAACAGTGCTTAACTTCCGGGTTCGGGATGGGACCGGGTGTTTCACTTGCGCTATGACCACCAAACCGAGGAAAATCCTCGATTTGAGATACACGCCGTGTTTGCATGGCAAATCACGGCGAGTGGAGACAGTGTCTTTGCGAAGCAAAGGCGCGTTCCCACATCAACATGTTATTCAAGTCAGTTCGTCTGATACGTATTCGATTTCGTTTCGAATACGGTTGGAATGTATGCTTTGATTGTCGTTCACTTAAGTCTGACATAGTCAGTCTGTCTATTACTGGATCAAATCAAGCCTATCGGGCAATTAGTACCAGTCAACTGAACGTGTTACCACGCTTACATCTCTGGCCTATCGACGAGGTGGTCTACCTCGGCCCTCAGGGATACCTTGTTTTGAGGGGGCTTCCCGCTTAGATGCCTTCAGCGGTTATCCTGTCCGAACATAGCTACCCAGCACTGCCGTTGGCACGACAACTGGTCCACCAGTGGTTCGTTCACCCCGGTCCTCTCGTACTAGGGGCAACTCCTCTCAAGTATCCTACACCCACGGCAGATAGGGACCGAACTGTCTCACGACGTTCTAAACCCAGCTCACGTACCTCTTTAAACGGCGAACAGCCGTACCCTTGGGACCTGCTCCAGCCCCAGGATGAGATGAGCCGACATCGAGGTGCCAAACACTGCCGTCGATATGGACTCTTGGGCAGTATCAGCCTGTTATCCCCGGCGTACCTTTTATCCGTTGAGCGATGGCCCTTCCACTCGGGACCACCGGATCACTATGACCGACTTTCGTCTCTGCTCGACTTGTCAGTCTCGCAGTCAGGCTGGCTTCTGCCATTGCACTCAACGACCGATTTCCGACCGGTCTGAGCCAACCTTCGCGCGCCTCCGTTACGCTTTAGGAGGCGACCGCCCCAGTCAAACTACCCGCCACACAGGGTCCCGGATCCAGATAATGGACCGCGGTTAGACATCAAGCAGAGCAAGGGTGGTATCTCAAGGAGGCTCCACCAAAACTAGCGTTTTGGTTTCGAAGCCCACCACCTATCCTGCACATGCTCGGCCTAATGCCAATGTGAAGCTGTAGTAAAGGTGCACGGGGTCTTTCCGTCTAACCGCGGGAAGCCTGCATCTTGACAGGCAATTCAATTTCGCTGAGTCTATGTTGGAGACAGCGGGGAAGTCGTTACGCCATTCGTGCAGGTCGGAACTTACCCGACAAGGAATTTCGCTACCTTAGGACCGTTATAGTTACGGCCGCCGTTTACCTGGGCTTCAATTCAGAGCTCTCACCCCTCCTTTTAACCTTCAGGCACCGGGCAGGCGTCAGACCCTATACGTCGTCTTACGACTTCGCAGAGCCCTGTGTTTTTAATAAACAGTCGCCACCCCCTGGTTTGTGCCCCAGCTCCCACTTGCGTAGAAACCGGGCCTCCTTCTCGCGAACTTACGGAGGTATTTTGCCGAGTTCCTTCAACATAGTTCTCTCAAGCGCCTTGGTATTCTCTACCTATCCACCTGTGTCGGTTTAGGGTACGATCTCATGGAAGGGCTATTTCCAGGGACCTCTCAGCAGCCCATTCAATCCAATAAGGATGAACTACCTTCGAGATCCGTCACCACTTCCTGGCCCAGGAATATTAACCTGGTTCCCATCGACTACGCCTTTCGGCCTCGCCTTAGGGGTCGGCTTACCCTGCTCAGATTAGCTTTAAGCAGGAACCCTTGGATTTTCGGCGAGAGTGTCTCTCACACTCTTTGTCGCTACTCATGTCATCATTCTCACTAGTGATCTCTCCACCAGATGGCTCACGCCCCGGCTTCATCGAAAGATCCGGTCCTCCAAGGTGCCACACGGAACTGGTCCGGGGACACTAAAGAGGATAGGATCTATGTCACACTACGCTCTGCTACCATGCACTATGTGCATCCTCGGCTTCGGCTCATGGCTTGAGCCCCGTTACATCTTCGCCGCAGGACAACTTAATTAGACCAGTGAGCTGTTACGCTATCTTTAAAGGATGGCTGCTTCTAAGCCAACCTCCTGGTTGTTTTGGTCGTCCCACCTGCTTTCCCACTTAGCCATGAATTAGGGGCCTTAGCCGGAGGTCAGGGTTGTTTCCCTCTTCACTACGGACGTTAGCATCCGCAGTGTGTCTGCCGTCTAGTACTCCCGGGTATTCGGAGTTTGGTTAGGGTCAGTAAGGCTGTATGCCCCCATTGCCCATCCAGTGCTCTACCCCCGGGGTATTCGGACGACGCTCTACCTAAATAGATTTCGCAGAGAACCAGCTATCTCCGAGTTTGATTGGCCTTTCACCCCTAGGCACAGCTCATCCCGATCTTTTTCAACAGATGTGGGTTCGGTCCTCCAGTGCATGTTACTGCACCTTCAACCTGGCCATGCCTAGATCACTCGGTTTCGGGTCTGATCCCACAAACTCATTCGCCCTATTAAGACTCGCTTTCGCTGCGCCTACACCTAACGGCTTAAGCTTGCTTGTGAGACCAAGTCGATGACCCATTATACAAAGGTACGCTGTCAGGCCGCAAGGACCCTCCAACTGATTGTAGGCGTTCGGTTTCAGGTACTGTTTCACTCCCCTCGTCGGGGTGCTTTTCACCTTTCCCTCACGGTACTGGTTCACTATCGGTCAGTAAGGAGTACTTAGCCTTCGAAGGTGGTCCTCCGATCTTCAGACAGAATTTCACGTGTTCCGCCCTACTTAATACGTCCATCAAAGCTTAGAATACGGGACTATCACCCGCTATGGTCATGCTTCCCAACATGTTCTTCTCACTCATCTGGCTCGGCTGGTCCCCGTTCGCTCGCCGCTACTAGGGAGTATCATATTGATTTCCTTTCCTCCGGGTACTTAGATGTTTCAGTTCCCCGGGTTTGCCTTTTAACCCTATGTATTCAGGTTAAAAATACCTGGTTTACCTTATTATTAAGAACACTCCGTGCTCGCCCTTGGCGAGTCTCACCAGCAAGCTGGTTCGTCCCACCGCAGAACGGTCAGAAGAGTATAATAATAACAAAGTATCAGGTGGGTTGCCCCATTCAGAAATTCATGGATCAAAGCTTATTCTCAGCTCCCCATGACTTATCGCAGAGTATCACGTCTTTCATCGCCTCTTACTGCCAAGGCATTCACCAAACGCCCTTTTCGCGCTTGATTTGATCCAGAAATAGAAAGACTGGTTATTTGTCCTACCGCCTTGCGACCGCAGAACCAACCAATCGATCGAAGAACAGAAGCTGGTAAGAAACTGTTCCCACATATCCCTGGGATCAAAAGCATACTTTCCCGCTCGCACCACGTATGATGCGAACAATTTGAACACGTCCCGTATGCAACCACTATCCGTGCGGGAAGCGGCTGAAGACGTGTTCGGGTTAGTTTACTTGACTTGGACAACACCGTCGTTTCAGGCTGGCATACTCATGGACGTCCGAGGAAACAGACGTATTCACAAGCTCGCTTCACTTCCGAAGAAGATCAGCACCAATCTGAGGTCAATCCCTTACTCGGGCGACCAACAGTATTGTTGATTGTATCTCTCTAAACGATGTCAATTCCCGGTACTTCCGAAGGAAGTGTCCGAATGCGATGTAGCGTATTCTCGAAGAGAATGCGCGTTCGCACCGTCCGATTGGACGGAACAGAAGTTCTAAAACTGCTGTTCGATCTAATCGATACCTAATCCTGTGAGCCGCTCTCGGGACATCTTACTGCGTAAGATACCCTGCCGCTTGCCGCCAAGAGGAGGTGTTGTTCTTCTTCGTTTTGCCGAAGGCAAAGAAGAAGTGGTGGGTCGAGGAGGACTTGAACCTCCGACCTCACGCTTATCAGGCGTGCGCTCTAACCACCTGAGCTACCGACCCAGCGGGTTTTGCATCGCAAAACCGCGTTGCCGACAGGCGATTTGCAAAGCAAATCTGCCGACAGGGCCGACCCCGTGGTGGTTATCACAAGGGCCAATGCTTGGTGGAGCCTAGGAGGATCGAACTCCTGACCTCCTGAATGCAAATCAGGCGCTCTCCCAGCTGAGCTAAGGCCCTTGCTGAACCCTGAGATCAGGGCTCGGTTGTCTGAAGAGATATGAGGACGGCCTGGCTCTGCCTAAGATCTTGCGATCCCAGACTGAGACTTGCGTCTCTATGATCATTCACCCATTTCGGGCGCCCCTTCGTGAGAAGAGGAGATCTGCTAAGTGTTTCATGAGATCAGCAAGCTGATCTGGCTAGAAACATCCTTAGAAAGGAGGTGATCCAGCCGCAGGTTCCCCTACGGCTACCTTGTTACGACTTCACCCCAGTCGCTGAACCCACCGTGGTCCGCTGCCTCCTATTGCTAGGTTGGCGCACGGCCTTCGGGTAGACCCAACTCCCATGGTGTGACGGGCGGTGTGTACAAGGCCCGGGAACGTATTCACCGCGTCATGCTGTTACGCGATTACTAGCGATTCCGACTTCATGGGGTCGAGTTGCAGACCCCAATCCGAACTGAGACAGTTTTTGGGATTAACCCATTGTCACTGCCATTGTAGCACGTGTGTAGCCCAACCCGTAAGGGCCATGAGGACTTGACGTCATCCACACCTTCCTCCCGCTTATCACGGGCAGTTTCCTTAGAGTGCCCAGCCGAACTGCTGGCAACTAAGGATGTGGGTTGCGCTCGTTGCCGGACTTAACCGAACATCTCACGACACGAGCTGACGACAGCCATGCAGCACCTGTCACTAGGTCCCGAAGGAAGGCCTGATCTCTCAGGTTGTCCTAGGATGTCAAGGGTTGGTAAGGTTCTGCGCGTTGCTTCGAATTAAACCACATGCTCCACCGCTTGTGCGGGCCCCGTCAATTCCTTTGAGTTTTAATCTTGCGACCGTACTCCCCAGGCGGAATGCTTAATCCGTTAGGTGTGTCACCGAATAGCATGCTACCCGACGACTGGCATTCATCGTTTACGGTGTGGACTACCAGGGTATCTAATCCTGTTTGCTCCCCACACTTTCGTACCTCAGCGTCAGTATCGAGCCAGTGAGCCGCCTTCGCCACTGGTGTTCCTCCGAATATCTACGAATTTCACCTCTACACTCGGAATTCCACTCACCTCTCTCGAACTCTAGACCAGGAGTTTATGAGGCAGTTCCAGGGTTGAGCCCTGGGATTTCACCCCATACTTTCTGATCCGCCTACGTACGCTTTACGCCCAGTAATTCCGAACAACGCTAGTCCCTCCGTATTACCGCGGCTGCTGGCACGGAGTTAGCCGGGACTTCTTTACTAGATACTGTCATTATCATCTCTAGCGAAAGTGCTTTACGACCCTAAGGCCTTCATCACACACGCGGCATGGCTGGATCAGGCTTGCGCCCATTGTCCAAGATTCCCCACTGCTGCCTCCCGTAGGAGTCTGGGCCGTGTCTCAGTCCCAGTGTTGCTGATCATCCTCTAAAACCAGCTAAAGATCGTAGACTTGGTAGGCCATTACCCCACCAACTATCTAATCTTACGCGGGCTGATCCTTCACCGATAAATCTTTCCCCGAAGGGCGTATAAGGTATTACTCTCCGTTTCCAGAGGCTATTCCTTAGTGAAGGGTACATTCCCACGCGTTACTAACCCGTCCGCCGCTCGCTCCCCGCCCGAAGGTTGAGAGTGCGCTCGACTTGCATGTGTTAGGCCTGCCGCCAGCGTTCGTTCTGAGCCAGGATCAAACTCTCAAGTTGAAAGCATCTTGCAATGCTATCCTTGACGTCGAACCTCTGCACATATCGTCCCATTGTTCAAATGGGACAGTTTAACCGTTTGGTTGTGCTCAAGTTTCCAAAGAAACAAAAGCCGTCCAAACAGTGAAGCTGACACTGGTCATCGGTACCGCATTTACATACAATCCCTACCAGCGTTGATATATGCACAGGTTGATCCATCGAATGAACCAAACCGCCCACATATCTCTTCAGATATATAAATTTTCAAAGAGCAAACAGACCAAAGGTCCTAGATCATTAGATCCCAGAGACAAAAATCAAACAGATGCGCCAATCTCTCAGCGCGCCCGCTTTAACCCTCTCCTCCATTCCCCGTCTCTCCGAAGCGTCCCAGTGTCTCTCCACCGCGTCCCCAACAACACCTCAGCGCCGCCGGTAAGGGGGGTTCTAGGGATATCACAACAAACCCGCAACCCATAAATCAACGAAATGCTAAGTTTCTTAATGCCAGCCACATAAATTAAACAAAAACATGCGCTTAAGCCATAATAAAGTCAGAAGCCTTGACGCAATTTTCAACGCCAAAACCGCCAATCAACACAAATCCAACCCCACAATCCAATCGTCTAGCCCTATCCACAGATCTATCCACAGACTCACACCAAGAAAGAAACAGAATCGGACAGAAAACAGGTCAATCAGTGTCGGATTGGACGATGTAGGTGCTAAATTCCTTCAGGAAGGCCACGATCATCGACGTGTTCCCTTTGGTCTCCAATGTGCGTCGCACATCCTGTGGGGTTTGCGACATCAAAGGAAACTGCACAAACAGCTCCGCATTGAACCGGTGTGATACAGTCCCCAGCACCAATCGCAGCGAAGCCAGCATATCCGAGCCGCGATGAGAGGCATGGGCCAGAACAATCGGCTTGGCGATGATCTCGTCGCCGGACACCAGCCAATCTATCGCATTCTTCAATCCACCGGGGATGCCCCGGACATACTCAGGACTGGCGACAATGATTCCATCGGCTTGATGAACAGCACAAATGAACTCATTCACCATTGCCGGAGCATTCTCACCTTCACGGTCAGGAGAGAATATCGGCAAGTCGGCCAGCCCATGATAGAGTACAAGATCAATGTCAGGTGGGGCCAGTCGGCAGAAACTGTCCAGCATGGCTGTATTGGTTGAAGCTGTACGGGCACTCCCAGAGAGAGCAAGAAGCTTCATCGCCATTGCCTAACAGTGCTGTTCATGGGCGGCGTGTCTTTCATTTGGCTTTGCATTGATACTCCTTTGGCCAGAGCTAAAACAAAGCGAGGAAATAGGGTCAATGGTGGGTAAACAGATCCGCATGCTTTTTGAACCAGGGTAATAACATCCCTTTGAAGGCAGCCAGTTTGCCCGCATGTTGTAGATCTCGGTGACTGAGCATCCAAATCGGCGCATATGGAGTTGTGGGCACCTGCGGAAGGGGCACCAGCCCAGGGGTCGCGCGCGCCAGGAATAGGGGTAGACGCAAGGCACCCATTCCGGCCTGTGCCGCCGCGATCAGTGCGACCATGTCATCAAACCGCCCTCGGATGCGCGCATTTGGGTAGCAGGCCAGTGCTGCTTTGGGGGCGGTGGCATGTTCTGAGAACAAAACCCAGTCTAATGGTGCACTTGGATCCTCAGCAGCGCGTTGCGCCAGCTCGGGCGAAGCGTAACAGGCACTGCGCTGTTCACAAAGCCGCCGCCCCACCAGAGTATCACCGGGATCGGCGCTGATCCGAATGGCCAAATCTGCCTCACGCCGGGTTAGGTCAAGCAGGTCGTTGCTTGCTTTCACCCTTAGCTCTATTTCGGGAAAGCGCGACGTAAACTCAGCCAGCACCGGGGCCAGTTGCGCCTGTATCAACAATTGTGGTGCGGTTAGGGTAAAGGGGCCTGACAAGGATCGATCCTGCCCCGCCAGCTGGCGCAACAGTTGATGCTCTTGTTGTTCCATCTGCTCAGCTGCGTCCGCCATGCTGTGGGCCTGTGCTGTGGGCAGGTACCCGTCGGGGTGGCGCTCAAACAGCGATTGGCCCAACATCTCTTCTGCCCGCTGCACCCGACGGGCGACTGTGGTGTAGGTCACCCCCAACGCCTCACCCGCGCCAGCCAGCGTCTCTGCCCGCACCAGCGCAAGAACCGTTCGCATATCATCCCAGTTCACCTGCATCCAAGCATTTACGCATGCCATGTGTGCAAATGCACGTGTTTTCGTTTGCCTCTCTTCCTTCCATGTATGCCGTGTCATTCAAACACGGAGCTTCAAAATGGTTTATGCCTACGCAAACATTATCGTAACTGCGCCAGAGTCACTGGCCGCTTACAAAGAAAAGGCAGGCGATGCGCTTTCCAAACATGGTGGCCGCGTTGTACAGGCCACCCCTCAGCAAACTGTGCTTGAAGGTACACGCAGCGAAACGGGTCTCGGTGCCATTCTGGAATTTGAAACTGCCGACGCCGCTAAAGCCTGGATCAATGACCCAGAATTGGCCGAGGTTCACGCCCTGCGCCGAGGCGCTGGCAAAAGCACCGTAACTCTGATGGCTTAACTTAACGAACCCATCGCCGGACACCCGCCCGGCGATGGAAACATTACTTATTCACAAGTTTTGCTCGGGAGCATTGTCACCCTGGCTTGCAGCTTTTCGCTGAACAAACGAGCCGATGAAGGCACCAACTACTAATTTTGCTAGGTCCATCAGTTGTGCAGCAGTACCAGCATCTTTTTCAAAAACTGCGAGAAGAATCAAGAAAACGCCCAATCCAGCGGTAGCAAGCGGCAACCCAGTAAAACCTAACTTGGTGAATACGCCAGTCATTCCTGATAAACTTGCCAGCCGTACATACTGCCCGATAGCATCACCACTATGATCTCTAATCAGAGGCTCAAGAAGCGAACGGTCTTTATCGGCTATAGTCTGCGCCGTGGCGGCCACGGCTTTGCGCATCAGGCCTGTCCCCAAGAGTATCGACGAAATACCTGAGACTAAAAACAACACGACTTCATTATTTGCAATAATAAACGCCCATAAAGCCGAGTCCGTCTGGGCAGCTATTTCAACTGCCAGTTTTGCCCTGTCGGAAGGGCCGGTGATTTGCCAAAGCCCGTACAAAATAGCACCGGCACCGGTAATTATCAAAACCGCACCACAGACCAACATCACCCGTTGCGCCAAAGATACGCCCGGTGGCACGCTTTGCTTTTGTTCGACCTGAGGGGCTCTTGGGGTATCTGACACTACTTCATCATCCATCACGCGCTCCAAATACAATCAGGCGGCACAACCACCGCCTGATTTTAAGCACGCAATTCACAACCTTAAAAGGTTAATCTTTACTCAGCAGCGATTTGACCCTCGATTTTTTCCACCCGCACCGCTGCAAATTTGAACTCGGGGATCTTGCCGTAGGGGTCGATTGCCGGATTGGTCAGAACATTGGCCGCTGCCTCAACATAGGCAAAGGGGACAAAGACCATATCCTCGGCAATCGCCCGATCCGCCCGGGCCATGATCTCGATCGAGCCACGGCGGGTTGATAGTCGCACCATATCGCCGGGCTCGACACCCATCTGGCGCAGCGTTTTGGGGTTCAAGGAACAGTTTGCCTCGGGCTCAACCGCGTCCAGCACCTTAGAGCGACGGGTCATCGACCCAGTGTGCCAATGCTCCAGCTGGCGACCAGTGGTCATGATCATTGGGTATTCGGCATCCGGCGCTTCATCCGGTGCAATCACCGAGGCCGGGGTGAACTTGGCCCGACCATCGACCCGCGGGAAACCATCGCCAAACACAATCGCCTGACCGGGATCGGTCTCGTGCAACGACGGATAGGTGATTGTCTCAGTCTTCAACCGCTCCCAGGTGATATTGTCCAGCGACTTCATGTTCAGTTTCATCTCGTCAAACACCTGACTCACCTCGGTGTAGTCCCAGTTCAGCCCGATGCGCTGCGCCAGATCCGTGGTGATTGACCAATCCTCGCGCGCCTCACCCGGAGGCGCGACGGCGGGGCGGACCCGCTGCACCTGACGGTTGGTGTTGGAAACCGTGCCGTTCTTTTCATACAGGGTCGAGGCCGGCAAGATGATGTCGGCGTAGTTCGCCGTTTCCGTCAGGAAGATATCCTGCACCACCATCAGCTCTAGCTTGGCAAAGGCATCGCGGGCGTGATCCACATCCGGGTCCGACATCGCCGGGTTTTCACCCTGAATATACATGCCCTTGATATTGCCAGCATAGACCTGATCCACGATCTCGGTCACGGTCAGGCCTTTTTCATTGCTGAAATCATCGCTGTCCCAAACATCAGTAAACGACTTGCGAATGCCATCATCCATCACCGACTGATAATCAGGCAAGAACATCGGCACCAGACCCGCATCCGAGGCGCCTTGCACGTTATTCTGACCCCGCAGTGGGTGCAGACCGGCCCCCGGTTTGCCGACATTCCCGGTCATCAGCGCCAGCGAGATCAGACACCGCGAGTTATCGGTACCGTGGATGTGCTGCGAAATGCCCATGCCCCAGAAGATAAGCCCCGCTTTGCCATTGGCATAGATCCGGGCGACACGGCGCAGCTGCTCTGGGCTGACACCACAGATTTCCGACATCGCTTCAGGGGTGAACTGTGCCAGATGGGCCTTCTCGGCCTCCCAGTTCTCTGTGTACTTCTCGATATAGGACTGATCATACAGGCCTTCCTCGACGATCACATTCATGATCGCGTTCAGCATCGACACATCGGCACCGGGACGGAACTGCACCATTTCTTCGGCAAAGCGTCGCATGCCGACACCGCGGGGATCCATCACAATCAACTTGCCACCGCGTTTGGTGAACTGTTTGAAATAGGTCGCCGCAACGGGATGGTTCTCGATCGGGTTGGATCCAATGATGATCGCCACATCCGAGTTTTCGATCTCGTTGAAGGTTGCGGTCACAGCGCCGGAACCAACGTTTTCAATCAGTGCCGCAACGGATGAGGCATGACACAGACGGGTGCAGTGGTCGACGTTGTTGTGCTTGAACCCCTGGCGGATGAACTTCTGGAACAGATAGGCCTCTTCATTGGTGCATTTGGCCGAGCCAAAGCCCGCAACCGAACGACCACCGTGGGTGTCCTTCAGGTCAACCAGACCCTTGGCTGCCAAATCCAGCGCTTCATCCCAAGTTGCTTCGCGGAAATGGGTGCCCAGATTGCCGGGATCAACGTTCAACCCCTTGGCTGGGGCATCGTCACGACGGATCAGCGGTTTGGTCAACCGGTGTGGGTGGTGGATATAGTCAAAGCCAAAGCGACCTTTCACACACAGGCGGCCTTCGTTCGCCGGGCCATTGATGCCCTCGACCGATTTGACCTTGCCGTCCTTGACCTTCAGCGAGACTTTGCAACCGACGCCGCAGAACGGGCAGACGCTTTCGGTTTCACTGTCGAAATCTTTTGAATCGCCCTGCCCTGCATCGTCCAGAACAGCCGAGGGCATCAGCGCCCCGGTTGGGCAGGCCTGTACACATTCGCCACAAGCAACACAGGATGAGGCACCCATCGGGTCGGCAATGTCGAACACCGGATAGGCATCATGTCCGCGACCAGCCATGCCGATCACATCGTTGACCTGCACTTCACGGCAGGCCTGAACACACAGGTTACACGAGATACAGGCATCCAGATTGACCGACATCGCAACATGGGTGTCGTCCAACAGCGGAATACGGGCTTTCTCCAGCTTGGGGAAACGTGACTCCGAAACCCCGTTCAGGTCCGCCATGTCCCAGAGATGGCTGGATTTATCATGCGAATCTTCACGGGCGGGTTGGTCCCCGATCAGCATTTCCACAACCATCTTGCGGGCATTTTCTGCGCGCGCAGAATTGGTGGTGACCACCATACCGTCCGCTGCCTCGCGGATACAGGAGGCAACCAGAGTCCGCTCGCCTTCGACCTCAACCATACAGGCGCGGCAATTGCCGTCAGGGCGATAGCCGGGGGCCGGCTTGTGACACAGATGCGGGATAATCAGTCCACGCCCATTGGCGACTTCCCAGATTGTCAGTCCAGCGTCGGCCGAAACTTCTTTGCCATCGAGGATGAAATTAACAGTGCTCATGGCTTATACCTCCTCGGGGAAATGCTTGATGGTCATGCGGATCGGGTTCGGCGCCGCCTGACCCAGACCACAGATCGAGGCATCCACCATGGTGGTGCTCAACTCTTCCAGCAGATCCTGATCCCATTTCTTAGCGCCCATCAGTTTGACCGCTTTTTCGCAACCGACCCGACACGGGGTGCACTGGCCACAGCTTTCATCTTCAAAGAAGCGCAGCATATTCAGCGCCGCATCACGGGCGGAATCCTGATCCGACAGCACCACCACCGCAGCAGAGCCGATAAAGGTGCCATGGGGTTGCAATGTATCAAAATCCAATGGCACGTCATGCATTGATGCCGGCAGCAGACCCGAAGACGGGCCACCGGGTTGATAGGCCTTAAAGACATGACCGTCGAGCATACCCCCGCTGGCTGCGATCACATCCGTGATGGTGGAACCGGCAGGCAGAAGATGTACGCCGGGGTTCTGCACCCGACCCGAGACAGAGTAGGACCGCAGACCCTTGCGACCGTTTTTCTCAACCGCATTCAGGCATTCCGGCCCTTCACGGCAGATCTTGGCGACCCACAGCAACGTTTCAACGTTATGCACCAGTGTCGGACGGCCAAAAATACCCACCTGCGCCACAAAGGGCGGACGGTGACGCGGCATGCCGCGCTTGCCCTCGATGCTTTCAATCATCGCGCTTTCTTCACCGCAGATATAAGCACCTGCGCCGCGGCGCAGATCGATGTAACCGGGCTCAACAATGCCGGCTGTTTCCAGTGCCTTAATCTCGGTCGCAAGGATCTCCAGCACCGCCGGATATTCGTCGCGCATATAGATAAAGACTTTGTCTGCCTCGACGGCCCATGCGGCGATCAGCATGCCCTCCAGGAAAACATGCGGGGTGCGTTCCAGGTAATAGCGGTCTTTGAAAGTGCCGGGCTCGCCTTCGTCACCATTGACCGCCAGATAGCGCGGGCCTTCGTTGGCGCGCACAAAACCCCATTTGGTACCCGAGGGGAAACCAGCACCACCCAGACCGCGCAGACCGGCCTCTTTGACTTTGGCCTGAACCGCTTCCCAATCTCCATTGGCCCGCAGCTCTTGCAACTGGGCATAGCCACCCTCACCCACATAGACGTCGTAGCCTTCATAGTCGGGCACATGCGCATGGGTGTCATTGGCCGCGATCGCTGCCTGCACTTTTTCCGGTGTGGCGTGGTCAATGTGATTGTGACCGATTTCCAGCACCGGCGCGGTGTCGCAGCGGCCCATGCAGGGTGCGCGCAAGACGCGGACCTGGGTCGCGTCCAACCCGTCTTCCAGCGCCTTTTGCAGCTGCTCGGCCCCAGCCAGCTCGCAGGACAGGGAATCGCAGACCCGGATGGTTAGAGAGGGTGGTGGCGTATCGTCCTCGCGCACCACGTCAAAGTGGGCGTAAAAGCTGGCAACCTCGTAGATTTCGGCCTGACCGGTGCGCATCTCTTCGGCCAAGGCGCGAATATGCGCGGCGCTGAGGTGGCCATGTTGATCCTGAATCAAGTGCATAAACTCGATCAGCAGGTCCCGGTTGCGCGGGCGATCGCCCAGCAAAGCCTGAACCTGCGCCAACGCAGTATCGTCAACCTGGCGGCCTTTGGGCGTTTTGCGGCCCTTGCCTTTACCTGACTTCCAAACGCCTTTGCTGTCATCCAAAGGGGCCATGATGATCTCCAATTCGCACCTGTCTTTCCAAGCGCAATGTCATCAGAGATGAATATCGTCAAATTCAAATATCGAATGACACGATAACGATAGCTTATCGTGAAAGGTCAGCAACCAATGTTTTCAGCGCCCGTACGGTTGTTAGCTCGGGGGTGCGGTCCAATGTGGCGATACAAATTGGCCGCGCCTGATCAGGATCGACCAGCGCCAGCACCCGGGTTCCATCCAGATCACCCAGCGCATCGACCAGAGCGTGCGGCAGGATTGTCGCGGCAGACCCAAGCCGGGCCATCACCATGGCCGCCATAAAGCCGCTGCTTTCAGACACGATGGTGGGTTTTAGCCCAAGATCGTCAAAAACCCGGTCTAGAATTCGACGGTTTTGCATCTGTGGATCCAGCAGACAGAGCGGCAATTCCGCAGCCTCGGCCCAGCGGATACTTCTCTCAAACCCAGTGACCATCGCTTGTGGGGCCAACAGCACATAGGTTTCATCGTAGAGCGATTGCAGCGTCACCATATCCCGGCCCAGACTGTCGTCGTAGGTGATACCGGCATCGATGGTGCCATCATACAGCCGCCGCTGGATTGCCAGCGAGGTGGTGACTTCAATACGGGGCAGAATTTTCGGGTGCAAGGACAGCAGTTGATCGACCAGTTGGGCGGCATAGGCCGTCGCGGTTGGAACCACACCCAGGACCAGAGTCCCGGACACCTGGCCCCTGCTGGCGGCGATTTCCTGTTCCAGCGCTTTGACGTCATCCAGAATTCCGCGGGTGCGGCTCAAAATCATCTGGCCTTCTTCGGTCAGCCCCTGAAACCGGTTAGCCCGCCGCACGATTGAAACGCCCAGTTTGTCTTCCATATTGCGAATGCGCATGGAAAAGGCCGGTTGAGAAATGCCACAGTCCTGCGCCGCCTTGGCAAAATGCTGGTGTCGCGCCAGGGCGGCCAACAGTTGCAGGTCTTTCAACTCGATCATTCGGGGCTCTCATCACGCAATTCCTAATGCGTATCTTGGCCCTGATACGGGGAAATGAACAGGGTAAAGAGACCAGAGGAACCCGGACGGGGGCTGTCTGCCCCCGCACCCCCGAGGATATTTTTGGCCAGATGAAGGATCTATCGGGAGCCTCTGCGACCTAGGTGCAATTTGACCATCTGATTTGGTTTGCTAATCTGCCCGCGCAAGGAGCCCCAGCATGACGTTAATGGCAGCCAAAATTGACCCCATCATTTTCACTTCGGCTTTGATTATCGATGATCATCCTTTGTTTTGCGATGCATTGGTCATGACCATGCAATCGGTTGCTGGGTTGCAAGACATTAAAACTGCGCCCTGTTTGCAGGACGCGTTACCTATACTGGAGACTGGGCCGGATCTGATCCTGCTGGACCTGAACCTGCCGGATGTGCAGGGACTGGAGGGGTTGAAGCAAGTAAAGCGGTTGAGCAAGGCTCCAATTCTGGTGATTTCATCCATGGCTGACAACCGGGTAATCAGTGCAGCGCTGCACGGTGGCGCATCTGGATTCATTCCCAAACACAGCGAACGCGACGTGTTTCGGGCCGCCGTGGACTGTCTGCGTCAGGGCGAGCGTTTTGTACCGCCCGGATATGTGCTGTTGCCTGTGGTCAAGGCACCAACTGGCAACGACGCGGCCACCCGGGTCCGCAGCCTTACGCAGCAGCAGACCCGCATTCTTCGGCTCATCTGTGAGGGGAAATTGAACAAGCAGATTGCTTATGATCTGACAATCGCTGAAACAACGGTTAAGGCGCATGTCACTGCTATCATGCGTAAACTGGCGGTGCACAGCCGAACTCAGGCGGTTTTGCGGGCAAAGGATGCCGGCTTTCACTAAGTCTTGCCCCGGCGGTGCAGCGCCGCCTAGGGTATCACACTGGCCGTTATAACCAGCAGTCATAACAAGGGTCCCCTAGTCTGAGACATCCCCTGAACTCCGCGCCCGTTTTGATGCGAACAGCCCATGTCGATGGCCGCCACCCCAAGGTGGCTGCGCAGTTGTATCAGGGGTTATCGCGCCAAACCGATTCCACAGCCGATTCCACGTCGGATCTACCAAATGTTGATTTGGAGCTGGTGGTGATGTTTGTGTCGCCCCAAGGCGATATCGCGCAAATTACGGCTGACGCCTGCTCGCTGTTTGCACCGGTTCCGGTGATTGGCTGCACCACCGCTGGAGAGATTTCTCAGGATGGCTATGGCAAAGGTGGCATTGTTGCCATTGGGTTTCCAAAATCCCATTTCATCGCACGCTGCACCCTGATCGAGGACCTTGAGACCAGCGAGGTGCAGCCCGCCCTGGATCGGATTATCCGGAACCGCCACCAGATGGCTCAGCAAGCGCCAGACTGGACCTCGGAATTTGCATTTCTGATGGTTGACGGTTTGTCCCGCCGCGAGGACGCGCTAACCGGGCAATTGGCTGCCGGCTTGGGTCCTGTGCCACTGTTTGGTGGATCAGCCGGCGATGGCGATGCCTTTGAGCACACCTCGGTTTTGTTTGACGGACAGGCCCATGACAACGCGGCGGTGCTGGCGCAGATCAGGTCGCGCTGTCCTGTCAGGGTGTTCAAAACTGACAATCTGACCCCGACAGACACCCGTATGGTGGTCACTGCCGCCGATCCCGGGCAGCGGCGGGTGCATGAAATCAATGCGGAACCCGCCGCACGCGAGCTGGCCCGGATCCTGGGCAAGGACCCAGAGCAACTGTCGACTTTTACCTTTGCTGCCCACCCATTGCTGGTGCGCTTGGGCGATCAACACCATGTGCGCGCCATCCAGCGGGTCGCGCCAGACGGCGCGCTGGTGTTTTTTTCAGCCATTGACGAAGGCATGGTGCTGGCGCTGGCTGACCAACAGGACATGGTTCGGCACCTGGAGCAGGAAATGCTGCATCTGAACAGCCCGGCAGCGCCAGATATGATACTCGCCTGCGATTGCCTGTTGCGCCGCATCGACGCCGAGCAAAAGCAGCAGGCGAACGCGGTCTCGCGCATCTTGTCTGCCAACCGGGTGTTTGGCTTTTCTACCTATGGAGAACAGGTGAATTCGATGCATGTGAACCAGACCCTGACAGGGGTAGCAATCTATCCACCGACGGTATCTTCAGAAGGCTCCGAGGTATGAGCCACACGCTGGTCATCCCCACCGACAGTCTGGAACGGCAGAACCAGAAGCTGCTGAAGATTGCCGAAACGCTGATGCGGCGGGTTGAGCAGAGCCCGGCAGAATCTGGTTTGGCCTATGCTCAGTTTGAACGTGCCGCGCTGCTGGAGGAGGAGGTGCGCAACCGGACCTTCGATCTGGAACAGGCACTGGATCAGCTGAACCTGACCCACAATCAGCTGGCGCAGGCCAATGCCGCCACTGAAACCGCGCGCGCCGACCTGAGCAACGCAATTGAAACCATCCACGATGGCTTTGCCTTGTTCAACGCCAATGACACCTTGGTGATGTGTAACAGCCGGTTTGGCAAATGGATGCGCGATGTGCACCCGCGGTTGCTGCCTGGGCTGAAATTTAAAACCTACGTGCAGCTGGTTTCGCATAGCAACGATCTGGCCCTGCCGAAAGGCGTATCCCCAGGGCAATGGGCCAAACGGCGGATGCTGCACCACCGTGAGAAACACGCGGTTTTCAATTCGCGTATTGCGGGACAGCGCTGGTTGCAGATCAGTGAGCAACGCACCAATGACGGCGGCACCGTGATCCTGCAGACCGATGTCACTGATATGATGCGGCTGGAACGGCGCGAACGGGACCGCTTGCTGGACGATCAGGCTCGGCTGATCCGGGCCACATTAGACCACCTGGATCAAGGGGTCTGTATCTTCGATACGAGCAATTTACTGGCGGGAAGCAACCAGCGTGCCAGCGAGCTTCTGACCTTACCGATGCACCTGTTGACACTTGGCAGCCGGGCCGAGCGGCTACACCAGTTTTTACACGACCATGGTCAGTTTCCCGACCCCAATTCCGCGACCAGATTGCGAGACTGGATGGTCCGTAAAAACAATCGAACACCACTGTCCTTTGAAGTGCTCATCGGGGCCCGCGCGCTGACAGCCTTTGCCCAGCAAATGCCCGACGGCGGATTCGTCATATCCTTCACTGACATCACCACCGAGCGCCGCGCCGCGCGGGCCCTGGCCGAGGCCAACGAGTCGCTGGAACGCCGGGTGGTCGAACGCACACTGGAACTGGAGGCGGCGCTGGGGGACGCCGAGCGGGCCAATGCCTCTAAGACCCGGTTTGTTGCTGCTGCCAGTCATGATTTGATGCAACCCCTGTCGGCGGCAAAGCTGTATATGGCGTCTTTGACGGAAGGTATCCGCAATCCGGAACTGCTGAGCCACCTGGATAAAGCCACCAACGCACTGGCTGGGGTCGAAGACATTCTTGAGGCCTTGCTTGACATATCCAAATTGGACAGCGGTCAGGTGGCCGTCGATCTGACTGATGTGGCACTGGGCGATATGCTGGGCCAGCTTAGCGACGAGTTGGCACCACTGGCCGCACAAAAGGGGCTGGATTTCCGCATTGTTCTGCCCAGCGCCACAGTGCGCAGCGACGCCACTTTTCTACGGCGTATTCTGCAGAACCTGATCTCCAATGCGGTTCGCTATACCACCCGTGGAAAAATTTTGGTCGGGGGCCGTCGCCACGGGAACACCTTGCGGATCGAAATCCACGATACCGGCCCCGGCATTCCCCAAGATCAACATCAGCGTGTCTTTGATGAGTTTCACCGCCTAAACACCCCGTCGCGCCCGACCGAAGGTGTTGGCCTTGGGTTGACCATCGTGAAACGCGCCTGCGATTTACTTGATCATCCGTTACATTTGCGATCCGAGGTCGGCCGAACCATATTTTCCGTGGTTCTGCCGCTCTCTAACCCGCAGGAAACACGAGATCCCGCACCAATTGAGGGGTACGGCCAAGCCGCCTTGCCATCTGCAATTGTTCTGTTGATTGAGAATGACACTGGCCTGCGCAGTGCCCTGACCGTGGCACTGGAAGCCTGGGGGTTGGACGTCTTTGCCTGCGCCAGCGAGCGCGAAGCGATGTCCCTGCTACAAGAAGTGGACATCGCCCCAGATTTGGTGATTGCCGATTACCAACTGGACGACGGGCTGCTGGGCAGCGATGCCATTACCCATCTCAGGCAACAGCACGGCCCCCTGCCCGCCTGTCTGATAACGGCCAACCGCAATCCCGAACTGGCCATGTTGTGCAAGACCATATCTGCAGATCTGCTGCATAAGCCGATCAATCCTGCCGACTTGCGCCAGTTGTTGTTAAACCGCCTGCCAACCGCATAGGCTTGAAATGACTGCCAGGCCTTAAACCGCTAAAGTGCGGCGGTCACCAAAAACTCGACTTTGAAATCCGGCCGCGCCAGTTTTGCTTCACCACAGGCCCGCGCTGGGGCATGCCCTTCGGCGACCCAGCCATCCCAGACTGCATTCATCTCTGCAAAGTCCGCCATATCGGCCAACCAGATGGTTGTCTGCAAAATACGTGTCTTGTCCGAGCCGACCTCAGCCAACAAAGTATCAATTTTTTCTAAACAACTGCGGGTTTGATCAGCAACGCTGTCTCCGGCTGTCCCAACTTGCCCGGCCAAATAGATCGTGTCGCCATGCATCACAATCTGGCTCATCCGGGCACCTGTGTGTTTGCGCGTAATTTCAGACATTTGTTACATTCCCTAACTATTCATCCGAAGCCGCCAACAGAGACGACCCATATCACTGTTTTCTAATTCGCCACCGCCCCAAGAGACAGGGTCAACGGCAGAGTTTCGGTAAAAACCGACAAAAAAATCACCCCGCGAGCCCAGGGTACATAAAAGTTTAACGAGTTTTTTTGCGGTGGCTTAATGGCCAATTAATTCCATTCACTCATTCCTAGCTCGTCCTCTTCCACTCAGAGGTTACTACACAAGGGAACTACCAATGAAATTGACTACACTTGCCGTTTTGGCAGCCATGGCACCCGCTTTTGCCACGACTGTATCCGCAAATGAATATGCGCCAGCCATGTCTGCTTACTTAGAAAACGAAGTCCGCTCCTGGGCTCATTCGCCCATTTTGGTGGATGCTATCAACGCTCAGAACGAACTGACCAGCGGGTATGATCAGGGGATGATCGACCAACTGGATCTGGCTTGGCGCGCTGAAATTGGCACTCCAACGACACCGACGATTACCCCGGTTATTGTGAGTGCCGCTGCAGATTTCCTGCGTGGGCAAGTCGAGGCGTCTGGGGGCCGCGTCACTGAAATCTTCATCATGGATGCCCATGGACTGAACGTTGCTGCATCCGGAATGACATCGGATATGTGGCAGGGCGATGAGGCCAAACACTCGCAAACCTACAGTGTCGGCCCCGATGCCGTTCACTTTGGTGATGTTGAGCTTGATGAATCGACCCAAAGCTATCAGGGCCAAATTTCGCTGACGATCACAGATCCAAAAACCGGACAGGCTATTGGCGCGATGACTATCGGCGTTGATGCAGAAACCTTGATCTAAATCAAATATCTTTCGCTAGGACTGCAAACACATAAGGCATTCACATGAAAATTCGTAATCCACTTACACCCGTATTCAACGGAATGTCGGTCTTTATCAAATGTACCTTGTTGATATCGGCAACGACTTTGATTGTGGCTGCTGTCTTGATGTTTCAGTCCCAGCGGATGGTCAACACGGCCATAAAAGACGGCATTCTGAAACTTGCTTCAGAAATCACTCATGCTGCCGGTGCGCGCAATGGTGGCGCAATGCGGTTTGGCGATGCCAGTGGCGTTCAGGTTGCGCTGGATCGCATTCTGGAAGAATCCAATGGCAGTGCGGTTTACGCCATTGCAACCAACAGCTCTAACGAAGTGATTGCTAGTTCAGGCACGGCCGACGAAACCCAAGCCGCCCAACTGGTCACACTTGCCACTACCGCCTTTGCGACCGGTGCCGGTGAAACAACAGGTGACGGGTATTACATCGCTATGCCCGCAACCGCTGGCGCCAAAGGCGACAGTATTGTCGGTTCAGTCGCGATCATCTGGTCCCCAGATCTGGCTCTTGCCGAACTCGCCAGGGCTAAAATGATCTCATACTTGGTGGCAGGTGTCGCGTTTCTGATTATGTGCATCATTTCAACTTTCGCGTTACGCTCGATTCTGACCCGTCCCCTGCAGGATGTTGGTGGATTGATTGATGAGATTGCCGACGGCACTTACGATCAGGATCCGATCCACCTTGACCGTGGTGATGAAATTGGAGCCATTGCCCGAACTGTCGAGAACCTAAAAACTCAGCTGTCCAAGGCCCGCGAAGTAGAGAATGAGCGTATCCACGCGCAGGAAGAACAAAGCCGCGTCGTCGACACCCTGACTGGGGCGTTGCAACGCCTGTCCGAAGGTGACCTGACACAAACAATCGACCAAACTTTTGCAGGTGATTACGAAGTGCTGCGCGAGAACTATAATCGCACGATTGACACATTGGTTGGCATCATTGACGCAGTGATTGGCAACTCTGAAAAAATCCGCAGTAGCTCTGAAGAAATCAACCAATCGTCCAACGACCTTTCGCAACGCACTGAAAGCCAGGCGGCCACCCTGGAACAGACAGCCGCTGCTTTGGATGAACTGACAGCCAGCGTGAAATCTGCAGCGTCAGGTGCAAAAGAAGTCGAAGGCATCGTATCCAGCGCCAGCTCTACCGCAGAACAAAGTGGTATCGTTGTACGTGAAGCGGTCGATGCCATGTCGCTGATTGAAAAATCCTCGGTACAGATCTCGCAGATCATCTCGGTGATCGACGACATCTCGTTCCAGACCAACCTGTTGGCACTTAACGCCGGCGTCGAGGCGGCACGGGCTGGCGAAGCAGGCCGCGGGTTTGCCGTGGTTGCGTCTGAGGTACGGGCGCTGGCGCAGCGTTCGTCTGACGCGGCTCAGGAAATCAAACAGCTGATCAGCGACAGTTCGCAGCAGGTCAAACACGGCGTCGATCTTGTCGATCGCACCGGCGAAGAGCTGCGGAAAATCATTGATAGTGTAGGCACCATTTCCAGTCACGTAATAGGCATTGCCTCTGGTGCCGCGGAACAATCCGTCGCATTGGCCGAGATCAATTCGGGGGTGTTGCAACTGGACCAGGTGACCCAGCACAACGCAGCAATGGTCGAAGAATCCACCGCTGCCAGCCAACTGCTGCGCAATGACGCCGGTGAATTAGCCCGCCAGGTGTCGATCTTCAAAACAGGCAACAACGACAGCGCCATGCCGCCACCTGAAATGGCCACAACCGGATCTATGGAGAGCTCTGTTTTCTCTGCACACGAACCGGATTTCGCCACTCCAGAACCACGCCGCGCCTCCAGCTGGGAAGACTTTTAAAGCGTCACCAGCGAACAATGAACTATGACTGACAAAAACAGCGCAAAGCCCCGCAGCTCTGCGCTGTTTTGTTTGGCGCCCTTGATGGGCCTTGTCACTTCTACACGTCTTAGCCACACGGCTGGGGGGGTGACCCCGTCACAGCTTGATGCCGCCGCGTTTCTCTCTTCCTAGCAAGCATTGCTCGAAAGAGCACCTGAACCAGACCAAGGCCCTTGTGAAGTCCTTGATCTGGCGAAGATTCAGGACACTACATAGAGACTGATGAGTGTGCTTCTTTTTCCTGCAATATTTGCTTGAACTGGCTGCATAGCTTTGACAAATAATCTTAGACATCTCTTTAGGGTCGGCCGATCTGGTCCCCTTTATCCAAATGACCAACTCTCTGGAACGCGCCCATGACAATTACCCATCTTGTGACCCATTCGGGTGGCTTTCATGCGGACGAACTGCTGTCTTCTGTTGTGCTCACGCAGCTGTTCCCTCAGGCCAAACTGCTGCGCAGTCGGGATCGGCAGTGGATCACGCCCGCGCCCCATAAGATCATTTTCGATGTAGGCGGAGCCTATGACGGCGAAGCGCAGATCTTTGATCACCACCAGCGTCCCAGCCCGCTGCGTGGCGACGGTCAACCGTTCAGCTCCTTTGGCCTGATATGGGCGCATTATGGTCGCGCGTATATGGCAGAGATGGGCGTTCCTGCCGATGATATCGAGGCGATCCACACCAAGTTCGACACCAAATTCGTGCTTCCGATTGACCTCCTGGACAACGGCGCAATGGAACCATCCGTTGCGGGTCCGCTGTCAATTCTGACCCTGCCCACACTTTTGGGCAGCTTAAAGCCGGTGTTCGACGACCCATCGCCAACAGCTGACGACGATGCGTTTTTTTCGGCATTGCCCATAGCGCGACGATTTGTCGAAGCCCAAATTGGCAATCTCGCCGCAAAAGCCCGGGCCCAGAGTATCGTGGCCAAGGCCATCGCCAAAGCCGGCCCGTCAGTCATACTCGAACTGCCCATGGGTATGCCCTACCGTTCTGCACTTGATCAGGCCGGGGCCGACCACATGTTGTTCGTGATCCACCCACGCGGCAATGATTGGACACTCAACGGCATTAAACTGTCAAATGACACCTTCGAGCAACGCGCCGATCTACCAGCGGCTTGGGCAGGCCTGACAGATACTGCTCTCGAAGACGCCAGCGGTGTCAAAGGCGCCAAGTTTTGCCATAACGCCCGTTTTATCGCTGTTGCCAGCACCCGCGAGGCCATTTTGAAACTGGCCGAAATTGCGGTGCAGGGCGTTACTTAAAGCCTCGGAATAGCCACGCATTGTCTGAACTCAATTGCAATTAAAACCGTTATTATACTGGATGAACTAGTGGCCAGGGTGCGCGCTACTTTCAAGCGCGACTCTAGTTAGAAAACAGTAATTTATCTAGCAAAAGGAATCGGTATGGGACCCGGCATTGGAGCTGACAAAAAACGAGCTCCCGCTCTCCTTCCCTAAACGCAAAAGGTGCAGGATCAAATTCCAGATCATCGCAAAACCGATCTTTCGAGTAGTTTTATGCAGTTCAGACTGCCTATCAAACGTCGAGAAAAATAAGGGCAGCCCAGCCTCAACCTGAATAGCCCTAAAGGTCTTACTAGACGCATTCTCCAACCATAACGTCAGAAAATTCGTCATCTCCCACAAGAGCCCGCGCCAGATTTCGTTTTCTTGTTTGGAGCAAGAAGGCAGACAAGCGATCACAGAGCTTCAAAAACTGCTCAATATCTACGTCATCAATTGGGTCGGTTACTGATGACATTCTGGTTTTCCCGAAGTGGGTTCGAATTCAATGCAGAAAGAATGATCGAAACCAAAATTCAGTCAAGGTCAGCAGGATTGGCACTAAGGGTTATGCGCTCTCGCAAAACACTGTTTCACGATGTTCGCGAACCCCAGTAAACAAGGGTTCGCGAAATTTTGGGCGTTTTACGCCTGTAAAAACCGGCTTAACTCACTCGTTTGGACGATTTATGCATGGTTTAACACTATTGCCCAAACGGATCCCTAGCCACACTTAGAATGTCCGCAACTGCGGCAAGTCATGCAGCCTTCGACCATCTGCAGGTCATATTGACCACAGCTGGGGCAGGCTTTGCCCCTTGGCGTACCTAAGGCCACCACTTCTGCAGTGGGGTCCGTTTTCAGCCCCATGCCCTCTCCATCGATAAAGCCAGTGTTGATCATATGGGTTTCGATCACACCGCCAATGGCTGCCAGAATCGAGGGGATGTACTTGCCCTGAACCCAGGCACCGCCGCGCGGATCAAACACAGCTTTCAGCTCTTCCACCACAAACGACACATCGCCGCCCCGACGGAACACCGCCGAAATCATCCGGGTCAGCGCCAGCGTCCAGGCGTAATGCTCCATGTTCTTGGAGTTGATGAAGACCTCAAACGGACGGCGATGACCATTCAGTAAGATATCATTGATGGTCAGGTAAATCGCATGCTCGCTGTCGGGCCACTTCAGCTTGTAAGTGTGACCCTCCAGGCTTTGCGGACGGTCCAGCGGCTCGGACATGTAGACCACTTCCGCTCCATTGCTGACCTGCGGAGCATCTGCCGTTTCACCAGGGACCTGATCCGCGCTTTCGCTGACCGTCAGAACTGAGCCGGTCACGTCATTGGGCCGGTAGGTGGTACAGCCTTTGCATCCCTGATCCCAGGCCTGCATATAGACCTCTTTGAATTCGTCAAAGCTGATATCTTCCGGGCAGTTGATGGTCTTCGAGATCGAGCTGTCGATCCATTTCTGCGCCGCGGCCTGCATTTTCACATGCTCTGAGGGAGCCAATGTTTGCGCGTTGACAAAATAGTCGGGCAGCTCTTTGTCGCCAAACTTGTCACGCCACATCTGCACGGCGTAATCGACCACTTCCTCTTCGGTGCGGCTGCCGTCTTTTTGCAGAACCTTGCGGGTATAGGCATAGGCAAACACCGGTTCGATGCCAGAGCTGACATTGCCGGCATACAGCGAGATAGTGCCGGTGGGTGCGATTGAGGTCAGCAAGGCGTTGCGGATACCGTGGGTGCGCACGGCCTCGCGCACATCTTCGTCCATTGTCATCATGGTACCGGATGCCAGGTAAGGCTCAGCTTCAAACAGCGGGAACGCGCCTTTTTCCTTGGCCAAATCCACCGACGCCAGATAGGCGGCGCGGGCGATCGCTTTCAGCCAGGCTTCGGTTTGACGCGCCGCTTGGTCAGACCCATAGCGCAGACCCATCATCAGCAAGGCATCAGCCAGACCTGTAACCCCCAACCCGATGCGGCGCTTGGCCTGCGCCTCGGCACGCTGTTCGGGCAGTGGAAAGTTTGAGGCATCCACCACATTGTCCATCATCCGCACGGCGGTGGCGACCAGTTCAGTCATCACTGACACGTCCATCTCAGCGCCAGCCTCAAACGGCTTAGTGACCAGACGAGCCATGTTGATCGACCCCAGCAAACAGGCGCCATAGGGTGGCAGGGGTTGTTCACCGCAGGGGTTGGTGGCCGAGATGTTCTCGATATAGTTCAGGTTGTTGGCCTTGTTGATCCGGTCGATGAAAATCACCCCCGGTTCGGCAAAATCATAGGTGGCCTGCATGATCTTGTTCCACAGATCACGCGCCTGTATCGTGTGATAAATCCGGCCGTCAAACACCAGCTCCCACGAACCGTCGGCCTTGACCGCGTCCATGAAATCATCCGTGATCAGCACCGACATGTTGAACATGCGCAGGCGGGCTGCGTCGGATTTCGCAGTGATAAATTGCTCGATATCGGGATGATCGCAGCGCATGGTGGCCATCATCGCGCCGCGACGCGATCCGGCTGACATGATGGTGCGGCACATCGAATCCCAGACATCCATGAACGACAGCGGCCCCGAGGCATCTGCCGCCACACCTTTGACATCCGCGCCACGTGGCCGCACGGATGAGAAATCATAGCCAATGCCACCGCCCTGCTGCATGGTCAGTGCGGCCTCTTTCAGCATGTCGAAAATACCGGACATGCTGTCAGGGATGGTACCCATCACAAAACAATTGAACAGCGTCACCTGACGTGCGGTCCCCGCCCCTGCGGTGATCCGGCCGGCCGGAAGGTATTTGAAATCTTCGAGGGCTGCGTAGAACTTGTCCTCCCAAGCCGCTGGGTCTTTCTCCACCTTGGCCAGATCGCGGGCGATACGGCGCCAGCTGTCTTCGACGGTGGCATCAATGGGCGTGCCATCGGCCTCCTTGAAGCGATATTTCATATCCCAGATCTGTGCGGCGATGGGGGCAGCAAAGCGGCTCATGTAGCGAATCCCTTTTGGCTAGAGTAGCGATCTGGTACAACATACGAGGCGTAGATCTCAACTTGGAATCGTCCGGTGCGCCACGATTTTTTGGACAGTGTACCACAATACCTTGTTACTGCCCAGATAACGACTACAATATGCTGACCCTATGGACGACTCTGTGGACGACTGGTGGATAACTTTACAAACTTGATCAAACTTTCCGTTGGTTCGGAAAACGTCGAAACTCTGATGGACTGGCAAGAGATGCGCCGTGCACAATCATCTGATGGTTTGGCGCGTCATGTTACCCGTATGTGGCCAAAACGCGAGGCGGAAATTATCGCCGGTGGCTCAATCTATTGGGTGATCAAGGGGGCCGTTCAGTGCCGCCAACGCATCCTGCGCTTTGACGAAGTTATCGGAGAAGACGGAATTCGCCGCTGCGCATTTGTGCTGGACCCCGAGGTCCACCGCACCCAGAACGCGCTGCGTCGCCCGTTTCAGGGCTGGCGCTATCTAAAGCCCGAAGACAGCCCACCTGACTTACGTGAGGGGCAGACCAGTGACGACACACTACCCCCGGAATTAAATCAGGCGCTGGCAGAAATCGGTGTGATCTGACCTGTGCAGGTACCGGAAGTTTAAAGCCTCCGGTACCTTTCGTATTGGTGATGCGCCTAGGCTTCGCCGCGCAATAAGGCCAGCATCTGCTTCAGGGATACCTTTTCCTCGGCCGACATACTGGCCGTACGGCTTCGCCACAGGGTTGCCTGTGATTTCAGCACCGGTCCATCGCTCATGATTTTCAGGTGATTGGCACGCAGGGTATCCCCGGTCGAGGTGATATCCGCCACCATTTCCGCGGTCTCGTTCTTGACCGTGCCTTCGGTCGCGCCCTGACTGTCGACCAGCTGATAGTCAGCCACGCCGCCATCCGTCAGGAATTCACGCACCAGCCGGTGGTATTTGGTGGCGATCCGCAACCGGTGCCCGTGTTGTCGGCGAAAGGCTGCGGCCACCGCATCCAGATCATCCAGGGTATCCACATCGATCCAGGACTGTGGCACTGCCAGAACCAAATCGGCCTGACCAAAGCCCATCGGCTCGATCTGCTCGACCTGCTGTTCCCAACGCGGCAGTTTCTCGTGCACCAGATCGGTCCCGGTGACGCCCAGATGAATACGGCCCGCAGCCAGTTCACGCGGGATCTCGCCCGCCGAGAGCAGCACCAGTTCTACACCGTCCACACCTTCGACCCGACCGGCATATTCCCGGTCCGACCCGGTCCGCGACAAGGTCACGCCGCGCTTATCAAACCAGTTAAAGGTCTTCTCCATCAACCGCCCCTTGGACGGCACTCCCAGTTTGAGGCTCATGACTGTGCCTCCTCTAACAACAACATCAGATCCGGGCGCAACACGGCGCCAACGGCGGGGATTTCAGCCCCCTGCCCCAATCGACGGGTCAGCGCATCATAGCGCCCACCACTGGCAATGGGCGGCAGGTCCGGGCGCGTTTCCGCGTAAAAGCCAAAGACAAACCCGTCGTAGTATTCCATCGACGTGCGTCCATACGAGACCTCAAAGTCAAGATGTTCGACATCAACGCCACGCGCCGCCAATGCGGCAGAGCGCGCTTCGAGACGATCCAACGCAGGTGTGATCGGCGGCAGGTCAACCGCAATATCACGCAGCTGTTCCAACGCATAGGGAACGGTTTCGCGCACCGCCATCAAGGCCTCCAGTGCCAGCAACTCATTCTCGGCAATCGGTGGGGCGGCGGCATCCTCGCGCAGCGCCTGGATGCGGTCGTCGATTTCAGCACGGCTGCGTTTGCCGATTTCGGCATCTGTTCCGGTCAGCACACCGTCCGTCGACAGCAGTGCCTGACGCGACTGCGGCACCGGCACCCGGTGCGCATAACGGTCCAGCAATGCCCGGAACCGCCGTGGCCGCCAGATGTGACGCATCAGGGCCACCTTGCGGCGCGCCGTCGTATTCAGACCCTGAACTGCTGCCATCAGAATGCCGATATCACCGGTTGCGGCACGCAGCCCCAGCCCGGCGACGCTCTTGGCCATCAATGCAAACACCTCGGCGTCCGCCGCTGCGGAATTGTCGCGATCAAAGATCTCGTAGCCGACCTGGACGTATTCATTGGCGCGATCAGGATCATGCTCCTGACGCCGAAACACCTCGCCTGCATAGGTATAGCGTGCGGGGTCAGCCCCCTCACGCATATGCATCTGCACCACGGGCACGGTAAAATCCGGGCGCAGCATCTGCTCGCCGCGCAAGCCATCCGAGGTCACATAGGCACGCGCCCGAATGTCCTCGCCGTAAAGGTCCAGCAATAGGCCGGCAGGCTGCAGCAATGGTGGATCCACCACCAGCGCACCTGCCTCTTCGAAATTGCTCCGCAACTGCGCAGCACGCAGGCGGATATCAGAACGATCTAGCATTTGTATCAGTCCTGCCCGTCGAGAATTTCACGCACCCGTGCGACCAGCTGATCGCGCGGCACCTCAAACTGGCTGGGACGGGTTTTCCATTCCTCCAGCGTGGCGTTTTCAGCAATCTTGGCGCCTAGGATCAGGTCTTTGAGCTGCACCACACCCTTGTCCTTTTCGTCACCACCTTCGATCACGGCCACCGGTGAGTTCCGCTTGTCCGCATATTTCAGCTGGTTGCCAAAGTTCTTAGGGTTGCCCAGATAAACCTCGGCCCGAATACCTGCATTGCGCAGCTCGGCCACCATGGCCTGATAATCCGCCATCCGTGCCTTATCCATCACGGTCACCACGACCGGCCCCTTGGGATCCGCCGCGATCCGTCCCTTTTCGCGCAGCGCCGCCAGCAGGCGATCCACACCAATCGAGACGCCCGTCGCGGGCACTTCCTGCCCGGTGAACCGCTTAACCAGATCATCATAGCGACCGCCACCCGCAACAGATCCGAATTGCCGCTTGCGGCCCTTCTCATCCAGGATCTCAAAGGTCAGTTCTGCCTCGTAAACCGGGCCGGTGTAATAGCCCAGACCACGCACCACCGAGGGGTCAATCTCAATCCGGTCCGGACCATAGCCACCAGCCGCCAGCAAAGCGCCGATCTGTTCCAACTCGGCAATACCTTCAGCGCCAACCTTGCTGTCCCCCACGGCAGCCCGCAGGTTAGCCAGAGTTCCAGCCGCATCCGCCGCCTTAGAGGTCAGGAAAGCGATCACCGGTTCGGCCTGCTCCTCTGACAGACCAACGCCGTCGATATAAGCACCAGAGGCATCCAACCGCCCCTTGGTCAGCAGTTGCCGCACTCCAGCCTCGCCAACCTTGTCGAACTTGTCGATGGTGCGCAGCACATTGTCACGCGCCCCGTCGCCCTCGGCCAGCCCCATGGCCTCCAGTACCCCGTTCAAAACCTTGCGGTTGTTGACCCGCACCAGATAGTCACCGCGGGCAATGCCGACGGCCTCCAGCGTGTCAGACAGCATCGCGCAGATCTCGGCGTCCGCCGCCATAGACGCGGTTCCAACCGTATCCGCATCACACTGATAAAACTGACGGTACCGCCCTGGCCCTGGCTTTTCGTTGCGCCAGACGGGGCCCATCGCAAAGCGGCGATAGGGTGTCGGCAGATCATTACGGTGCTGTGCATAAACCCGCGCCAGCGGCGCTGTCAGATCATAGCGCAGCGCCATCCAGTCGCCATTATCTTTCTCGTCAAACTCCTGCCAGGCAAACACGCCCTCGTTGGGGCGGTCCACATCCGGCAAAAACTTGCCCAGGGCCTCAACCGTTTCCACGGCAGCGCTTTCCAGCGCTTCAAATCCATACCGATGGTAGACCCCGGCAATCGCCTGCAGCATTTCGGTGCGTTGAGTTACCTCAGCTCCAAAATAGTCGCGAAAGCCCTTAGGCGTCTGTGCCTTGGGGCGGGGAGCTTTCTTTAGCTTGGCCATCGGTCATGGTCCCTTTGGGAATGTTGTCGCGCGGGATCTATCCGATGCAAGTAACAGGAGCAAGCAATAGGGGGCATCGCCTCACTGTCATTACCCCGGTCCGCGCTTCATCTGGCTAAAAATATCCCCGCCGGAGGCATGCCGGTTTGCCAAAAACCGGCAATCTACCCTGTAGCCCCATGGACCAAGCCACTTCTAGGTCCTATGACACCCTCAACACCGGCAGGAGAGCCCCATGCAGAACCTCGAAGAACAAATCGCCCACCTGACCCGCACAGTCGAGGATCTAAGCGACGTCGTGGCCCGCCAACAGGCCGAGATCGCCACTCTGACCCGCCGGGTGCAGATGCTGATGCAACGCGAGGCCACCCGTGATCAGGACACCGGCGGCAGCGCCACCTTTGGCAACGAACGCCCGCCGCATTATTGATCTTGCAGGCCGCGACGAAACAGAGCGCAGCGCTGGACCTGGGTGGATGCAAAGCGCCTCCCATTCAGGATCGCAACGCTCGGGATCAGCTGTAAGATACTCCAGCTGTTTCATGATGTAAGCTGTGGACAGCCAAGACTGAAGTATAAACAAACTTAGCGTCGCCAAAAATTTTCGCACATATCTTCCTTATTAAGTCTCCGCCCGGCACCGCCGGGTCGCGCCTGACCTTCCCCGCGGGAAGGCGCTTTGCACCTCCCCAAGGTCAGCCGCGGCCCTTAACACATATTGGGGTTGCTCCATAGGTGACTAGGACCCGGCTTATTCTATGATTGACACGCACCACTATAGCACGCAGTCATATTGCCAGATCAATCAGAAGGTTAGTCGTGCAAAGACTTATTATCACAGGAGCGAATGGTGTGGGTAAAAGCCACCTTGCCGCAAGACTGGCAATTATTCGCCCCGAAATTCCGATTGTTTCCTTCGACTCACTTAAACTCAAAACAGACTGGCAACAGCGGCCTCGTCCTGAAATCATTTCGTCATTGGATGATAAGCTCAAAGGGGACGCTTGGATATTAGAAGGCGGCCCGAGCATGTTACCACAAGCGATTGCAAGAGCTGACAGTTTGGTTTGGTTGGACCCATCTGAGGTTGTTCGGGCATGGCGGCTAACGATCAGACCCTGGAGATCTATAGGCAAAACGCGCCCAGAACTCCCACCTGGAAACGACGACTGGCCGATACAGCAATATAGATTTGCAATACGCAGCCTCAAGAACAAATCAAAGTTTCAATCATACTTCTCCGACGTATTTCAAAACACTGAACACCTTGAAAAATGGCATTGCCGGGACGCGAAAAGCATCGAAGGCCTTGTAGGAAAATGGCTGGGAAGCGCGCCCTGAAAAACAACGTCTACCAGCCGCCCTTAAATCTCCTCAACGTCCAGCACGCCATCAAGTGACTTAATCGCGCCCTTGATCTGCGGGTTGATGGGGAAATACTGGCCCAGATCCAGCTCAACATCGCCCGGTAATGTCGGGTCCTGCAGATACATCAGCACCTCGCCACGGCTGGCGTTTTTGGCGGCGGCGCGGGCTTCTTCCAGCACTGTGGCCACAGTCGACACCGCTGCCGCCTCGGTGATGTAAACCCTCAGGCTGCTGTTGCCCGCATCGGCCACGGCGGCGTCAATTGGACCAACAGACCGCGCCAGTAGCTTCAGCTGGTCGCTTTCCATCGTGGCCTCGGCCGTCAGCACCACCTTGGCGCCGGTCTCCAGATGTTCGCGGCTTTTCTCTAGCGCTTCGGAAAACAGCGTCACCTCAAAGCCGCCGGTGGTGTCCGACAGTTGGGCAAAGGCAAACCGGTTGCCGCGCGCCGATTTACGTTCCTGCCGACCGGCCACAACACCTGCCATCTTGGCCAGAAACGGACCACGCCGGGCTTTCTCCATCACCTCGTCCAGGGTCATCGCGCCTTTGCGTTTCAGCGCGGGCATATAGTCGTCCAGCGGGTGACCAGACAGGTAAAAGCCAATCGCCTTGAATTCCTCGCTCAACCGTTCAGCGGGCAACCAGTCCGGGGTGCCGGACAGACGGGGTTCTGGCAGATCCTCGCCGGCATCGCCAAATAGCGACACCTGATTGGAATTCTTCTGTTCATGGATCGCAGACGAGTAGCCGACCAAGGGCTCCAGACTGTCAAACACCCGGCGGCGGTTTGGATCTAACTGATCAAACCCGCCAGCCCGCGCCAGCATTTCAAGCGGCCGTTTGCCAACCTTTTTCAAATCCACCCGGCGGGCAAAATCAAACAGGTTCACAAAGGGCCGGTCACCACCATCCGCGCGACGGGCCGCCGTCACCAGCTTCATCGCCTCGACGCCGACGTTTTTCAACGCGCCCAGCGCATAGACCAGCTCGCCGTTGACCACGTTGAACATCGCATCAGAGCGGTTCACGCAGGGCGGCACATAGGGTAGGCCCAGCCCCTTTCTGACCTCTTCAAAGTAGACCGCCAGCTTATCAGTGAGGTGGATATCGCAATTCATCACCCCGCCCATGAATTCTACCGGGTGGTTCGCCTTTAGCCAGCCAGTTTGGTAGGATACCACCGCATAAGCCGCCGCGTGGCTTTTGTTGAAGCCGTAGTTGGCGAATTTTTCCAAAAGGTCGAAAACTTCCGAGGCCTTTTTCGGCGGCACGCCATTTTCGGCAGCACCTTTTTCAAATTTAGGCCGCTCGGCGTCCATCGCCTCTTTGATCTTCTTACCCATCGCCCGGCGCAGCAGATCCGCGCCGCCCAGGCTATAACCCGCCATCACCTGAGCAATCTGCATCACCTGTTCCTGGTAGATGATGATGCCCTGAGTTTCGGCCAGCAGATGGTCGATCAACGGGTGCACGGATTCAATTTCCTTGAGCCCGTTCTTGACCTCACAATAGGTCGGAATGTTCTCCATCGGGCCGGGACGATACAGCGCCACCAGCGCCACGATGTCCTCGATGCAGTTGGGCTTCATCCGCTTCAGCGCATCCATCATGCCGCTGGATTCCACCTGGAACACGGCCACCGTTTTGGCGGCTGCATAGAGTTTATAGGTGGGAATATCGTCCAGTGGGATGGCGTTGATCTCGTTCACTGCGCCTGTCGGTGGATCATACAGCTGAGTGCCGTCCGCTGCGATATGCAGATCGCGCCCCTCGCCCTTGATCAGGTCCACCGCACTTTGAATCACGGTCAGTGTTTTCAGACCCAGAAAGTCAAACTTGACCAGACCGGCCTGTTCCACCCATTTCATGTTGAACTGGGTTGCCGGCATGTCAGAGCGCGGGTCCTGATACAGCGGTACCAGCTCGTCAATGGGCCGGTCTCCAATCACCACCCCCGCCGCGTGGGTCGAGGCATTGCGCAGCAACCCTTCGACCTGCTGGCCATAGGTCAACAACCGATCCACAACCTCTTCGTTGCGGGCCTCTTCGCGCAGGCGAGGTTCTTCCTTCAGGCTGTCGGCAATCGACATCGGCTTGACGCCCTCAACAGGGATCAGCTTGGACAGACGGTCCACCTGCCCGTATGGCATCTGCAGCACCCGGCCAATGTCGCGCACCGCCGCCTTGGACAACAGCGCACCAAAGGTGATGATCTGGCCCACCCGGTCACGGCCATATTTCTGCTGCACATAGCGGATCACCTCTTCGCGGCGGTCCATGCAAAAATCGATATCGAAGTCGGGCATCGACACCCGTTCCGGGTTCAGGAAACGCTCAAACAGCAACGAATAGCGCAGCGGATCCAAGTCGGTCACCGTCAGCGCATAGGCCACCAGTGACCCCGCACCCGACCCCCGCCCCGGCCCAACCGGAATGCCCTGTTCCTTACCCCAGTGGATGAAGTCGGCAACAATCAGGAAATATCCGGGGAAACCCATGCCCTCGATAATGTCGAGCTCAAAATCCAGCCGTTTCTGGTACTCTTCAACAGTCACCGCATGGGGGATCACCGCCAGCCGGGCCTGCAAGCCCTCGTTGGCCTGACGGCGCAGCTCGGCAACCTCGTCATCGGCGAACTTGGGCAGGATTGGATCGCGCCGATAAGCCATAAAGGCGCAGCGCTTGGCGATCTCAACCGTATTCTCAATGGCTTCGGGCAGGTCAGCAAACAGGGTTACCATTTCCTGCTGGCTTTTGAAGTAATGCTGCGCAGTCAGGCGGCGGCGGCCTTCGGCCTGATCGACATAAGCGCCCTCTGAAATACAGATCAGCGCATCATGCGCCTCGTACATTTCGGTTTTGGGGAAATAGACGTCATTGGTCGCGACAAGGGGCAGATCCATCGCATAGGCCATTTCGATATGGCCGCGTTCGGTGGTCTTTTCAGCCTCGGGCTGACCGCCTTCCCCCGGGTGACGTTGCAATTCAACATACAGCCGGTCGGGGAAAATCGATTTGAGCCGTTGCATCATCTCTTGCGCAGCCGGGAGTTGACCCTGCTGTAGCAACAGACCAATCGGGCCATTGGGACCACCGGTCAGACAGATCAAGCCGGCAGAGTATTGTTCCAGCTCGTCAATTGTCACCTGCGGCAACTGGTGCCCCTTGTCCAGGTACAGACAAGAGTTCAGCTTCATCAGGTTTTCATACCCAACTTCGGACTGCGCCAGCAGCACCAATGAGGCTGGGGTCCTTGGCTTTTCGCCCGGGGCGGCCTGCTGATAGGTCATATCCACCTGGCAACCCAAGATGGGCTGGACGCCGGCGCCAGACAGCGTGACGGAAAACTCCAGTGCCGAGAACATGTTATTGGTATCGGTAACTGCAATGGCCGGCATCTCTGCAGCCTTGCAGAGATCCGGCAGCTTTTTCAGCCGCAGTGCACCCTCCAGAAGGGAATATTCAGTGTGGGTGCGCAGGTGAATGAATCGGGGAGATTGGGTCATATTGGCAAACTAGCCCATTGCAGCGGCGGTGTGAAAGCTGATTATCTGGGCGAGCAGACCACTCTTTCGACAGAATATCGCTCTTCATTATTCCGTTTTTCTTGAAAGTGTTATAGAGCTGTTAACTACAGGAATCATGTCAAGGCACTGAAGTTCAAAGAGAACACCCGGAAAACTGGACTTTTCAACACATCAATTCACTTAGAAATACTGCAGTGCAGAATGAGTTTTCCTTGCCAGACCAAGGATCCGCTTTCTAGGCTAAGGACAGCAAGCGACAATGCCCGCCACTTCTTCTACGTCGCATCGGAGAAGGGCAGTATCGGCAAAAACAGTAACGCGATGGGTTTCAACAATGGAAATCACCTTTCATCTAAACGGTGAAGAGGTCACGCTTTCGGGCGTTTCGCCAACGGCAACACTGCTGGACTGGCTGCGCGATGACCGGTTTTTGACCGGTACCAAAGAAGGCTGCAACGAAGGCGATTGCGGTGCTTGTTCGGTGATGGTGACTGATGATCGTGGCTCTAAGGCTTTGAATGCCTGCCTGTTGTTCCTGCCGCAGCTAAACGGCAAGGTCATTCACACGGTTGAAGGTGTCAGTGGGCCAGACGGCACCTTGCACCCAGTGCAACAGGCGATGATCACCCATCACGGATCGCAATGCGGATTTTGCACGCCCGGCTTTGTGATGTCGATGGTCACCGCACACACGAATGGGGCCACGGATCACGACGTTCAGATGGCTGGTAACCTGTGCCGCTGCACCGGCTATGCGCCCATCATCCGTGCCGCCGAGGCGGTAGAGGAACAACCGGTTCCTGTCTGGATCACTAAAGAAACAGTGGTGCGTGAACCCGCGCCTGCGGCGCAGAACCCCACACCCTTTGCCCCCCGCTCAAGTGATGAGCTGGCCGCGGTCTATGCGCAAAACCCTGATGCGGTTCTGGTGGCTGGGGCCACGGATGTGGCGCTCTGGGTGACTAAGGGCCTGCGGGATCTGGGCGATGTCATCTTTCTTGAGGGATGCGCCGACCTGAAGCAGATCGATATCACCGATAACGAGGTTCGACTGGGCGCCATGGTCGATATGAACGCCATGCGCGACGCGATTGCGCCGCTGCATCCGTCCTATGGTGAAATGATCCGCCGTTATGCCAGTCAGCAGGTCCGTGCGGCCGCCACCGTGGGTGGCAATATCGCCAATGGATCACCCATCGGGGACAACCCGCCCGCGCTGATCGCGCTGGGTGCAACCTTGCATCTGCGCAAGGGAGACACCCGACGGTCACTGCCGCTGGAAGATTTCTTTGTTGATTATGGCAAGCAGGATCGCCAACCCGGCGAGTTTGTCGAGGCGGTGAGTTTTGCCCGTCAACCCGACACTCTACGCGTTTACAAGCTGTCCAAGCGGTTTGATCAGGATATTTCAGCCGTGTTGGGCGCCTTCAACGTGACCACCGTAGATGGCATTGTCACCGAGGCCCGCATTGCCTTTGGCGGCATGGCTGCCACTCCGAAACGCGCCTCGCATCTTGAGGCCGCGCTGATGGGCCAGCCCTGGACCCCGGATACCATCACCGCAGCCGGGGCCGCGTTTGACAAGGACTTCACCCCAATGAGCGACATGCGGGCCTCAGCCCTGTACCGGCTGGAAAGTGCCCGCAACCTGCTGGCGCGTTATTATGCCGAGCTGAACGGCGAGACGGTTTCGGTGTTGGAGGTGGCGCTATGAGTCAATTGTCGCAAACCAACACCGGCCCCGTTGCCAAGCCCCTGCCCCACGATGCGGCCAGGCTGCATGTGACCGGCTCGGCCCGCTATGTGGACGACATCCCAATGCCCGCAGGCTGCCTGCACCTGGCCTTTGGGACATCGACCATTGCCAAGGGGCGGATCACCTCGATGGATCTGGACGCAGTGCGGGCCAGTGCTGGTGTCGTACAGGTGATGGTGGCGCAGGACCTGCCCTTTACCAATGACGTCTCGCCCTCGATCCACGATGAGCCGCTGCTGTCAGACGGCACCGTGCATTATGTCGGGCAACCGCTG
This sequence comes from Parasedimentitalea marina, assembly GCF_004006175.1. GTDB lineage: Bacteria > Pseudomonadota > Alphaproteobacteria > Rhodobacterales > Rhodobacteraceae > Parasedimentitalea > Parasedimentitalea marina. The sequence continues at coordinate 3,547,450 of NZ_CP033219.1, forward strand.
TTTCTGGTGGTGGCGACCAGCCATCGCGCGGCCCGCGTCGCGGCGCGCAAAGGGACTATTGACTACGCCGAAGAGACCCCGATTCTGACAGTAGATCAGGCCATGCAGGCCGATAGTCGTTTCGAGGATGGCCCGCGGATTTACCACAAGGGAGATGCCAGTGCTGCCATCTCAGCGGCGGCGCATACCGTCGAAGGGGTGATGGAACTGGGCGGACAAGAGCATTTCTACCTGGAAGGTCAGGCTGCCTTGGCACTACCGCAGGAAGCTGGCGATATGCTGGTGACCAGCTCAACCCAGCATCCGACCGAGATCCAGCACAAGGTGGCTGAAGCCATTGGCATGCCGATGCACGCCGTGCGGGTCGAGATCCGTCGCATGGGGGGTGGATTTGGCGGCAAGGAAAGTCAAGGCAACGCACTGGCGGTGTCTTGTGCAATTGCGGCCCGCGCCACCGGCAAGCCCTGCAAGATGCGCTATGATCGCGACGACGACATGGTGATCACTGGCAAGCGGCATGATTTCCGCATTTCTTATCGCGCCGGCTTTGGTGAGGACGGGTCTTTGCACGGGGTCGAGTTCACCCATCTGGTGCGCTGTGGCTGGGCCCAGGACCTGTCGCTGCCAGTGGCCGATCGCGCCATGCTGCATGCGGACAATGCATATGCTATTCCGGCGATCCGCATTGAGAGCCATCGCCTTAAGACCAACACCCAAAGTGCCACAGCCTATCGTGGCTTTGGGGGGCCTCAGGGCATCGTCGGGATTGAGCGGGTGATGGATCATATTGCCCATGATCTGGGGCTGGATCCGGTCGACGTGCGGCGGGTGAATTATTATGATGCGCCGGCGGAACGGGAACAGGGGGGCGCTGCCCCCCAAACCCCCCGGAGTATTTCGGAAAAGATGAAGGACAACACCACGCCTTACGGCATGGAGGTCACTGATTTTGAACTGCATGGGATGACGGACCAGTTGCTGGAGAGTTCTGATTATGTGGCGCGCAGGGCTGAGATTGCGGCGTGGAACAAAGGGCAAGACCGTCTGAAGCGTGGCATTGGGTTTTCGCCGGTCAAGTTTGGCATATCCTTTACGCTGACGCATCTGAACCAAGCCGGGGCGCTGGTGCATGTCTATCAGGATGGATCGATCCACTTGAATCATGGCGGCACCGAGATGGGACAAGGGTTGTTCCAAAAAGTGGCGCAGGTGGCGGCCTCACGGTTTGGAGTTGGCATGGATCTGGTGAAGATCACCGCCACCGATACCGCCAAAGTGCCCAATACCTCGGCAACGGCGGCCTCATCCGGGGCGGATATGAATGGTATGGCTGTGAAGGCCGCCTGTGATACTCTGCGCGAGCGCATGGCCATGTTTCTGGCGCAGCGTCACCAGTGTGACGCCGCATCGGTGCGGTTTGAAGATGGCAAAATCCATGTTGGCGAGGAGGTGCTGACGTTTGAGGAGGCCGCCGCGCAGTGTTATCAGGGCCGCATCAGCCTGTCGGCGACCGGGTTCTACAAAACACCTAAAGTGGAATGGGACCGGATCAAAGGTCAGGGTCGGCCATTCTTTTACTTTGCCTATGGCGCCGCGCTGACCGAAGTGGTGGTGGACCGTCTGAGTGGTGAAAACCGGATTTTGCGCTGCGACATTCTGCATGATGCCGGGTCCTCGCTGAACCCTGATCTGGATATTGGTCAGGTTGAGGGCGCCTATGTGCAGGGGGCCGGCTGGCTGACCACGGAAGAGCTGGTTTGGGACGGTAAGGGCCATCTGAAAACCCATGCGCCCTCGACCTACAAGATCCCGGCCTGTTCGGATCGTCCGGATGTGTTCAACGTTGATCTCTGGGACGGCCAGAACCGCGAGGACAGTATTTATCGCTCTAAAGCCGTCGGTGAGCCGCCATTCAACCTTGGCATTTCAGCATATTTGGCGCTGAGCCATGCGGTATCTGAATTTGGCGATACCTATCCGGCGCTGGATGCGCCAGCCACTGCAGAACAGCTGTGGTCGGCGATCCGGAGGGTCCGGGATGGGGTTTAATCTGGAAGGTCTGACAACGGCCATAGCGACGCATGGTCGGGTGACCCGTGTTGTCATAGCCGAGATCCGCGGCTCGTCTCCGCGTGAGGTTGGGGCGGCGATGCTGGTGTGGTCAGACGGTCAGTCCGGCACCATCGGTGGCGGCACGCTGGAATTTGAAGCCGCCAATGCAGCGCGCAAGCAAGTCCAAGACTCTGTCCTAAGTCATCATGCGCTTGGCCCTGATCTGGGCCAGTGCTGTGGTGGCGCGGTAAAGCTGTTGAGCGAGGTCTATGACACGGCCCGACTGGCAACATTGGACAGCGAGACAATCGCGCGTCCGGTGTCATCGGGTCCCGACGCGCTTACTCCGATGGAGGTCAAGCGGGTGCTGGCGACAGCACGGGGCCAGGGCGTGCAGCCGGGTTCGCAACTGATCGCAGGTTGGATGATTGAGCCGGTTCACCAGGCCCAGGTGCCCCTGTGGATCTGGGGCGCAGGTCATGTGGGGCGTGCCTTGGTTGATGTGTTGTCGCCGCTGCCTGATCTGGCGATCACCTGGGTCGATACTGCACCCGAGCGGTTTCCCGATCACATTGCCGAGGGCGTGACACCGGTTCCGGCAGCTGATCCGGCCTTGCTGGTGCCGCATGCGCCAGCCAATGCCCACCATCTGGTGCTGACCTATTCCCATGCTCTGGATCTGGCACTGTGTCACAGCCTGCTGAGCCATGGGTTTAGCTTTGCCGGGTTGATCGGCTCGGCGACCAAATGGGCCCGGTTTCGGTCGCGTTTGGCTGCATTGGGACATAGCCCGGCACAAATCAGCCGGATCACCTGCCCAATCGGCGATCCCGCCCTGGGCAAACACCCGCAGATGATTGCGGTCGGCGTTGCGGCATATCTGCTGCGGCGTGACATCTCAAATGAATTGAAAAAGGATCATCGCGCGTGAGTGTTCCATTGCTGAGCCTGCAAGGGCTGACCAAAGCCTATCCCGGAGTCGTGGCCAATGACACCGTCTCGTTCGACATTGGCGAGGGAGAAGTCCACGCCCTGTTGGGGGAGAACGGCGCCGGTAAATCGACGCTGGTCAAAATGATCTATGGATTGGTGAAACCGGACAGCGGACAGATGCTGCTGCGCGGCGTCCCTTATGCGCCACCGGAACCGCGCGCTGCGCGCGGCGACGGCATCGCCATGGTGTTCCAGCATTTTTCGCTGTTTGACGCGCTGAATGTGGCTGAGAACATCGCCCTGGGCATGGAAAACCCACCGGCGATGAAGGATCTGGCCTCGCGTATTCGCGACGTCTCAGAGGCCTATGGTCTGCCACTTGATCCCTATCGTACAGTTGGCAACCTGTCGGCTGGCGAACGCCAGCGGGTCGAGATCATCCGCTGCCTGCTGCAGGATCCAAAACTGTTGATCATGGACGAGCCAACCTCGGTTCTGACGCCGCAAGAGGTGGATATCCTGTTCCAGACGCTGCAGAAACTGCGCTCGGAAGGCACCTCGATCCTGTATATCAGTCACAAGCTGGAAGAGATCCGCACCTTATGTGATCATGCCACCATCCTGCGACTGGGTAAAAATGTTGGCGAATGCACACCTGCCGATACATCGGCCCGCGAGATGGCCGAGTTGATGGTTGGCTCTACCCTGCATACGCCGGAACGGGTCGGCAATGAGTTTGGCGAGGTGGCGCTGAATATCTCGGATCTGTCTGTGCCGGCCCCTTCGGCCTTTGGCACGGCCTTGAAGCAGGTCAACCTGACGGTGCGCAAAGGTGAGGTGCTGGGCATTGGCGGGGTGGCTGGTAACGGTCAAGATGAGCTGCTGAATGTTTTGTCAGGCGAAACCACGACGCAAGCCGATGCGGTTAAGCTGCACGGCGCAGAAATTGGCCATTTCGGGCCGGTAGAGCGCCGTCGCTTGGGCGTTCTGGCTGCACCAGAGGAACGTCTGGGCCATGCCGCAGTCCCAGACATGAGCCTTACTGAGAACGCCATGTTGACCGGCGCCGTGCGTCAGGAGTTGGAAAACAAAGGGTTCCTGAACTGGGGTGCTGCCAAAGAGTTCGCCGAGACCGTGATCAAGGCTTTTGATGTGCGCACACCGGGACCGGAAAACGCCGCGCGGTCACTGTCTGGGGGCAATTTGCAAAAGTTTGTGATTGGCCGCGAGGTCTTGCAAAAACCGGATGTGCTGGTGGTGAACCAACCGACCTGGGGTGTGGATGCCTCTGCGGCGGCTGACATCCGTCAGTCGCTGCTGGATCTGGCCGCCAAGGGCGCGGCGGTGATCTGCATCAGCCAGGATCTGGACGAGTTGATGGAAATCTCTGACAATTTTGCCGCCTTGAACGAAGGCCGGTTGAGCGCGCCACGCGCTGCAGCCGGGCTGACGGTGGATGAAATTGGTCTGATGCTGGGCGGAGCGCACGGCATGGAGGTTTCGCATGTTTGAGCAGGCACATCCCATTTTCGCCTTCGGCGAGAGTATTTTTAAAAAAATGAAGCAAGGGGTCACACTATGATCATGCTTGAGAAACGGCCACAGCCGTCGCGGGCCTGGTCGCTGGCGACGCCGCTGGTCGCGGTACTGGCCACGATGGTTTTTGGCGGGGTACTGTTTGCCGCATTGGGTAAGGATCCGATAGAGGCAATCCGCACTATTTTCTGGGAACCGCTGTTTGGTGAGTTTGCCTTTTACTATCGCCCGCAACTGCTGGTCAAAGGCGCGCCGCTGGTGCTGATTGCCATTGGTCTGAGCCTTGGCTTTAAAGCCGGGATCTGGAACATTGGCGCCGAAGGGCAGTATATCATGGGCGCCATTATTGGCGCCGCGGTTGGACTGGCGTTCTATCCCTATGAAGCCTGGTATATCTTCCCACTGATGGTGATTGCCGGCGCGTTGGGCGGTTGGGCCTGGGCAATGATCCCCGCCTTTCTGAAAGTTCGCTTTGGTACCAACGAGATTCTGGTGTCGCTGATGCTGGTCTATATCGCCGAGCAACTTCTGGCCTCGGCCTCGCTGCGGTTTTTGAAAAACCCCGAGGGATTTGGCTTTCCCGGATCGCGCAATCTGCAAGACTACCCCAGTGCCTTTAACGGCGAATTGATCGCGGGCTCTGGGATGCATTGGGGCGTGGTGACGGCGCTGATCGCGGTGATCTTTGCCTATGTGCTGCTGAACCGGCATATGTTGGGTTTCCACATCCGCTTAACCGGCGAAGCGCCACGTGCGGCTAAGTTTGCCGGGGTCAATCCATCCAGACTGATCCTGTTGTGCCTGGGTATGTCCGGCGCATTGGCCGGGTTGGCCGGGTTGTTCGAAGTGGCCGGACCAGCGGGCCAGATCAGCATCGATTTCAACGTTGGCTATGGCTTTACCGCGATCATCGTGGCCTTTCTGGGCCGGCTTCACCCTGTTGGCATTCTGCTGGCCGGTGGGTTGATGGCGCTGACCTACATCGGTGGTGACATCGCGCAATCCAATCTCGGCCTGCCTTCGGCAGCAATCCAGGTGTTTCAGGGCATGTTGCTGTTCTTCCTGCTGGCGCTGGACCTATTAACAAATTTCCGCGTGACCCTGCGCAAAGTGGAGGTGGCGTGAAATGGACTTGAGCGCAATTAACCCAATCCTGCTGATCGCCTCACTGATGGTGGCAGCGACCCCGATCCTGCTGGCCGCAATCGGCGAGTTGGTGGTGGAGAAATCCGGTGTTCTGAACCTTGGTGTTGAAGGAATGATGATCATCGGCGCGGTTGCTGGCTTTGCCACTGCCGTCGAAAGCGGCTCACCCTGGTTGGGCTTTGTGGCCTCGGCAGTATCAGGCGCAGTCTTCTCGCTGCTGTTTGTCCTGCTGACACAGGTGGCAAAGGCAAACCAGGTGGCCTCGGGACTGGCCTTGACACTGACCGGCCTGGGTCTGTCAGCGCTGTTGGGTCAAAGCTATGTGGGGGTTAAGCCGCCACAGATGGGCAAGCTGGACATTCCAGTGCTCAGCGATCTGCCGGTGGTTGGACCCATCCTGTTTGGCCATGATCCGATTTTGTACATCGGTATTGCCCTGGTGGCTGCGGTCTGGGCCCTGCTGAAGTACACCCGTGCGGGACTGATCCTGCGGGCGGTCGGCGAAAGCCACGACGCCGCCCATGCGCTGGGATACAAAGTGATCCGTATCCGCGTCTTGGCAATCATGTTTGGTGGGGCCTGCGCGGGCCTGGGTGGGGCCTATATCAGCCTGATCCGGGTGCCCCAATGGACCGAGGGCATGACAGCTGGTGTTGGCTGGATCGCCTTGGCGCTGGTGGTGTTTGCCAGTTGGAAGCCATGGCGTGCGCTGCTGGGTGCCTATCTTTTTGGCGGAGTGACAGTTGTGCAGCTTAATCTGCAGGCGGCGGGCGTTGCCATTCCTGTCGAATATCTGGCAATGTCACCCTATGTGATTACAATCATTGTGCTTGTCATTCTTTCCGCTGACAAAAGCAGCGCGCCAGCTGCTTTGGGCCGTAATTTCCACGCCTCCCGCTAATTGCGGGGTGCGCCTATACCTGCCCCTGAGTTTCAGGGGCCAAACAAAAACCAACTGGGGGAAACCTTTATGAAACTGACTACTCTACTGACAAGCGCTGCAATGGCCTTGGGCCTGGCCGCTGGTGCCATGGCTGCTGACAAAACCAAAGTGGGCTTTGTCTTTGTTGGCCCCGTCGGCGACGGCGGCTGGACCTATGAGCACAACCAGGGCCGTCTGGCCGTGGAAGAGGCACATGGTGACAAGGTTGAAACCGTCTATGTTGAAAACGTTGCTGAAGGCCCCGACGCCGAGCGTGTGATGACTCAGATGGCGCTGGAAGGTGCTGACCTGATCTTTACCACTTCGTTTGGCTACATGGATCCGACCATCAACGTTGCCAAGAAATTCCCCAACGTTCGGTTCGAGCACGCCACTGGCTATAAGACAGCACCAAACGTATCGACTTATTCGGCACGTTTCTATGAAGGTCGCGCCGTTCAGGGCACCATCGCTGGCCACATGACCAAGAGCAACATCGTTGGCTACATTGGCTCGTTTCCGATCCCCGAAGTGGTTCGCGGCATCAACTCGGCCTATATCCACGCCAAAAAGGTCAACCCGGACGTTGAGTTCAAAATCATCTGGGCCTTCACGTGGTTTGATCCGGCTAAGGAAGCGGACGCTGCCAAGGTGCTGATCGAACAGGGCGCAGACGTCATCCTGCAGCACACCGACTCAACTGCACCGCAGGCCGCTGCACAGACTGCTGGCAACGTGATCACCTTTGGTCAGGCTTCGGATATGTCCGAATATGGTCCATCGCCACGGGTTTCCTCGATCATTGATGATTGGGCCCCTTATTACATCGCTCGCACACAGGCTGTGATGGACGGTTCTTGGGAATCCGCCATGACCTGGGACGGCATCGGCGCTGGCATGGTTGGCATCGGCGAGATCTCTGACGCGGTTCCGGCTGACGTCAAAGACGCGGCTCTGGCGATGAAGGCTTCGCTGGCGGATGGCTCCTACCACGCCTTTACCGGCCCGATTAACAAACAGGACGGCTCGGCATGGTTGGCAGACGGTGAAACCGCTGATGACGGCACCCTGGCTGGCATGAACTTCTTTGTCGAAGGCATCGAAGGCGACATCCCGCAGTAAGCTGCCGAACGTTTGAATTTGGAAAGGCCCGTCAATTTGGCGGGCCTTTTTCATTTGTTGCGGCTGGCAATTTTGTTTTTTGTAGACCAGTCTCGTGAAAATAGTAGGCAAAAATGAGAGCTGCATGGCAACGATTTGTGAAACTGCTGCGTCTTTACGTGTTATCGGCGATGAGCTCGATCCCGATGAAGTAACAAGATTACTGGCCGGGGACCCGGATAATGCTCAGCGAAAGGGTGCTGTAATCCAAATGTCTGGCGAAAGCCAAAGGATTGCCCAAACTGGCATATGGAGGAAGAAAGTCGAACGTCGATGCCCCGGCGATCTCGACGGGCAGATTGTCAAACTGTTGACAGACCTGACTGACGATCTAGAGGCATGGGCGCATTTATCCGAGGACTGCCGAGTTGAATTCTTTTGTGGCCTGTTCATGGAAAATGGCAACGAAGGTATCCGGCTTAAATCAGAGACAATTATGATGCTTGCTGAGCGTCATATCGCGTTGGATTTTGACATTTACGCAGCTGAACCTGGCATATAAGGAAACAGGCCCCAGCGTGCCGGGGCCTGTCTCTCGCAATTTGCTTTCGTTAGTGCCCCGAGAACACCAGTTGTTGCACCGGTAGCAGCAGCATCTGAATGCGCAGCAACAGCGCATGCACAATTCCTACTGTGTCGACCATATGCAGGAACAGCCACTCGCCGGTGCCTAAATCCGGATCATCGAGGATATCGTGATTGTTGGTATAGGCGTTGGCCAGACAGGTACTGCCCGGCAAGATATCAGCAGCCTGCCCCTCATAAACGGGTTCCAGGAAGACGGTCACCGTACCTGGACGTCCCGTGTCTTGTGGGTCACGAAGCGCATCTGTCGGCCGCATCTGACCTGACGGGATCACAGTTTGCATTCCCACTACAACCATCGGAATGATGGTGAACGGTTTGCTGAGGCAGCCCATTTCTGCATACATGCCCGGCTTGATCACATTGGCCGTCAGCTGACCAAAGCCAGCCGCAAAGCGATCCCTTTCGGTAAACTCATCCGGAATCAGCAATCCAGCAGGGCGCAGGATTGGGTTCACATAGTCTCCCGGCTGCAAGGCAAATTGCTCAACCATGCCCGACACCCCCGCGTAAACGATGGTCTTGGCCAGTTCGGCCTCGGCCTGCTCAAGCGCAGCTTTGGCACTGGCCTGTTGTGCTGGGATCAGCACACCAATGTTGGTTTCAACCGCTGCCTTACTGGCCCTGGCGGCATCCAGTTGACCTTCGCGCTGACCAACCAGGTTTTCCAGCCGGTCGATCTCGGTCTGGCGCACAGCACTAGAGCCGCGCTCCTTTAGTTCGAGGTTTCGCGCCAAATCATCGTTTGCCTGCTTCAGCGAGGCTTCAACCTGATGAATGCCTGCCTCGGCTGCGGCCAGATCTGTGGCGGCCACGGCTTGAAGGGCTTCGACCTCTTTGATCCGGGCCTGTGCGGTCGCGACTGCGGTGCGTTGACTGGCATCATCCAGTCGGAACAAGACCTCCCCCACTTTGACCGCTTGGTTGTTTGCAACCATAACCTCGGACACGCGGCCACCGGTTTCCGGCAGAATGGTCACCGTCCGGAAATAATTCGCCACGCTGGTCGTCGCCGGGTGGTAATAAAAGATCGTGGTGATCAGCGAGATCGTCAGGATGGCACAGGCGGTGATCCCCCAGCGCAGCTCATACCAGACCGAGAACAGATTGATCTCATGGCCAATCCGCTTGCCTTGCACATAACGGCGCACCAGAAAATCGGGCAGAACGGTCAACATCGAGCAGAATAAGAGTTCAAACATGCGCCTCTCCTTCCGGCTGAGCCTGTGGTTGCGGCTGCTGCGCAACGGGATCTGGTTCCGGGGGGGCTGCGATGTCTGCCTCGTCAGCCAGTACTCGCTTGTTCAAAGACGCCAGAGAGGCTGCAATCGACTGAAGCGGCGACAGAAAATCGGGCATCCGAAAGGCCGCAACCAGCAGGGCGATCACCCAGAATATATTGTTATGGGTAAACAAGGCCAGCAATGCCAGAATGCCGATGACCTGCATCTGCGCGTGGTTGTCAGCATGCGCCATATGTTCCGGAATGGCGTGCAATTTGAAATAGAGCGAGCCAATGCCAAGCACCAACAGGATGGTGATCACCGTCATTGCCGTAAACATGGGATCACTGCCATCTGGGCCAGGTAAATATCCGGGTATATGCCCCGTCGCCATAGCATGGGTCGCGGCTGTAATGTCTGTGGACACAGCTCTTCCTCCAAAAATTGAAATCAACTAATTATTGCTTTGCAATATATTGGCACTGGATCCATGCAAAAACCAAGGTGTAATTCGCCCTGCGCGAATTGTCCGCTTTCCGCTTTCCCACCTTTGGTCACCGTGCAATGGTTCCTGAAACAGCAAACACAAATGTCACAACGGCTGACAGGATTGACCAACAGGACCATTTACATGACTGATTTCATCGTTATCGGCGGCGGCATTGCTGGTATCAGCGCGGCGGCACGGCTTTCGGATCACGGGACCGTCACCGTTTTGGAAATGGAAGAGGCGCTCGGCTATCACGCATCGGGTCGCTCAGCTGCAATGTTTGAGGAAAACTACGGCAATACATCAACCGTTGCCCTTAACCGGGCCAGCGCGGATTACCATCACAATGCAAATGGCGGATATCTGACACCACGTGGGCTGTTACTGGTCGCAGGATCTCATCAGGCGCAGGAATTTGCCGATGATCTGGCGACATTGAACCTGCACCAGATCTCGATGGATGAGGCCATATCGCGGGTGCCGATCCTGAACCCGGACACCGTCGCACTGGCGGGCCTGCACCAGGATGCTCAGGATCTTGATACCGATCGCATGATCCAGGACTTTGCCAAGGTCGTGCGGGCGGGTGGCGGTCAGGTGATCACCAAGGCCACCGTCTCGTCCATCGCCAAAACCGACCACGGTTGGCAGGTGACCGCAGGTGGCACCGACTACGAGGCGAAGCAATTGGTCAACGCCGCTGGCGCCTGGGTCGATCAGATCGCCGCCCTGGCCAATGTGGCCCCGATCGGCATCAACCCTCTGCGCCGTTCCATGGCGCGCCTGCCGGCACCAGGGGGCCACGATGTGACCGGCTGGCCGATGGTGATGGGGGTCGGCGAGGCCTGGTATGCCAAACCGGATGCCGGCAAGCTGCTGGTCTCTCCGGCTGATGCCGACCCGGTTGCCCCCCATGACGCCTATACCGACGACATGGTGCTGGCCGAAGGTCTGGCCCGCTACGAAGACATGGTCACCGAACCGGTGACCCGGGTCGAAAGCAACTGGGCCGGGCTGCGCAGCTTTGCCCCTGACAAGGCGCTGGTACTGGGGCCTGACCCCGATCAGCCCTCGTTCATCTGGTGTGCCGCGCAGGGCGGCTATGGGTTCCAGACCGCCCCAGCAGCGTCGCGTCTGCTGGCCGACCTGGTTGGCGGTTGCACACCCGAAATAGAACCTGAGATTATACGGCAGTTGTCCCCGGCAAGGTTTCACTGATGCCCATCCGCTCGGTTCCCGGTACGGCCTCGGTCGCCACGCCCGAGGGCGGCAAACTATTTGCCCCCTCAGCCGCCCGCAACATGCCAGCCTTGGTAGATCTGCTGACCCAGGTGGCCCCAACGCAGGGGCATGCACTGGAAATTGCCAGCGGCACCGGTCAGCATGTGGTGGGCTATGCCAGCCGCCTGCCCGGCCTGATCTGGCAACCCACCGAAGTCGACGCCGTACGGCGCGCCAGTATTGATGCCTATGCTGTTGAGGCTGGTCTGGACAACGTCCTGACGGCCCGCGCGCTGGATGCCACATCACCGGGCTGGGGCAGCCAGCTGGACAGGCCGCAGGATCTGATCGTCCTTAGCAACCTGTTGCACCTGATCAGTAAGCCAGAGACCCGCATCCTGATATCTGAGGCCGCAGCTGCACTTGCCCCGGATGGCCAGCTGGTGATCTACGGCCCCTTCATGCGTAATACCTCACTGTCCAGCGACGGCGATGTCGCCTTTCACGCCAGCCTCATCGCGCATGATCCCGAAACCGGGTATAAAGATGATGGCGAGACCAAAATCTGGCTACAGGACGCCGGGTTGAATATGGTCGGCTCACCCGAGATGCCAGCCAACAATCTTGCCCTGATTTCGAAAAAGACTCCGACCTGATCTGCATCAAAGTGATGATTGAGTTCCGCCCTTACACATTCACCAACAAGAATGTGTAAGGAGATGGATCTGACATGAGCTGGCAAGACAAACTGAAAAGCACCCGCGTAGGGTTGCGCAATCTGAACGGGGCCATCCCCGAAGTGACGCAGGCCTTTGGCGGCTTAGGCAAAGCCGTCAAACAGGGTGGCGTGCTAGATTACAAAACCAAAGAATTTGTCGCCCTGGGCATCGCAGTGACCGGGCGTTGCGAAGATTGCATTGGGTTGCACATCGAGGCCCTGATCAAGGCTAAAGCCAGCCGCGACGAGATTGCCGACGTATTGGCCATGGCCATCCAGATGGGCGGAGGCCCCGCCATGATGTACGCCGCCAAGGCGATGACCTGTTATGACGAGCTGACGACTTGAAAACGCCGCGCCCTCTTGAATGCGAGGGCGCGTTTTATTTCCTTCCACCAAACCGCTAAGGTAGTGCCGGAAAACCCACTAATCAGCGCGACTATGCCGCCATCGACTTCTCGAGCACCAAAAAGGTCATCATGCCCATTGGCGGCAGCGTTTTGCGCTCCACCACTGACAGGGTTGGCTCGCCCAGCACGGTGCCAACCTCAAAATCCGAGTGCCATCCCAACAGGTTTGAAAACGGCGCTGACAGCCGTTCGACAGCCGCCAGAAAGCCTTTGTCGCGGGCAAAGTGGTTGGTGATCACGATATGACCACCGGGCTTGCAGACCCGTGCCATTTCCGACACCACCCGCTCGGGCTCGGGCACGACCGAGACAATGTGCATGGCAGCCACGGTATCAAAATGGTTGTCCGGAAAGTCGAGATCCCGCGCATCCATTTGCTGCAGGCTTTTAACATGGTTCAACTCTTTTTCCCGCACTTTGTTGCGGGCCTTGTCCAGCATGTGATCACTGAAATCGATGCCGGTGACGTTCATTTCAGGATCATAAAACGGCAGCGCCATTCCGGTTCCCACGCCAACCTCAAGCACTTTGCCTGCCCGTTGGTTCACATAGGCCACCGAGTGGCGGCGGCCAACATTGGTGATCGCTCCGAACGTTTTGTCATAGACCGGTGCCCACCGAGCATAGGACGTTTTGACTGCATTGATGTCCATGGGTCTGCCTTTACGTTACCTTAATTTTACGAGAGGCGCGAAGCGCCCAAAGAATACTGAAAATATAAATGATATTCAAAAATACCAGTGTCGCCCAAAGATAGGTCAGCAAAGCGGCCACCAACAAAACAGCCCCCAGAACAACAAATTTGGCCTTGTCCCGCATGATCGCCAGGTTCTTGAATGAATAGGTCGGAATGTGGCTGATCATCAGTAGCCCAACAGCCACCGTATACAGCGCCACCAGCAGCGGTGGCAGTGGCGGCATGTCCGGGAACAGAAACGAGACGAACATCGGCAACATGACCAGAAACGCACCAGCGGGGGATGGCACTCCGACAAAGTAACCGGTGTCAGCCGTCTCATCGCCTGCCTTGGTGGACACATTGAAACGCGCCAGACGCAGCACACAGCAGATCGCATAGACCAGCACCGCAATCCAACCGGCGCGGCTCATGTCCTGCAGACCCCAGACATAAAGGATCAATGCAGGTGCGACGCCAAAATTCAGAAAATCAGCCAGCGAGTCCAGCTCAGCACCAATCAGCGACTGCGCTTTGAGCAACCGGGCCAGCCGACCGTCAAAGCCGTCCAGCACACAGGCCAACAGGATCAGATAGACCGCCCGCTCAAAATCGCCCTGAAATCCAAACCGGATCGCCGTCAGACCGGCGCAGATGGCGGCAAAGGTCAACAGGTTTGGCAGCAAGTGCACAATCGGCAAATCGGGCCGTGGGCTGCGGGAGCGCTCGGTCATGGCTTATCCAACCCGCGCAATTCGGGCGCTTTCCTGCGACGCAAAATCTGCAATCACGCTTTCGCCTGCCACCATGGTCTGACCCAGGCTGACCATGGGCTCCACCCCCTCGGGCAGGTAGACATCCAAACGAGAACCAAAACGGATCAGGCCAAAACGCTCGCCGGTCTGCATCCGTTGTCCCTTGCTGACGAAACACACAATCCGACGCGCCACCAGACCCGCGATCTGCACCACGGCGATCTGCCGGCCATCGGCCATCTCGATGCACAGGCTGTTGCGCTCGTTGTCAACGCTGGCCTTATCCAGCGACGCATTCAGGAATTTTCCGGGGCGATAGCCAATTGCCGCGACTTTTCCAGCGATCGGCGTGCGGTTCACGTGGCAGTTAAACACGCTCATGAATACAGAGACGCGGGTCAGAGCCTTGTCTTCCATCCCCAGTTCAGCGGGCGGCACGGCCTTTTCGATCAGCGACACAACGCCATCAGCCGGGCTGACCAGCAGCCCTTCGCGGGCCGGAGTAGCGCGTTTGGGATCGCGAAAGAAATAATAGCACCACACGGTCAGGCCAACGCCGATCCAACCGAGAAATTCCGCGATAAGAAACAACACAAAGGTAATAGCTGCAAAAATGGCGACGAATTTACGCCCCTCAGGATGCATCGGTTTAATAAAAGTATCGCGCATCCGCATGGAGCATGTCGCCTTTTGGTAAAGGATAGTCGCTTTTTGCCCGATCCCGGTGGGAGGTACAATACGAATATCCGAATTATGTACGGCCAATGACCATACGCTATGTTTTGCTTTGTTCCGTTTACGCGGAGCCGTGACAAACAGCAAAGATATTTAAACAAAAGCGTACCAAGGAACAGGATTTGCGCCGCGCAAAGCGCGTCGCCACGGGCCAGGCAGGCCGCGCCTTCGGCGCGGCCTGCCTGGCCCAACGGGAACCTTCGGATTTCAAATCCGAAAGGTGACGGACGGGAGACCCGGTTTTTTGCTGGTTCAAGGCCATTCTGCTGAGCTCAACGCCTACCAGATGAATTCCAACACTGTTTCAACCCGCATGACCTGTCACAACAAAATACATTTGTAAGGCAGGCCTTCCAGTCTGCTGTAGGTCTCCAGACCGTGACGCTTAAGCACTTCAATTGTGTCGCCTGACAATTCACCTTCAACCGTAACGGCTATCTCATGCATATCCTCGACGTACCGAACAATCACACCATCTATTAAAATTCTATGTACCTTAAACTCGTCACCATCACGATCTATCGCAACAGGGCTATGCGGAATGGGTGGCTGAAAGCGTGAATAAAACAATTCAGCATCAACGACATGCCCCCTTTGAGCAAACTCTGCTTTGTACCTTTCAGCGAATTTATCCAGGCGGGAAGACCGGCTGGCACGTGCGACAGTTTGGATCCCAAACAGTTCATTGTAGCTTTCGTCTTCGCGCACCAGGACCCACCTTGTAGCAACTTCAGATCCAGCCGTTGCCCAAGTGAGTGTTTCAAGATCAAACTCCCAAGTCGTCAGGTTTTCAACTGTCCTTTGAGCCTGATGATGGGTCACTTGACCGCCAGTGCAAACGATCTTGGTGCCGCTTTCATTCAATTCCGCCTTATGATCGTAAAGCCATGACGGGGCTTGCCCATTCACCTCAACGCGATGGATCGAGAAGCCTTCTAATTCCAGCTGGTAGATCTGCGTCTCGTGATCGCTTCTGCTTTCAGGATAGCGCAGGCCACCTATGATATAGACCTTATCGCCAACCAGAGTCGCACTATGAAAATCTGTGGGCGGGAAGACATCTTTGGGGTAACCGAAAATTTCGACAGATGCGTCGGGTCGCACGGCAACAACATCATTGTAGATGTAGAAATCAGGATCGTAGTGATCCTCATGTTCACCGCCGATGTAGATTTTGGTTCCATCGGCGAGAACAGTCTCACTTTGCCCATAACGGGCAAAACACCATCCGGGATAAACCCGTTCACCTGCTCCGGCGGCCTCATGGGCCGTATAGGCGCCTACACGCGTTTCAACGAGCCAGGACCAGACATCGTTGGTTTGTCTCTCAGGGTTTGCATTTCCTCGTTTGGGAACGCACCAATCCTTATATTGCGCACGCACCGAAGACTTAGCTTGAAGTTTCTTTCTCATAAAATTTCCGCCGGCTCTCCCGGCAGCATATTGGAATACTCAATTCGCCTAAATTAGAGAAAACCTTGAGAGAAATCAATCCTGAGGTGCAAAATTGAATTTTGCCTACAACAATCTGAGACTTCGAAAATGAAAAAGCCCCGGCACTTTGGTCGGGGCTTTTTTATTCTACGGTCTGGATCAGCCGGTCACCCGAATGGTCTCGTTCTTCGGATCATACGGACTGTCGCACGTTACTTCGGCGTCCCACAACTGATCCAGGATCTTGACCTTCAGCTTGGTGCCTGGCACCGCCAGCTCTGGTTTGACGTAACCCATGCCGATGCTCTTCTCGAAAGCTACCGAATAGCCACCCGAGGTCAGACGACCGACGCGCTCACCTTCTGGCGTATACAGCACTTCGCGGCCCCAGGGGTCGGCATCTGCCGGACCATCGATCAACAGGGTACAGCATTTGACCCGCACGCCGGTTTCCACCATGGCGTCCTTGCCGTGGAAATCTTTCGACAGATCGATGAAGCGCGGCAGATCCGCCTCGGCTGGAGTCGCATCGCGGCCCAGCTCGGTGCCGAAGGCACGATATGACTTCTCGAGACGCAGCCAGTTCTGCGCCCGTCCGCCGACCAGTTTCATGCCGTGCTTTTCACCGGCTTTTTCCAGCAGATCAAACAGGTAGTTCTGCATCTCGATCGGGTGGTGCAGCTCCCAGCCCAGCTCACCGGTATAGGCCACACGGATCGCATTGACCGGGCACATGCCCAGCTCGATCTGACGGGCCGAGAGCCATGGGAACCGTTTGTTGGACAGGGCTGTGTCCGGATCACCATCAATGATGATCTCTTTCAGCACATCGCGCGACTTGGGGCCGGCGATGGCAAAGACGCCCCACTGGGTGGTGACATCCTGGATCTCGATATAGCCGAACTCGTCCATCTTGTCTTCGGCAGCTTTGCGCAGGAAGTCAGCATCATATTCAGTCCAGGCACCGGCCGAGACGAGGTAATAGTTGTTCTCGCCGTTGCGCACGATGGTGTATTCCGTGCGGGTGGTGCCAGCCGAGGTCAGCGCATAGGTCAGGTTGATGCGGCCAACTTTCGGCAGCTTGTTGCAGGTGAACCAGTCCAGAAACTGAGTGGCACCGGGGCCCTTGACGACATGCTTGGTAAAGGCTGTAGCGTCGACAAGGCCGACACCTTCGCGGATCGCCTTGGCTTCGTCGACGGCATATTGCCACCAGCCGCCACGGCGGAAGCTGCGGGATTTTTCATCGTCAAAACCAACAGGCGCGTAGTAGTTCGGACGCTCCCAGCCGTTGACCCAGCCAAATTGCGCGCCGCGCTCTTTCTGGCGGTCATAAGCAGGCGAGGTGCGCAGGCCCCGAGCTGCAGGGCGCTCCTCGTCCGGGTGGTGCAGGATGTAGACGTGCTCGTAGCATTCTTCGTTCTTGCGGGCGGCAAACTCGGTGGTCATCCAGTTGGAAGAGTACCGCTTGGGGTCCAGGCTCGCCATGTCGATTTCAGCTTCGCCGTCAACCATCATCTGCGCCAGATAATAGCCGGTGCCGCCAGCGGCGGTGATGCCAAACGAGAAGCCCTCGGCCAGCCACATGTTGCGCAGGCCTGGTGCCGGACCAACCAGCGGGTTGCCATCGGGGGTGTAGCAGATCGGCCCGTTGAAATCGTCCTTCAGGCCGGATTCAGCACAGGAGGGCACACGTTCTGTCATTGCCATGTACTGCTCGGCGATCCGGTCCAGATCGAGCGGGAACAGGTCAGCGCGGAAGCTGTCGGGCACGCCGTGCTCAAAACGCGCCGGGGCGCCATGCTCGTAGATACCCAGGATCCAGCCGCCACGCTCTTCACGCGCATAGGATTCATTGTCCGCGTCGCGCACAACCGGGTGTTCGGGGTTGCCCGCTTCGCGCCATTTGACCAGCTCAGGGTCCTGATCCATGACGATGAAAGTGTGCTCGACCGGGATGGCAGGCATCTTAATGCCCAGCATCTTGGCGGTGCGCTGCGCGTGGTTGCCGCTGGCGGTCACAACGTGCTCAGCGGTGATGACGATCTGTTCGTCAGAGGGCACAAGATTGCCACCCTTTTCCACCATCTTGGTGCAGGTGACTTCCCAGTGGGTGCCGGTCCAGTGGAACTCATCTGCCTGCATTCTGCGCACAATGTCGACACCGCGCTGACGCGCACCCTTGGCCATCGCCATGGTCACATCAGCCGGGTTAATATAGCCATCCTCGGTGTGGTAAATCGCACCTTTCAGATCGTCAGTGCGGATCAGCGGCCAGCGCGTCTTGATCTCATCCGGGGTCAACCACTCATAGGGGACATCGCAGGTCTCGGCGGTCGAGGCATAGAGCTTGTACTCGTCCATGCGTTCCTCGGTCTGTGCCATGCGCAGGTTGCCAACCACGGCAAAACCGGCGTTCAGGCCGGTTTCTTCCTCAAGCTGCTTGTAAAAGTCGACCGAATACTTGTGAATATGGGTGGTCGCATAGGACATGTTGAACAGCGGCAGCAGGCCAGCAGCATGCCAGGTCGAGCCTGATGTCAGCTCGTCCCGCTCAATCAGCATGACGTCGTCCCAGCCTGCTTTGGCCAGGTGATAGGCAATCGAGGTACCAACGGCACCGCCGCCGACAACCAGGGCTTTGACTTGAGTTTTCATGGGGCCGCTCTCCGACAAATATGACTCGCTTTGATATGGTTATGCCCATGCCAAAGGTCGCGGGCCAAATCCATCCGACGCATAAACCGGCAAAACCGACCTCAGGTGTCATTCATCGGCGAAAATGAAAGTTGAAACGCCAGATTTGAGTATTTTTTAAAAGATGAAAGAGCAGGCCGGTCGCGAGAGAGTGATTAAGCGACGGTGAATTGGCGGAGCCGTCACGGTTCGCCTGCGGCTTGCGGGTGGCCTGATTAACAGTTCAGCGCGTTGTTGCGGCGGACACAAATGGATTTCGCGGGCTCAGGTGTGGCGCCCGTCGAAGGCTCTGCTGTGGTATCCGGTTCACCCCCAGTGAAACCCAGGCCAAACTGGGCCAACCTATCCCAGCCGTTCTGGCCATCTTCTTGCGTTGCATCCCGATCCAACACCGCAATCATCGGCTTGTTATAACGTGCCCGTACGATGGCAGCATAAGCCTTCATGCTTAATTCGCCGGGGCCAAGCCCGGCTTTTTGGCTCTGCATGTTGTAGTCCACCGCCACTACTGCCTGTGAACAAAGGGCGATGATTCCCAGTGATTTTCGAATACTCATCTGCCTGCCCCCAAATTACACAATCATCCTACCGCATGTGGTACAGGATGATCCGGTGCAAAATTATGGCAGGTTGCCGCAGCGCCTAACGCCACTCAGTCGGGCGGCGCGTAATATATCCCGCTAATCGACCAGGATCTTGCCGGGGTTCAGGATGTTGTCGGGGTCCAGTGCCACCTTGATCGCTGCCATATAGCGCGTTGTTTCGCCCAGCTCTGCCTTGAGGTAGGGGCGCTTGCCCTGCCCGATGCCGTGTTCTCCGGTGCAGGTTCCATCCATCGAGATCGCCATCTGGTTTAACCAGGCCACATAATCATCAGCGCGGGCGCGTTCCTCGGCGTTTTCCATATCGATCAGCAGCAGACAGTGAAAGTTGCCGTCGCCGACATGACCAACAATCGGCGCGATCAGCCCCATGGCAGCGGCCTTGTCCTGTGCCGCCACAACGCATTCAGCCAGCCGTGAGATTGGCACACAGACATCCGTCGAGATCCCCTTGGCGCCGGGGCGGATTTGCAACCCGGCCCAGTACATATCGTGCCGCGCCTGCCACAGCTTGCTGCGCTCTTCTGTGGTTGAGGTGGTGGCGATATCAAAGCCATCGAATTCTTCGGCAATGGAACTGAAGGTCTCTGCCTGTTCGGCCACACCGGCCTCAGACCCGTGGAACTCGAGCAGCAGAAGCGGTGTTTCCGGCAGTGACAGTTTGGAATAGGCATTGGCCGCCTTGACGCTCATCTCGTCCAGCAGCTCAATCCGGGCAACCGGAATGCCATACTGGATCGTCATCATCACCGCGCGACAGGCGTCATCAATGGTCCGGAATGAACAGCGCGCCGAGCTGATCGCTTCGGGGATGCCCTGCAGTTTCAGCGTTATCTCGGTGATCAGACCCAGCGTGCCTTCGGATCCGACCATCAGCCGTGTCATGTCGTATCCCGCCGAGGATTTCTTGGCCCGTTGCGCCGTGCGGATCACGGTGCCATCCGCCATCACCACCTCCAGCGCCAGCACATTGTCCTTCATGGTGCCATAACGCACCGCGTTGGTACCCGAGGCCCGCGTCGCCGCCATTCCGCCCAGCGATGCATTTGCACCGGGATCGATGGGGAAAAATAATCCCTGATCCCGCAGGAAGGTGTTCAACTGCTCCCGGGTGACGCCGGGCTGCACCACAACATCCAGATCTTCGCCGTGGACCGCCAGGATCTTGTTCATCTGGCTGGTATCGACAGAAATTCCGCCAGCGGGGGCATTCACATGGCCCTCCAGCGAGGTACCAGTGCCGAAGGGAATGATCGGCACCGCGTATTCGGCGCAGGCTTTGACGATCTGCGACACCTCGTTGGTGTCCACCGGAAAGACCACCGCGTCGGGCATCTGATTTTCAATCCAGGTGGTGGTATGACCATGCTGCTCGCGTATTGCTGTCCCGGTCTGTAAGCGGTCACCGAACAGCTGTTTCAACACGCCAATGGCCGCCTTGATCCCGGCCTCGTTACGCGGAAGGGATGTTGCCTGCACCATGACTCTACTCCTATTCAGCGGCACAGGGATGCCGCACCTTTACCAGTCAAAGTTAAGGTGCGGCCGCAACAAAGCGCAATACCCACAATCTGGTAGCACCCGCTATTCGCCCAGCGCGATACCCTCGCGGCGCGGATCCGCAGCGCCAAGCAGAGTGTCGCCGATTTCAATCGCGTGCAGGCCGGAATTCAGACTGCGCACCGCCACCTTGTAGCCCGCTTCGGTTAGCGGGTTTTCCTTTTCGGCGGCGCTGGTCGCCTCTTCCAGATCATAGGTGCCGAACCGGTTCACTGCATGGGGCAGTGAAATCGCCTGCTGTATATTCAAACCCCAATCAGCCCAGGCAATGATAGAGCTGGCGACATAGCCGATGATCCGGCTGCCCCCCGGCGAGCCGATGGCCAGCACCGGTTTGCCCTCTTGCATTACAATGGTCGGTGCCATTGACGAGCGCGGGCGCTTGCCCGGCTCTAGCCGGTTGGCAATCGGCACCCCATCGCGGTGGCTGCGGAACGAGAAATCGGTCAGCTCGTTGTTGAGCAGAAACCCACGCACCATCAGGCGCGAGCCAAAGGCATTTTCCACGGTGGTCGTCATCGACAACACGTTGCCGTATTGATCAACAATCGAGATATGCGAGGTCGATGGCAGCTCAATCGCTTCGTCATCCGCCCAGAGGGCGTGATCAAACTCGGGCGAGCCCGGGGCGACTTCGGTTAATGCGCTCTCTCCACTCAGCAGGGCCGCACGCTCCGCCAGATAGGCCGGATCAACCAGACCCTTGGTTGGCATCGGAACATAGTCGCTGTCCGCCATGTAGCGGCCCCGGTCCGCAAAGGCGAGCCGCGAGGCATCGCCGATCAGCCGCCAGCTTTCCGGGTTATCGGCGCCCAGCGCTGCCAGATCATACTGCCCCAACATGCCCAGGATCTGCCCCACAGTCAGCGCCCCGGACGATGGCGGGCCCATGCCGCAGACATCAAGCGCGCGGTAGGTCACACAAACCGGGGCCCGTTCTTTGACCTTATACAACGCCATATCCAGTGCCGACAGCACGCCGGGATTGCCCGGTGCCGTATTCACTGCGCCGACCACATCGGCTGCAATCGGTCCGGTGTAAAAGGCATCACCACCCTGCGCGGCCAATAGGCGCAATGTCTCTGCGTAGTCAGCATTGACCAGCCTATCCCCGGCCTGCAGTGCAGTGCCACCGGGCAGGAAATACGCGGCTGTTGTGGGAAAGCGTGTCAAACGGTCCGCGTCACGTTCGATCAGCCCCGCCAGACGTGGTGAGACGTCAAAGCCATCCTCGGCCAATGTGATCCCCGCCTGAAATAGCGACGGCCAGGGCGCGCGGCCCCAACGGCGATGGGCCTCCTCCATCAATGCCGGCGTGCCGGGTGTGCCGACGGACCGACCACCGACCACAGCATCAAAGAATTTCAGGGGCTCGCCCGCCTCATCCTGAAACAAGGTAGGCGTTGCTGCCAGCGGCGCCGTCTCGCGGCCATCCAGCGTTGTCAGCGCGCCGCTGGCAGCATCGTACCAGACCAAAAAGGCGCCGCCCCCCAATCCCGAGGACTGCGGTTCAACCAATCCCAGCACAGTCTGCACAGCCACCATCGCATCCGCAGCCGAACCCCCGGCGCGCAGCACCGCAGCCCCGGCCTCTACCGCATGGGGATTGGCGGCGGCGATCATCCAGTTTTCGGCCTCAACCGGCTGATCCGCCAGCTTCGCCTCAAGCGAGGCCGCCACGGCGGGCGACAGGGTTTCGAACCCACCCGATGTCGCCGCTTCGGGGGCGACGCCGTCGGCGGCTTGTTGGGAATAGGCTTGGGTCACAAGGGCTGTACTGGCCAGAAGTCCTAGAAAAATATGGCGCATAATAGTCTCCAAACACATCGAATAGAGGGAGCCTAGAACCATCTGCCACAGAACTAAACCGCTATTGGCCGCTAATTTTCAAACTCGGTGTTGGTTGGATTTTATAATCCGAGGTCTTGGCCAAACCCATAACCAGACAGGCGCCGGTGAATGGCGCCGTCCCGGTGCAGGGTTGATTGAAACAGGGAAAACCCGGCAACCGTGAATGGCGGCAAAGGGGCAGTGGCATGGTCGGCGATAAACCCTTCCAGACGCTGAGCATCCCGCCATGGCAAGCCCTGCCCGAACCGGGCCAGCGTGACATGCGGTATGTAGCGTTGCCGGTCCAGCACAATCCCTGCGCGATGTGCCGCACGGCGCACCTGCTGATGCAGATCTGCCAGCGCCTTGCTGGCAGCGATGCGCGCATACAGGATCTTGGGCGCACCTGCGTTAAAGCAGCCCAGCCCGTCAAACCCCAGTTCAAACCCCTGCACCGGGATGCCCGCCAACTCATAATGCAGCTCTTCCAGCAGTCTGTCAGACTGATCCCCCAGGAATGCCAGCGTAAGATGCAGGTTTTCCTGAGGGTTTGGCCTGACAACATGCAGGGAGAGGCTGAGCTGAGACAGGGCTGTGGTGACCTCATCCGGCAGTTCTATGGCCACAAAGGCGCGCATCATCTCACCCTCTGCTGGTCAGAGCATCGCAGGCACAACCTGATCCGGTGGCCTGTGGCCATCCTCGAATGTTTTGATGTTCAGCAGCACTTTTTCACCGGTCTCAATCCGGCCCTCTACTGTGGCCGACCCCATATGCGGCAGCAGCACCACATTGGGTTGCTCGCGCAGGCGAGGGTTGATGTTGGTGCCTTGCTCATAGACATCCAGACCGGCCCCGGCGATCTCGCCCGCGCGCAGCATCCGGGTCAGCGCCATCTCATCGATCACCTCGCCGCGTGACGTGTTCACGATCACCGCATCCGGCTTCATCAGCTTCAAACGGCGCGCGTTCATCAGGTGAAAGGTCGAGGGCGTCGATGGGCAGTTGATCGAGATCACATCCATCCGGGCCACCATCTGATCCAGGCTTTCCCAATAGGTGGCCTGCAACTCGGCCTCGGTCTCGCTGCGCAGACGGCGGCGATTGTGATAGTGCACCTGCATGCCAAAGGCCGCAGCGCGGCGAGCCACGGCCTGACCAATGCTGCCCATGCCTAAAATCCCAACGCGACGACCCGCCATACGGCCACCCAGCAATGCAGTTGGCGACCAGCCCTGCCAATCACCTTTTTGCATGATCGCCAGCCCCTCGGGGATGCGACGCACCACGGCCATGATCAGTGCCATGGTCATATCCGCGGTATCATCGGTCAGAACACCGGGCGTGTTGGACACCAGAATGCCACGCTGTCGTGCAGTGGCGACATCGATGTGGTCAACCCCGGCACCGAAATTAGCAATCAATTTCAACCGCTCACCGGCCTGCCCCAGCAACCGGGCATCGATAACATCCGTCACCGTCGGCACCAGAACATCCGCCTGCGCCATTGCCTCGACCAATTGGGCGCGGCTCAGCGGTGTATCTTCGGTGCGCAAAGTGACATCAAACAATTCGCTCAAACGGGTCTCAACCGGTTCCGGCAACCGTCGCGTAACGACAACACTCAGACGTTCTCTTGCCACTTGGCCACTCCCATAGCTTTTCTAATGAACCTGCTTTGTGCCATCGTGGCGCAGGATCGCAAAGGGCACAAGAACCCTTGCACCCCATCGACGCCAAGTGACGCAGTTTTCTGGAACCAGCCCGCGGAGTTTCCGGCAGAGGCAACGGCAAGAAAAAGCATCAGGCCCGGTGGAGAACAGGCAACGATAACAAAAGGCGAGCAGCAGGCAGTGACAATTTCGGTTTCAAGATTGCGCCCATTGGTGGCAGCGCTTTGCGTGCTGCTGATGTCCACTCCATCCCTTATGGCTGCCAATCCGGCCGCTGATCAGATTCGCGGCTCGGTGACAAACCTGCCCCTGCCCCGTTATGTGTCGATGAAGGCATCCAAAGGCAATGTCCGGCGCGGCCCCTCGCTGACACACCGGATCGACTGGGTGTTCACACGGCGCGACATGCCGCTGGAGATCACCGCCGAGTACGGCCATTGGCGCCGGGTTCGCGACCGCGATGGTGTTGGCGGTTGGGTGCATTACGCTCTGCTATCCGGAACCCGCACTGTGTTGATCGAAGAAGACATGCTGACCGTGCGTGCGCAGCCCAACGAGACGGCGCCGGTCTCGGCCGCTTTTGAACTGGGCGTGGTGGCCCGGCTTGGGTCCTGCTCGCAAAACTGGTGCCGGATCTCGGCCGGCGGCTATCGTGGCTGGGCGCCAAAAGTAAAGCTATGGGGTGTGACCCCGGACGAGCTGCGCGACTGAAGACACCCCGCGGTCTGGCCCCATCGCCCCTGTGACGGGCCTAAAACGTGCGGTTTTCGCACATCCGTGGCGTCACGGGACCCTATCTGGCCTTTCCCCTCTGCTTGGATTGACACCGGTATCTGCGCAGTCAAGATATGCCCTATATAATCGCGGCTGACCTGTCAGAACGTCGCGGCACGGGCGACCATTTTGAGAGGAAAAATCATGATTTCACTGAACCGCCGCAAGGCATTGGCACTGATGGGCGGCACCGTAGCTGCCGCTGGCCTGTCCACTCCAGCCCTGTCGCAGGGTCGTAAAATCACCGTTGGTGCGCTGCGCTTCACCAGCCACTCGGCCAGCTTCATCGCGCTGCAGCGCGACTATTTCAAAGACGCCGGTCTGGATGTCGAGCTGAAGTTCTTTCAGGCCGCCACGCCAATGGCAGTGGCGATTGCTTCGGGCGATGTGGACTATGCCGTGACCGCGATGTCTGGCGGTCTGGTGTCGCTGGCTGACAAGGGCGCAATCAAGATCATCGGGGGTGCATTGTCCGAAGAGGCTGGCATCGACGGACAAAAGTATCTGGTGTCCGATGCGGCGTTCCAGGCTGGTGCGACCAGCCCGGCCATGCTGGACGGCAAAAGCTATGGCATCACCGGCGCCGGATCGTCGTTCCACTACATGGGCGCAAAGCTGGCGCAGAAGGAAGGCATCGCACTGTCGTTCAAGCCACTGCAAAAGGTCGGTGCCATCATCGGCGCGCTGAAGTCCGGTCAGATTGATGCCTGGTCGATCGTGCCGCATATTGCCAAACCATTGGCGGGCTCTGGTGCCGTGCATATTATTGGCAATGTGTCGGATGTGCTGCCGGATTATCAGGTGACCACTGTGTTTACCTCGGCCAAGAATGCGGCGGATGAACGGGGCATGACCGGCGATTTCCTGGCTGGATTTTCCAAAGGTGTGGCGGATTACAACGCCACCATGATCGACCGCGCCCATGGCGATGATGGCGTCAACGAGATGGTCGATCTGATCCATCAGTATGTCTATGCTGATCGCCCGCGCGAAAAGGCGGCCAAGTCCATCATCAACGGCACCATGCGCCTGAATGATGGTGCGGCATTGAACACCGCCTCCCTGCAGGATCAGCTGAGCTGGTTCCAGTCCGAAGGTCTGGTTGGCGGTGACATCACGCTGGATACGGTTGTGGACAGCAGCTACGTCAAAACACTGAGTTAAAATCACCAGAGTTTCGCCCGGCTGATAGGCCGGGCGGCGCCCGACCCTCCCCGTCAAACCAAAGGTTTGCCTTTGGCAAAACGGAGGGCGCTTCGCACCCACCCAGGGTCAGGCACCTCCCTTGATTTTCATGTTATCCGTCAGCCTCTGGAGCCTCTTTTATGGACATCCGTCTGTCCTCCATCAGCCATTCGTATGACCAAACCGAAGTGCTGCGCGACATCTCGCTGGAAATTCCATCGGGCCAGATCGTCTGCATTGTCGGGCCTTCGGGCTGTGGCAAATCCACCTTGCTGCGTCTGATCGGTGGGTTAGAGCGGCCCAGCGCGGGCGAGATCTTGCAGATCGGAACTCCACCCGCTGATTGTTTAAACCCGCTGACCTATATCTTTCAGGATTTCGCCCTGCTGCCCTGGCGCAGCGTGCGGGGAAATATATCGCTGGTGCTCGAAGATCACGGCATTCGCGGTCAGGCGGCAGACGATATCATAAATGACGTGCTGGCCCGCACCAAGCTCAGCGATTTTGCCAAGGCCCTGCCCAAGCAATTGTCCGGCGGCATGAAGCAACGGGTGGCCATCGCCCGCGCCCTGGCGGTGAACCCCGCCGTAATGCTGATGGACGAGCCCCTGTCTGCATTGGACAGTCAGACCCGCGAATTGCTGATGGACGATCTGGTCAACCTGTGGAGCCGCACACCGTTCACGGCGGTCTATGTCACTCACAATCTGGCCGAAGCGGTGCGTCTGGGGCATTCCATAGTCGTTATGTCGCGCCGCCCCGGAGAGATCCGCGAAGTGGTCCATCTGGACACACCACTGGACCAACGCGGGCTGGGCAACGCCGAGATGGAACAGAAGCAGAAATACCTCTGGCAGCTGATGCGCCAAGAGGCACAGGCGGCAGATGCGGAGCTGATACATGTCTGACCAAATGAACAGCGGCGAAATCCGCAGCGTGCCGTTTCGCGGCGGCGGCTTTGCTCCCACCTCGCGCCGCTGGGTTGGCCTGGTGGTCTTTGTGACCCTGATCGCCCTGGCCGAGATCGGCACCCAGACCGGTTTCATCACCCCGCTGACGCTGCCCAAGCCATCCGATGTGCTGCGGACCTTTGGCGAGCTTTATAGTTCCGGACTTTTGTGGAAACATCTGAGCGTGTCCCTGTCCCGGCTGGTGGTCGGCGCGGCGATGGGGGCCAGTGTCGGCATCGCAGTCGGGGTGATGATCGGGTTGTTTTCCTATGTGCGGGCCGGATTGGTTCCTCTGGTGGCGGCGCTGTTTCCAATCCCCAAGATTGCCCTGTTGCCGCTGTTCGTGATCTGGTTCGGCATCGACGAGGGCTCTAAATACGCGCTGATTGCCTTTGGCACCTTTACTCCCACGGTGGTGGCCACCTATGGCGCGGTGGATAATGTTGACCGCGGCCTGATCCGCATGGGGCAAAGCTTTAACCTCAGCTGGTGGTCGATCGTTCGCAAGATCGTACTGCCCGGCGCCATGCCTGGCATTCTGTCGGGGCTACGGATCAGTCTGGCCATTGCCATCATCCTGCTTGTCGCCGCTGAAATGCTGGGGGCCGAATACGGCATCGGTGCTTATATCCTAGAGGCCGGATCCCTGTATGATCTTGAAAGACTGTTTGCCGGGGTCACGATCCTGTCGATACTGGGCGTAACGCTAAGCATAGGCATCGGAATAATGGAACGTCGACTGTTACGCTGGCGCATTTAATCTAGTTTACCACAAATAAGGAGCCTTTCATGGCCTGGATCCAAACCATCCCATATGACGACGCCGACGGTAAGTTGAAGATGCTGTATGACCGGGTCAAAGGCCCTGACAATAATGTCGACAACATCATGATGATGCACTCGTTGCGGCCCCACTCGATGGAGGGGCATATGGCGATCTACAAATACGTGCTGCACCACACCGGCAATACGGTACCCAAGTGGTTCCTGGAAACGCTGGGCGTCTGGGTCAGCCGACTGAACGACTGCGACTATTGCGTCGAACATCACTTCTCGGGGTTGAAACGGCTGTTGCAGGATGATGCCAAGGCAGATGCTCTAAGGGCCGCGATCGAGATGCGAAATATTTCCGCCGCGCCACTGGACGAAGGCCAAAAGCTGGCAATGGAATATGCCCGCCAGTTGACCCGCGATCCCGGTGGCATGACACAGGACATCGTGCTGCAACTGCGCGCAGCAGGGTATACTGACGGCGAGGTGCTGGAGATCAATCAGGTCAGTGCCTATTTCAACTACGCCAACCGCACCGTGCTGGGGCTGGGGTGCTCGACCAAGGGCGATATTCTGGGCCTGTCGCCGAACAAATCGGATAACCCCGACGACTGGAGCCACACTTAAGGTCCCTTACAGTCCATCTCCCGGCTCTGTCAGAGGCCGGGAGATACGGTTACTCGGCCACGGTCAGAATTTCATCCAGCGGCTTTTTCATCTTGGCAACCTTCGGCACCTTGGCGTCCTTGGTGGGGTGACCAACCGCAACAATCATGATGGGCTTTTCTGACGCCGGGCGACCTAGCATCTCATTCAGAAACCGCATCGGGTTGGGTGTATGGGTCAAGGTGACCAGCCCGGCATGATGCAACGCCGTCAGCAAGAACCCCGAGGCAATGCCGACGCTTTCGGGTACGTAATAGTTCTTGAAACGCTCTCCATCGTCGAAATGCCCCCAACGCTGGGCAAAGATCACGATCAGCCAGGGCGCCTGATCCAAATGTGGTTTGTCATCATTAGTACCGATTGGTTCTAACGCCTTCAGCCACTCGTCGCCTGCCCCGCCCTCATAGAACTTGCGCTCTTCTTCCTCGGCGGCCAAGCGAATGCGGTGCTTAAATGCCGGATCAGAAATCGCCACAAAATGCCAGGGCTGGTGGTTTGCCCCGGATGGCGCAGTGCCTGCCGCCCGGATGCAATCCTCGATCACCTGACGCGGCACAGGACGGTCGGTGTAATCGCGCACTGTATGGCGGCGCTTAATGGTGTCGTAAAACGCCCGCGCAGCAGAGACCATCTCGGCATCACTCAGCTCTGCCCGGTCTGGCAGATCCACGGCTTCATATTCAATGTGGTCTTTTGCAAACATGCGGATGCTCCTTCGTCTCGTGATAGCCTGTGTTTTCCACTTTCTACCCGGATCATTCCGTGACACGCATTCCTCATCAATGAGGACCTTTGACCTGCTATGTACATCATGTGATGATCCCCATCGCGGTCATATTCTGACCGGCATCCAGACAGGTTCAAAGGCGTAACCCATGATCATTGACCGGAAAATCAAAGGTGCGCTGCCCGACACTAAACTTAGCGCCACCGCCCTGAGCCAGCTGAGTGCCACCATAGGAACGCCAACCTATGTCAACGCAGCGCTGGATCTTGCACGACTGGAAACCGGAGCAAGTTTTATTTCAATGTTTTGTCAGGGCGACCGGGATACCCCGCTGCTGGTTGGGACCACCTGTGTCTTTGGCCAACGACGGGCGGATCAGGCCGCCAAAGCCTATCTGCGACATAGTGCAGATGACCGGAACTCTGCCCTGTTGGCCGGGGCCTCGGGTCTAGGCGATTTTCTGACCCTGCAACATGCCGCCAACATCACGTCATTTACCTACCGGCGGGATTGCTATGAACAACCCGGCATCGCAGCGCGCCTCTCGTTAATCCGGCGCACAGCCTCTTTTGGGCTAGCCGTCAGCCTGTATTCCAGCACCAAAGACGGTGTCTTCCTCTCTCAAATGCAGGACCGGGCAACCGCCGTTCTGGGGCTATTGCTGGCCACCACCGAACGCCATGTCGCCTTTTCCCTTAAGGGTAAAACCTGGCAGGGACAGGACATCCAAACCAGGCTGGCAGTCACCTTTCCCGCACTGACCAAACGCGAGCGCGAAGTGGCCGCGATGACCGTAAAGGGGCGCACAGCGGCTGAAATTGCCAAAATTCTGGGATTGGCCGAAACAACTATCATCACCCACCGCAAAAAGGCTTACAGGCGAATGAATGTGGCCTCGCTGCGCGAGCTGATGGCGACCTTCTGACAGGAATGTCGCCCTGTCAAAGTTCCAACTGCTGCTCGAACTCTAGCTGAATACGGCGCAACTCTTCGATGGCTGCGCGAATGTCGCTGCTGTCGATCACATTCACCTCAACATGGTCACCGCTTCGTGACAACCGACGCCGCAATAGCTGATCGCGATGCTTGTCCGAGCGAAACTCGAGGACTTTGAACACTTCGATGGGACGTGAGAATCCTTTTGGCTGCACCTCGCCAACGGATTCACACGCCACATGTTCGGAAATCAGGTTGCAGGTGGTATCCGAGATCAGAACGCTGCCCGGCTCAGCCAGCCCTTCGAGACGGGCCGCCAAATTCACTGGCCTGCCAAGCACAGTGTAATCCAGCCGCTTATCCGAGCCGAAATTCCCAACTGTGCAAAAGCCCGAGGTTATCCCCATACGCACGCGCATTGGTTTCGGCACACCCAGCTTTTTCCAGTGGCTTTGTAACTCAGTCACGCGCTGCTGCATGCGCAGCGCCATCTCGACCGCCTTCAGCGCGTCTTCTTCTTCGCCGTCACTTTCGGGATCGCCAAAAAACACCATCACCGCATCGCCGATGAACTTATCAATGGTGCCGCCACATTGAATGGCGATCGACGACATTTCAGACAGGTAGGAATTGATAACCATCGTCAGCCGTTCAGGCTCTAAGGTTTCGGACAGGTCAGTGAAGTGTTCGATGTCAGAAAAGAAGATGGTCAGGTTTTTACGCTTGGTTGCGATGCCGCCCTCCTGTTTGCCCGCAAAAATACTGTCATAGATCTGCGGGGACAGGTATTTGGCCAATCTGGTCGCCAGATTCTCCAGCTGAGCGCTTTTCTCTTCGATAATCTCACGGTCACGGATTTTCTGCTCCAACAGTTCCTCGCGCTCGTGCCGCAGTTTCCATTCATCGGTGCGGTCAACAAATTGCCCCTGAATACCGTTCAGATAGGAAAAGCTGTCATCTGCTGTGAGCGTCGACATCAAGGCATAGACCCGGCTGTTGCCATTGTCCGAAATATGGATTTCCGGGATCCGCACCGAGCCCTGTTCGCGAATACCAGAAATCCAGGTGTCGATCTGCGCTCCGGGTACGCCCAGTTGTTCTAGAACATCGGGGAAATAGGCGTTCGAAACATTGCCCAACACCGGAAAGAAACTCAGAAAATTCTCGTTTACTTTGAGGATCTCAAAATCCTGGTTGGCGTAATAAGCTGCCGTAATGGCGTTTCGGAAATTGAAAAAGCTCAAATCGACAATATTATTCTGATTGAAAAGATCCTCAACTTTCATGGCCACTCCGTGTTGTTTGATGTGCGCTGACTTGGTGCAGAACAAAATCCAGTTTCCATTGCGCCCGTTTGCCGGTGACAGCCCCCCAAGTGGTGACACAATAGGGTGTGAGATAGGTTAGAAGTACTTTCCAGACAGGTGGAAACTCACCTGCAAACATTTGATCTCCGTGGTTTATCAGCGTCAGCACTGTGCCCACAACAAGGGCTGTTGCCAGGGCTTTTTGTGGCGTTCCATCGCCCGTGATCATGTGCACAACGCTGGGTGCTGTCTGTTTTTGTACCTTGGCCTTGGTCATAAACCCGCCTCCCCCGAATAAAACACTGGCTTGCTCCACCCTTCGGTCAAAACAACGCTGTGGTATTCAGGCAGTTTAAAGAAGCAATTCAAAAAAGCATGGACTAAATTTCGGGCAACTCTGAGGCGGCGTTTCCACCATGACGTTGCGCCAAACACAAATGGAACCGGGCGCGCTGCCGCAGAAATGCTGTCGTGCCGCATTTCTTTCTGACCCTGCGGAATTCTGGTGCCTGAATAAGACTTTATTAGGGGACGCGCTCTATCGATCGGTGAAAACTGCACATTCCCCAAAGGAACAGCCCGCAATGCCAGAAATACTATATCGTCTTTCAACCCGCATCTATGCAGTGATAGCACTTTCGCTCTGCATGGTTGCGCTGCTTACGTTTCTGTTGTTATCGCGCGCCGTCGACAACGCCTATTCAATGCGGGAAGTGGAACTTCGCAATGCAACAGATACAGCCGTCAGCCTGCTGGCAGCGCTAGAGGCGCGGGTAGAATCCGGCACATTGACCCGTGACGAGGCTCTGACGCTTGGGCGTGACCAGCTGAATTCGTTGCGATTCGGCACATCGGGGTACTTTTTTGTCAACGATTTGACCAATATCGTGCGGGCCCACCCCTTTAAACCTGATTGGGAAGGCACCGACCAGTCCGCCCTTGAGGACGTCAATGGCCTGAAAATCTTTCAAGAGATGCAGAAAATTGGTCTCAGCCCAGCTGGCCAAGGTGCTCTGCGCTATTGGTTCCAAAAACCAAATGCCGACGAACCGGAGCAGAAAATTGGCTATGTGCAACTGTTCAAACCCTGGGGCTGGATCGTTGGCACCGGATCTTACGTCTCCGACATTGAGACCAGCCTAAGCTGGATGCGCACAGCCGCCTTGCTGACAATGGCGTTCTGCGTGACTCTTTTGGTCGGCGCTGGGTTCTTCATCGCGCGCAGCGTGACAGGCCCGCTGGCCGCTTTGCAGGCGCGTATGCAGGGGATGGCCGACGGCGAAACGCAATCCGATGTGCCTGCTACCGATGTCAAAAGTGAAATCGGAGCAATGGCTCAAACGGTTGAGGTCTTCCGACAGTCCATGCTGAAACAAGCCGAATTGGAAAGCAGTCAAGCGGCCCGTGACGAACATAGACGCGGTGTTGTGAGTACCCTTAGTCAGCACCTGTCAGCCCTGTCTCACGGCGATCTGACCGTTCAGATCAACGAGCCCTTTCCTGCTGATTATGAACAGCTGCGTCAGGACTTTAACCAAACCCTCGAAACACTGAACAGCACGGTTGTACAGGTAATTGCGGCCTCAGACAGCATTAGTAACGGCGCGGCCGAGATCACTCAGTCCTCTGGTGATTTGTCTCATCGCACCGAAAGCCAGGCTGCGACACTCGAAGAAACCGCGGCCGCACTGGAGGAGATGACGGTCAGCGTACAATCTGCAGCGGAAGGGGCGCAGACCGTTGAAAGCGTCACCCAAGCCGCCAAGACGGAAGCCAGGGACAGTGGCTCCGTTGTTCAAAACGCCGTAGAAGCCATGAACGAGATCGAACATTCGTCTAACCATATCTCTCAGATTATCGGCGTGATTGACGACATTGCATTCCAAACCAACCTGTTGGCACTGAATGCGGGGGTCGAGGCAGCCCGCGCAGGCGAAGCAGGGCGTGGCTTCGCGGTGGTCGCCTCGGAGGTGCGGGCACTGGCCCAGCGATCATCAGACGCGGCTACCGAAATCAAAACTCTGATCGGCGACTCGTCACAGCAGGTTGAGAAAGGTGTGGAGCTGGTTGGCAAAGCAGGGGCTGCGCTGAAGCGGATTGTCGAACGGGTGACCGATATCTCGCAGCAAGTATCCGCCATTGCGGTCAGCGCCTCCGAACAGTCGACCGGCCTGAACGAGATCAACACAGGCGTCAGCCAACTGGATGAGGTGACGCAGCAGAATGCGGTAATGGTGGAACAGTCCACTGCGGCCGGACAATTGCTCAGCACGGATGCCGACAAACTGTCAGGCCTGGTATCCCGTTTTACCATCACAGGCGGCAACCCCCGCTCTGCCAAAGTGACCTTGGCCTCTGCGTCCCCTGTTGCGGCACCACCTTCGGTCCCGACGTCCCATGGGACAGATGATTGGGATACTGACATGGCAACGCCCATGCCCATGGCAGTGTCCCAGGGATCTGCCGCCAAGGATATGTGGCAGGATTTTTAATCCAGACCAAAGGTCGCTACGCAAACCTCTGCAGCTGATTTGGGCCTGCACCGATCCCCTCTTGCCTTCGCAAGGGGGGATCTTTTTTAACTCCAGCCCCAAGCGCGTCAATATGTTCAGGCTATTATTGCCTCAGGCAATTGAACGTCAGGGCCGCTTGTTCTACATGGGGTCCATAATATAGGCCGCCAGAGTCGGAATCCACGACCCCTGCGCGGCAATATGGGACCATCAAGGGTGCAATCCGACTGCGCCGACTTACGAACTTCCAAGATCGCTGAAAGGTTGAGAACTATGTCAGATAAACCTAACCCAGATGTATTGTATACCATCGTAGACGAAGCGCCCGAGTTGGCCAGCGCCTCGCTGTTGCCTATCATCCGTTCCTTTGCCGGCGCCGCAGGCCTGAACTTTGGAACCAAGGATATTTCGCTGGCCGCACGCATCATTTCAGCCTTCCCCGATAGCCTGACCGAAGAGCAGCGCCAGTCCAACGATCTTGCTGAACTGGGCAACCTGGTCAAAACACCAGACGCCAACGTCATCAAACTGCCAAACATTTCCGCCTCCGTTCCGCAGCTGGTGGCCGCAATCACCGAACTGCAGTCGCAGGGCTACGCGCTGCCCGATTTCCCGGAAGAGCCATCGACCGAGGCCGAAAAAGCTGCACGCGCCAGCTATAACGCAGTCATGGGCTCTGCCGTGAACCCGGTCCTGCGCGAAGGCAACTCGGACCGTCGTTCGGCCAAAGCCGTGAAAAACTACGCTCAGAACAACCCCCACTCGATGGGCGCCTGGGTCAGCGACAGTAAAACCAAAGTCTCGTCCATGTCGGGCAACGACTTTTACGCAAATGAGAAATCCGCCACCATCACTGCCGCTCAGGCGGGTGACGCGAAAATCGAATTTGTTGCCAAAGACGGCTCTGTGACTGCGCTGAAAGACGCCTGGCCACTGGAAGCTGGCACCATTGCAGATGCCTCTTTCATCTCGGCCAAGGCCCTGGGATCTTTCCTGTCTGCTGCGATCGAAGACACCAAAGCCGACGGCACCATGTTCTCACTGCACCTGAAGGCCACTATGATGAAGGTCTCGGACCCGATCATCTTTGGCCACGCCGTCAAAGCCTGGCTGGCCCCAGTGTTCGCAAAGTTCGGTGCTGAAATGGACGCACTGGGTGTGAACGCAAATTCCGGTATGGGTGATTTGCTGGACCGGGTTTCCGGTAACGCCGACATCATGGCCGCCATTGACGCGGTGAACGCTGATCGCCCCAGCATCTATATGGTGGACAGCGATAAAGGCATCACCAACCTGCACGTCCCCTCTGATGTGATCATCGATGCCTCGATCCCCGCGATTATCCGCGCCGGCGGCAAAGGCTGGAACGAACTGGGCAACAAAGGCGACACCAACTGCGTGATCCCCGATCGTTGCTACGCCACTGTCTATGACGAAGCCATCAACTTCTTCAAAGCCAACGGAGCCCTGGACGTCACCACTGCGGGGTCTGTCGCCAACGTTGGCCTGATGGCGCAAAAAGCCGAGGAATATGGCTCACACCCAACCACCTTTGAAGCCGCTGCAGATGGTGCAATCCGCATTGTTCTGGCCAATGGCGATGTTCTGCACAGCCATGACGTCGAAGCGGGTGACATCTGGCGCGCTTGCACTGCCAAGAAGGCGCCAATCGAGAACTGGATCGCACTGGCACTGGATCGTCAGCGCCTGACCGGCTCCGAGGCCATCTTCTGGCTGGACGCTGATCGCGCCCATGATGCGCAGCTGATCGCCTATGTCACGCCTGCGCTGGCCGCAGCGGGTGTTGCCGACAAGTTCCAGATCATGGCTCCACGTGACGCCACCGCACAGTCGCTGAAGACCATCACCGCAGGCAACGACAGCATCGCCATCTCTGGCAATGTGCTGCGGGATTATCTGACCGACCTGTTCCCAATCCTGGAACTGGGCACCTCGGCCAAGATGCTGTCGATCGTGAAACTGATGAACGGTGGCGGCTTGTTCGAAACCGGGGCTGGCGGCTCTGCCCCCAAGCACGTTCAGCAGCTGGTCGAAGAAAACCACCTGCGCTGGGACTCAATGGGCGAATTCTGCGCGTTGGGGGAAAGCCTGAACTTCCTGGCCGACAGCAAAGGCAATGCCAAAGCCGGCGTGCTGGGTGTCGCGGCCGAGGCTGCGACCCAAGGCATTCTGGACAACAACAAGTCGCCATCACGCAAGGTGGGTGAGCCCGACAACCGCGACAGCCACTACTGGTTCGCCCGCTACTGGGCCGAAGCCCTGGCTGCACAGTCCGACGATGCAGACCTGGCCGCTCACTTTGCCCCAATTGCAGCCGATCTGGCAGCCAAAGAACAGGCGATCACCTCAGAATTGGCCGCAGCACAGGGAAAACCTGCTGACCTGGGCGGGTATTATAACACCGATCCCGCAAAAACGGCCATCGTGATGCGTCCCAGCGCCACGCTGAACGCCATCATCGACTAAAGTCAGCTGGCTACACAAAAAACAAGGCGTCCGGATCCGGGCGCCTTTTCTGTTTGTCCTGCCTCTGATCTCCCTGCGTGTTCGCATCTAATGCCTCAGACATGAGGCCTCCACCTCTTCGCATATGACTTCAACGTCGCCCCTAAACAAATTCTTCACCACAACCGCATAGGTTGTTTCAGTAAGTTTTTTAAAAGGTGTGTATGTCATGAAGAAATCAATACGGATGAAGTCCGCCCTCTATATCGTCATAGCGATCGCAGCGTTTGGTATGCTTGGCCTAATCGCCGCAATGTTCAATCTGTCGCAATACCAAAAACATGCATTCCATGAGGAAGTAGAATTGAGCGAGATGAGATTCCAGGCCTCAAACCTCGAGTCAATTTTGTTGCAGGCGCGCAGACTCGAAAAAGATTTCTTGCTACGGCGCGATGATAAGTACATCGGGCTACACGCCACAACGATGGGCACAGCCTATTCCGTACTCGATGACATTGCTGATCATTTCAAACTGACCGGAAGCGAGCACGGGGTACAGGACAGTGAGCACGCGCAATCCCTGCTCACAGATTATGAAAATACATTCAAAACCCTGGTGTCCCTGTCACACCAGATTGGGCTGGACCCAAGTTCTGGATTACGGGCCGAGCTAAGGGCACAGGTCCACGAAGTCGAAACACTGATGCAAGAGATCAACCACCCGGAACTTCTGGTAATGGTGTTGACTATGCGCCGCCATGAAAAGGATTTTTTCCTACGTAGCGAAGCTAAATACGTGACCCGCCTGGAAGAATCCATCGCCGCGTTTCAGGCTATTCCTGACGCCCAGTTTGACAGCGATGATGTTGCCACAAAGGCCAAAGGTCTGATTGCATCCTATGGTGAAACCTTCGGAAAACTTGCCGCCCTAAAGGCAGATGAACTTGAAGCCAGAGCCGCGCTGGCATCGCTTTATTCGAAGTTTCACCCGATTTATGTGGAGCTGATGAACGACTATGCCGCCGAGGCTGATGAGATTTCAGCATCGTCCGAGCAAGCCGTCAATGCCACGATTACTGCGACTGCGGCAATTGCAGGGGTGGCTTTAATCGCCTTTACAATCATCGGCGCAGTTTTGGCCCATGTCTTGTCACATCGGCTTACAGCATGTTCAAACGCATTAACGGCTGTTGCAAACGGCGACATCGGCACAAAGCCTGATACCAGTAGCTTTATCGTTGAAATAACCCAGCTATGGGGCGCGTTCTCTTTCATTTCCAAATCTGTCGCAGACCAAAAAATGATGCAGGCAAAACTGGACCAAGACCGGGTAGAGCAGGCAAACGTGATTGAGGCACTCAATCAAGGATTGAAGGAAATGGCCGACGGAAACCTGACACAGCCCATCCAGGAAGCCTTCCCCGAAGCCCACGAGCAATTGCGCACAAATTTCAATCACACTCAGA
Organism: Parasedimentitalea marina; assembly: GCF_004006175.1. Classification (GTDB taxonomy): domain Bacteria; phylum Pseudomonadota; class Alphaproteobacteria; order Rhodobacterales; family Rhodobacteraceae; genus Parasedimentitalea; species Parasedimentitalea marina. Next base: position 3,585,570 of record NZ_CP033219.1, read on the forward strand.
AATGCCTGAACACCATTGTAATGGATGTTGTCCATTCGGCTGACAGCATCAACAACGGTGCGACCGAGATCAGCCGCGCGGCTGATGACCTGTCGCATCGCACCGAAAGCCAGGCCGCAACGCTGGAACAAACAGCAGCGGCGCTTGAAGAAATGACTGCCAGCGTCAAATCCGCTGCTGAGGGCGCCCATAGCGTGGAAAACATTGTGAACGAGGCAAAAACTGAAGCCATAGAAAGCGACAAAGTGGTGCAGCATGCGGTTTCGGCGATGACTGAAATCGAAGGGTCTGCCCGCCACATCAGTCAGATCATCGGCGTGATCGACGACATTGCTTTCCAGACCAATCTTCTGGCGCTGAACGCGGGTGTCGAAGCCGCCCGTGCAGGCGAGGCCGGTCGCGGCTTTGCGGTGGTAGCCTCTGAGGTGCGGGCTCTGGCCCAGCGCTCTTCTGATGCAGCACTGGAGATCAAAACGCTGATCAGCGACAGCTCAAAGCAGGTTGAACAAGGCGTAGAATTGGTTGGCAAGGCCGGAGAAGCCTTGAACAGCATCGTCAACCGGGTTGGTCACATCTCGCAATTGGTGTCCGAAATTGCAGTTGGGTCCGCCGAACAGTCCACTGGGTTGGGTGAGATCAATGTTGGTGTGACGCAACTGGACCAGGTGACCCAGCAAAATGCCGCCATGGTGGAACAGGCAACTGCCGCCGGCCACTTGCTGATCGCTGATGCCGGTAAATTATCCGATGTGGTGTCTCATTTCAGTGTTGAAGGTCGCAGTGGCAGCCGCGCTGCAGTACCGACCGTTCATGGAACAAACTGGCAAGACCAGCCAGAGGAGCCACCCCGTGCAATGGCAGTAAACGAAAGCCCCAGCTCAGCCGACGGTTGGCAGGATTTCTAAAATAATCGGCACGCGGCGCTACACTGTCTTGCTCCAGGACAGTGTAGCGCCCAACTGACGTTCCATCGACATCCCCGGCAGCTTTAAGGCACGAGTAACAAATTTACGGTAGTTTCACGCTCACAAATCAAAATGTGAGTCCAAAAATGTGCCCGCTCAGGATCCTATGTGTCCTGAGCCCAGAATGGCTATGGCACCGGTTTGGATAGAATGGAGCACCAGACATGAAGAAGACCCTGCAGTCCATCGCCTTTCGACTAACCATGCCGATACCCATTTTCATTGTGCTGTGCCTGGGAATCGCCTGGGTTGTCATTCCACGAGTTCTTGAAAGCAATACGGTGTCTGTCGCCACTGTATCGGCCACCAACGTGGCCAATCAGATCAAAGTGATCCGCGGCTACTATACAAGGAATATCATCAAAGACGTCAAAGGATCGGCCGACCTTTCACCCGGAATCAATCACGCAGATGACCCCGGCGTTATCCCTCTGCCTGCGACTTTTGTGCATGATGTGAGCGCCTTATTGGCGGCTCAGGGCACCAGCCTGTCGCTCTATAGTCCTTTTCCCTTCCCCGGTCGTGCGGACCGCGAAATGGATGGTTTCATGCAAGAAGCCTGGGCATATCTGAATGAAAATCCCGAGGGCACCTATAAACGTCAAGAGGTGGAAAATGGCGAGACATTTCTGCGCGTAGCGGTCGCTGACCAGATGGTCTCCGAAGGCTGTGTCTCGTGCCACAATACGCGTGCCGATACGCCAAAATCTGATTGGCAGCTTGGCGATGTGCGTGGCGTGCTTGAGGTGCGCGAGAACATTCAAGCACCTCTTACCACCATACATGAGCTGACCCGTAACATCTTGATTGGCGTTGCGATTGCAGGGCTTAGCCTGATGCTTATCGTGCTCTTCACCACCCGCACCATTACCCGCCCAATCGGCGAGATATGCAAAAGCATGGGTTCGGTGGCAGATGGCGATCTGGACAATGAGGTCCCAACCGCAAACCGCGGCGACGAGCTTGGCCAAATCGGCACGGCACTGGTTGAATTGCAGGGCGTCCTGAAACAGGCCCGCAATGCCGAAGATGACCGTGCAGAACACCAACAGCAGCAATCGAAGGTGGTTGAAAAACTAACCGGCGGGCTGGTCCACCTGGCCAGCGGTGACTTCTCCAACCCCCTGACTGAACCCTTCCCCAAAGAATACGAGCAACTTCGCAGTGATTTCAATCGCACTCTGGAAACGCTAAGCGATACCATTCTTGAAGTGATCAGTTCAGCTGGCAGCATTAAAGCTGGCGCCAATGAAATCAGCCAGTCCTCGGATGATTTGTCACGTCGCACAGAAGGCCAGGCCGCAACCCTAGAGCAAACCGCGGCGGCATTGGATGAAATGACCGCCAGTGTCAAATCAGCCTCTGAAGGCGCGCAGCGTATTGAAACCATCATGGGAGAAGCCAAGACCGAGGCCGTCGAAAGCGATCAAGTGGTGCAGCACGCAGTGTCTGCCATGACCGAGATCGAGAGCTCTGCCCGTCACATCAGTCAGATCATTGGCGTTATCGACGATATCTCGTTCCAAACCAACCTTCTGGCGCTGAACGCCGGGGTCGAAGCAGCCCGTGCAGGCGAAGCGGGCCGTGGATTTGCCGTGGTCGCATCCGAAGTCCGGGCGTTGGCACAACGGTCGTCTGATGCGGCGATGGAGATCAAAACGCTGATCAGCGAGAGCTCCAAGCAGGTCGACCAGGGTGTGGAGCTGGTTGGCAAAGCTGGCGGCGCCCTAAACAATATTGTCACGCGGGTTGATCATATTGCGCAGCTGGTGTCTGAAATGGCTGTGGGGTCCACTGAACAATCCACCGGGTTAGGAGAAATCAACATCGGCATGACCCAGCTGGACGAGGTGACGCAACAAAATGCCGCCATGGTGGAACAGGCTACAGCTGCCAGCCATTTGTTGAGTTCGGATGCCAGTAAATTGTCCGAAATGGTGTCGCAATTCAACATCACTGGCCACGGTAGAGGTGGAAATGCCAGCAATACCATCGCCCCAAGGGCACATGGAATGGACAGAGAAGACGCGCCAGCAGGCCCACGCCGTGCAGTCGCGGCGAACGCAGGTTCAAACTCAAAAGCTGTCTGGGAAAACTTCTAGTACGACGACGCCCCATCCCGCGGTTTCTACCGCGGGATGGGGATTAAATGCAGCTTTCAATCAGCCGTGTTGGCATCCGATACGCGGGATCAGACCAACTCGCCTGCCAATGCCTTATTGATCAGCGCAATGGTGTCGTCGACGCCATACAGCGCGATAAAGCCACCAAACCGGGGGCCTTGCGTCGCACCTAGCAGCACCTCATAGATCGCCGAGAACCAAGCCCGCAGTGGATCAAATCCGTGGATCTTGCCAATGGCAAAAACCACCGACTGCAGGAAATCATCACTGTCAAAATCGACCACTGGAAGCGCGTCATCCTTGCCATCCAGCGCGTTTTTCTTGGCAATCGCGGCCAGCGCCGTCTCGGGTGACTTCAGCGCCTCTGCCAGGTCGGTCAAGGCGGCGCGTTCTTGATCGGTGGGCAAGCGGTATACTTTGGCTGGCTTCACGAAATCATTGAAATAGGCCACCGCAAAGCCCGCCGCCTGATCCAGGGTCGGGTTGCTTTCAGGCGTTGCATCGGGCGCATATTTATTGATGAAACCCCACAGTGTTTCTTTATCCTCAGCATTGGAAACGCTGGCGATATTCAGCAGCATGGCAAAGGGCACCACCATATCCGAGCTGGGCACATTGTGACCGTGGATGTGGAACACCGGGTTGTTCAGACGCGCCTTCAGATCCTGTTTTTCATAAGCCCGCAGCTGTTGATGATACTCATCCACCGCCTTGGGGATCACATCGAAATGCATCCGCTTGGCGGTTTTGGGTTTCAGATACATGAAATACGACAGGCTGTCGGCGCTGGCATAGGTCAGCCATTCGTCAATCGAAATTCCGTTGCCCGAGGTTTTTGAAATCTTCTGACCATTGGCATCCAAAAACAGCTCGTATGAAAAATGATCCGGCGGACGGTGCCCCAGAATGCGGCAGATATTGTCATAGATCGGCGTATTGGTGCTGTGGTCTTTGCCGTACATCTCAAAATCGACGCCCAGCGCCGCCCAGCGGGCCCCAAAGTCCGGCTTCCACTGCAGTTTGACGTTGCCGCCAGTGACCGGCAGCGTCCATTCCTTGCCGTCTTCATCATCAAAGGTGATGCTGTGGGTTTCGGCGCAGACCTTTTTCATCGGCACATATAGCACCCGGCCTGTTTCCGGGTGGATCGGCAGGAAAATCGAATAGGTGGCCGCGCGCTCTTCGCGCAGGGATTTCAGCATCACCGCCATCACTTCGTCGTATTTCTCGACAGCTCGTTTCAGCACCTCGTCAAACTGGCCCGAACCATAGAAGTCAGCCGCCGAGATGAACTCGTACTCAAACCCAAAGGTATCCAGAAACCGTCGCAGCATGGCGTTGTTGTGATGGCCAAAGCTTTCGTGGGTGCCAAATGGATCCGGCACCGAGGTCAGCGGCTTTTGCATATGAGCATGCAGGCTTTCGGCGTTCGGAACATTGCCGGGCACCTTGCGCATGCCGTCCAGATCGTCGGAAAAACACACAAGTTTGGTCGGAATGTCACTGATCACCTCAAAGGCACGTTTGATCATAGTGGTGCGGGCCACTTCGCCGAAGGTGCCGATATGCGGCAGGCCGGACGGGCCATAGCCGGTCTCGAACAAGACAAATCCCTTTTCCGGCGCGCCCTTGGCATAACGTTTGAGCACCTTACGGGCTTCTTCAAACGGCCAGGCTTTGCTCTGCAGAGCTGTTTCGCGCAGATCAGACATGTTTTTCTCCATCGGCGGGCCCGGGTCGGGGCCGCATCGCGTGCCCGGCTGCCCCATGCAGCCGACTGACACGGTCTATTGTGCTAGTGCAGCATGAGTCAATATTGGCAGCGCGTCCTTTGGCCCTCCTCGGGAAGAAATCAGGTTCACTTGAATGATCAGCAAAATATACTTGTCAAATTCCCTGGACCAAACATAATATTCAACCACAGACGGCACATAGACACTCCAGAAAGACTTCAGATTGTTTCGCACACTCACGGCTGAAACCTGGCCTTTACCGCTGATCACCAAATCCCGGTCCTCCTGTCGTGAAATTGCGGCGGTTTTTCAAGGGAGCCCAGCCGAAGCCATTGGACTAATGCCCGGGTGGCTTATTCTGCAAATTGACGGCCTTGCACCCTCGGATGATGCACTGGCCCGATCCAAGCGCGACGGCATCAATATGGTGGCGTTCCAAAACCCCGAAACCGAAGAAATCTGGTCCATTCCGGCCGGCACCTGGCCGCATGGGATCAAGGTCATCCCCTGTGTGAACGATGGGCTCATCACAGATGTAAAATCCTCAAATGCCGATTTTCAGGCACTCCATGCAATCTGGAACCATGGCGACTGGGTCGAATTTGCCAAGCTGAAAGACGCGTTCGAAACTGCGGTGCTTCCGCTGTGGGCAAACTTGATCGGCCGTTTCATGGACTCGGCCCACCGACAGGCCCGGATTTTCGCGTCTGAGGATATCAACAACCTGGTCTTGCTGGCATTAAGCTACAAAGCCCTGGGTCAGGATGATCTGGCCAGACAAGCGATTGATACTGCGGAATACAACCGCGAGAAACAGGGCATGCACCGGATGCCAAGCCAGTATTTTGGCTTGATCTGGTTCATCGACGTCCTGATGAAGCTGGGCATTGGCGCGAGTGAGGAAGCCCTGGAAATGGCTGAAACAGCCGTTGCGGGCTATCCGGAGCTGAACGGGTTGCGGCGTCTTTATGCATCGGTTTCCAACAGGGAAGGCCTGATCTTCTGGTCGCCCCTTCTGGGCAAGCCATTTCCATATGCGTACCGCCTGCCACAGCATGATCCTTTTGCCACTTGGCCGGATGGTCCGCCGGTCTCTCTGCCTGACACGCTGGAAACGCTGCAGAAAGGACAATTTCTGTTGGTGTATTGCCTTGGCGAGTACCGGACCAATGGCCCCTTCCAGCAGGAACTGGAAAACCTGATCGCTTTGTACCAGCTGGATCCTGACAAAATTGCGGATGTGCATGTTATCACAGCCTACAATAAAGACCCGGAAAACAGTTTCTGGTGGGATAAAAATCAGGTCGAGGCCCAGTTGAAATCAACAGGCGTTCCCTACCGTGTGCTAAGCGACCCTCAGGATTCCGCCACTGCACAGCTGAAGGTCGAAGCCTACCCAACCCTGTATATTCTAAACCACGAGGGCATCGTTCTAAGTGTTGAGGGCCTGGCCGAGGAAGACGGGTATTGGCAAGCCATTGGCCGCAATCAGGATCCGGCATTTTTTCAAGATGATCCAACAGACTGATCTATCAAAGCAAACAGGCCCACCCTAGCTTTGCGGTATGGCTGATTGCCGCCCATGGACCGCATGCAGCAGTTGTACCCACCCGGATGCCTGCCTATTCTGCACCTGACACGCAGCCCAAAAGGATACCCCAATGACCGAGACCACGCCTCATCCGCTAACCCCGCAGGATTGCCTTATTGCGATCATGGTGGCGGTGTCGGCTTCGGACGAGAACATCCGCACCTCGGAATTGATTGAGATCCAATCTTCCGTGAACATGCTGCCGGTGTTTGCCGACTATGATATCGACCGGATCAAACGGATGTCACAAACCGTGCTCGATCTGTTTGAGCAGGAAGACGGGCTGGATGCCCTGTTCGGCCTGATCCGCGACAACCTGCCCGAGCGCCTGTTTGAAACAGCCTATGCGCTGGCCTGTGATGTGGCGGCCTCGGATGGGCGGTTGAATGAAACCGAATTAGAGTTCCTGGCCGAAATTCGTTACGAGCTGAACATCGACCGGCTGCACGCCGCCGCCATCGAACGCGGCGCCCGCGCCCGTCACCTGACTTAAATCAAGCGGGATCTGAGGTCTGGGAACTTGCCGGACGTCATATTCAGGGAAACAGCTTTTCGCTTCCCTGAATAAGGCTTTGGGTTCAGGGCTGGAGTATCTGGTCGCGTGTGAAATTTCGTGTTTGCCGTGATCCATCAGCAAAAGTCATTGTTACGCTGACAGTCTCGATCGAGTTCTGATCGAAAGTCCAATACGGCGGATCGGCTTTCGCTGCCCCGGTCGAACAAGACGAGAAGCTCTGTGTCGTGGTCGCACCTCCGTTGACCGAGAACTGCATCTTTTTGATACCGCAGACATAAGGTGTCACGGAGGACAGGTTCAGTGAGTCATACGGCCAGCTTTTGGACACTGTGGCCCAAGGCGTTCCGGCTCGTTTCAACGTGGCCTGATCTTGCGCAATCCGCGAAGAAGACACCGCAGGGGCCGCCGCAGCCGCCGATGGGGTGCGCGCCCGTGCGGCAGACGCAGCTGGTGCAGCCCCAGTTAATTGTGCATTGTTCGCTTCCCAGACTGACCGCGACGGCATGGTCAAATGCCCCATCTGAGCAGGGTTGTCACGCTTGGCTTCTTCGAACATCGCCCGAGCCAAAGCGTAATCATCAGTGATGTCCACGCCCGGATATTGTTGCCGGTATTGCTCTTGAACGCGCCGTTCAGCGGCAGAATCAACCGCCGAATAAAACGGATCCGCAGCACCCGTGGCAAGCACTGCGGCGGTACAGGCCGTTTGAGACAATACCACTGCTAGCAGTCCAACCCTGCTCAATCGCAATTTAGGGTCATTACTTTGAAGTCGAGCGGCACGGCCCAGTGAATTCTTAAACATATATTTTGTGTCCCAAATTTAATTTCTCAGACTAAACGGCACACTTACATTCCAAAGCAACAAAATTCGTCAAATGTAAGACATTTACATCTTATAGGGGAAATCAACCCACTGCCCTGCGCAGACTTTCCCGCGAATGCCGATCTGGCCGACCGGTGGTAGGCGCATAACGGTTGGTTGAAACCATCACTGGTTTAGAAACAGCCTTAACTCCCGTAAACCATACCCCAACGCTCGATCAACTTTTGCTGCATTTTCTTGGCCTTGCGGTTCCAGCCCCGGGCCCCCTCGGGCCGTTCCCGGTCGGCGCGTTTGATCCGGGATCGCGCCCCCTGATCAGCCGCAAAGATGGCAAAGGCCAGCTCGGTCCCATCCGCAGCGGTCATGAAGCCGCCCAACCCCGAGACAAAATTCAACGTGCCGGTTTTGGCATTGACCTTGATCGGGTGGTTCTTGTTCACTTTGCCATTGGCATCGCGCATCAGGAACGGCTTCAACAACGGCTTCAACTGACCACCCCTGCGGGCGGCAACCAGTGCGCCAACCAGGTCGTTGGGCGTCATCCGCGACGCCTCGCCCAGCCCCGAGTGATCCACCAACCGGGTGCCCCGCATATTGTACTTGGCTGCTGCCCACCGGTTCATCGCATCCGCCGAGGCCTTCAGCGAACCGGGACGGCGCCCCCCTGCTGATGTGGCAGACATGCCGATCATCTCGGCCATCAGGTTATTTGAGTATTTCAGCATCCCACGCAGCATCACCGACAGTGTCGCACTGCTGTGCTGCGCCAGCACTTTGCCCTGGGGCAGCGATTTCACCACCTTTGGCTTGCTCAACACGATGCCATGCGCCCGCGCCATGGTGCGAAAAACATCGCCCGCATACTCTGTCGGACGTCGCACCGGCAACCAGCGGGACCCGCCCTTGCCCAATGCCGCATTGGCCACGGTCCAGTGATCCGCGCCCCCCCTGTCGGTATAGGTATAAACCGGAGTGGTCCGCTTCATCACCTTCATCCGGGCTATGGCCACTTCGGGGCGGTATTTTTCAGTGCGGGCATCCATGGTCACGGCCCAGGCCTGCCCTGCCCGTTTCCACTCAAAATGCACCCGGTTATAGTTCAGCGACAACCCCGAAATCGCCGGGCTATACCCGACGTGGTCAGGCTGGCCAGCGTCAATGGTCCGCACATAAGGCAAGCTGCCGTCCCACAGCTTGAAACTGCCCTTAACCTCGCGCACGCCCGCTGTTTTCAGCGCCTTGGCCAGTTGCGCCAGATGATCTGTGTTCAAAGTTGGGTCGCCGCCCCCAACCAGAATCAAATCCCCTTTTACCACGCCGCCAATAACACTGCCCGTGGCCATGATGCGGGTTTGAAACCGGTGTTCAGCCCCCAGCGTATCCAACGCATAAAGCGAGGTCAGCGCCTTGGCGACGCTGGCAGGTGGCAGCCCAGCGGCGCCGTTCTCAGCCTCAAGTCGCAGACCTGTTTTCACATCAGCCACGGCGCAGCCCACCGCTCCGGTTAACTGCGCACGTTGCAGCACAGTCTTAAGCCCGTCGGCCGTGGTGACCGAAAGACCTAGGGCCCTGGCTTGCGGCCGCAAAGAAACGGCCGGGGCGTTAGCCCAAGCCCCACCCGCCCCAATCAGGGCAGAACCAGAAAGCAGAAAAAATCGGCGTGTTACCATATCACTCATAGTCTAATAAAATCATTTCGAAACGGCAAACAATCAGCCGAATAGGGGTTTTTAGTAAGTGCACTGCCTGTTAAAGGTCGACCTATGTTGCAGGCAGTCATTCTTATGTTCATAGCTATGTCAATGATCCCAGCTGGTGATCTATGCGGCAAATTACTGACCAGCAGTGGTATTGCAACACCAGGTTTCATTGCATCGTCGCGTTTTGTGGTCGGCAGCGCGCTGTTGCTGCCCTTTGTCCCGCGCGGCGCCTATGCACTATTGAAAGACTGGCGCATGTGGCTGCGGGCCCTGTTACTGGTCGGTGGTATTTTCTCGGTTCAAACCGCCCTCAAGACCGAGCCCCTGGCAGATGTGTTCGCCGCCTTCTTTGTTGGCCCGATCATCAGTTATGTCCTGTCAGCAATATTCCTGCGTGAGCCGACCACAAAGCTGCGATCTGTGTTGATGTTGGTTGGCTTTGCCGGTGTTATTCTCGTCGTCCGGCCAGGCTTTGGAGGCTCGGTCAACCTGTTGTGGGCCATACTGGCCGGCGGTTTTTACGGTGCATTTCTGACCACGGGCCGGTGGCTCGCCCATCTTGGCTCGCCGCTAGAGCTGAGCCTGATCCAATTGCTACTGGCGGCCCTGTTCATGCTGCCCATTGGCCTGGCGAACCTGCCAGACTTCACTCTCAGCACCTCGGCTCTGACGGTCGGCAGTGCCGCGTTTTCGATGTTGGGCAATCTGATCCTGCTTTACGCCTACAGTAGGGTCGCCGCCACCAAACTTGCGCCCATGGTCTATTTCCAACTGATCGCCGCGGTCACACTGGGCTGGGCCGCCTTTGGCCAACTGCCAGACATGCTGACCTGGCTGGGTCTGGCAGTGGTCGTCAGCGCCGGTCTTGGCTCGGCGATGCTACGACGCTGACCACGCGCCCCGCGCCCGGATCGCAGACGAACTGGCCGCAACCATTGGCACATTGATGAAACACCAGGCTGGTGTACGCGCCTGTGCCAAAAGCTGGCTCTCGGCCTCTTTCAGACGATAAGGCGCATAGATCCGCGCCGCCGGCGACAGTCGCGCCGAGATCCTATCGCCCGGTCGCGCCAATACACCCACCGGCACGGTGTCCAGGATCTGCCGCCAGTCCTTCCAGCGATGAAACTGCGCCAGATTATCCGCGCCCATCAGCCAGACAAAACGCACGCCCGGGTATCGGCGCCGCAGATGCCGCAGAGTCTGCGCCGTATAGCGCGTGCCCAGTTGCGCTTCGGCATCGCTGATATGAATACGCGGGTGCTGCATAACCCTGCGCGCCGCCTGCATCCGCTGTTCCAAAGGGGCCGGCTGATGCGCCTTTAGCGGATTGCCCGGCGACACCAGCCACCAGCCCCGATCCAACCCAAACTGCGTCAACGCCGCGCGACTGATCTGCACATGCCCCTGGTGGGCCGGATCAAAAGATCCACCCAGCAGCCCGACAGTCATACCGGCGCGCAAAAAGGGAAAGCCATGTCTCATCCGGGGCTTGATGCACGGAATTGGTTGGGAAGCCAAGTGTAACCGAGGTCCGTGCCTGACCCTGGGTGGATCCAAAGCGCCCTCCCGTGGGGAGGGTCAGGCGCCGCCCGTGCTCTGCCTTGCCCTCCGCCACACACCCGCTAACGTTGTGAGAATTGTTTTATGAATTGGAGATAGTGATGCGCCTGACCGTACCAGAGCCGAAGATTGAGCTGTACAAAGATGGGTTCAAACCCGGAGAACTAGACCAGCTCAACCGTAAACCAACCGGCGACAAACTCTCCGAACTTGTCGAACGCATTGACGACCCGCTGGTGATCGCACTGGACGGGTCTTGGGGGTCGGGCAAATCGTTCTTTCTGAAGTGCTGGGTCGGGGAGCATCTACAACGAGAAGGCAATACGACCCAGACCGTCTATTTCGACGCCTTCAAGCATGACTTTCTGGATGACCCGCTGATTGCTTTGACAGATGCAATTGCAGCCCGGTTTGAGAAGAACGAGACGCTAACGCCAACGGAACGCGAAGGCCGGGTAAAAAAGCTCAAGAAATTTGGCTGGGTACTGGGCAAGTCGTCGGCAAAAATCGGAGTGTCAGTGGCAGGGCACTATGCCAAAAAACTGGTTGGGGAAGAGTGTCTGGAAGAATTTGGAAAGGAACTTGAAAAGGCTTCCAAAGAGGGTGTTGTCACTGCCGAGGAAGAAATAAAAACTCTGATTGACAGCGAGATTGGCGACGAGGATTCAGAAACATTCTGGCAAGAACAACGCGCCAAGATGGTTGCTATGTCAGCTTTTCGCGCGGCTCTGACTGAGTTGACCGAACCTAAGAAAAACGACAGGGGCTTACTGGCCCCAACCCGCAAGCTGGTCATCGTCATCGACGAACTCGACCGCTGCCGCCCGGATTACGCGCTATCCCTGCTAGAGATCATCAAGCATTTCTTCAACGTAGACGGCGTGCATTTTGTGTTGGGAGTAAACTTGACTGAGCTACAAAATAGTGTTCGAGCGCGATATGGTTCTGAGGTGGATTCTGAGACTTACCTTCAGAAGTTTGTCACAATGCGAATGACCCTAAAAGATAAAACATCTGCAACGCATGACACGAAATCCATTTGGATTGACTACTTTCATAGAATTTCCAAGGAAATGGATTTTCCTAAAGAGACGAGTCAACTGTTGACGACGGTGGAGTTAATTCTTGGACGATTGGTACTGACACGAGACCTTTCATTGAGAGATGTGGAGCGCGTTTTAACAACGCTCGCGACCATACCTGACCTCAAATCCAACTTCTATACGGAAATTGAAGTCGCAATTGGCACAATGGCCGTGTTAAAAGCACTCCGGCCAAGTGTGTATCGCAAGTACAGCGCACTTTCAGAAGAGAAATTTGACGTCGAAGCGCACTTTGACACCTCTCAAATGAAGCAAGATCGACATAGCGAACTAATTGAGTTGGCTTGGAATGCGATAGAAGACTTCGAGATGCTAACAGACGGAGAGAAAGAAGATCTTCGCCAGTTTAGTGATCCGTTTGGGCGCCAGAAGTGGAACGGTCTTTTAGGAAGGGTAGCAAACGATCTATTGGAAGTTTTTGACTTCACAGACTTCTGAGACGCCCTGCAACCATTTTGACCTATTTCAATTCTCTAGAGGATAGCCTCGTTCAACCATCCGCCCGCGCCCGACCTTGGGGAGGTGCAAAGCACCTTCTCCATTTTGCCGAAGGCAAACCTACGGTTTGACGGGAAAGTCAGGCGCGGGTCGGGCCATTGCGTGACGCGTCCCATAAAGGGGGGGGAGGCGCCTTTTCCTCCGCCGCCCCTCAACACGACATTGCCCCCACCCCTACCTTCCGCTATCACTCCTCGCAAATCAAAATCCCCCCATCACGGAGCCCCATCATGGCCGCCTATCAATACGTCTACCACATGCAGGGTGTCTCTAAGACCTACCCGGGTGGCAAGAAATGCTTTGAAAACATTCACCTGTCCTTCCTTCCCGGTGTCAAAATCGGTGTGGTCGGGGTCAACGGGTCCGGTAAATCCACCCTGATGAAGATCATGGCCGGTCTGGATAAGGACTTCACCGGCGAGGCCTGGGCGGCTGAAGGTGCCAAAGTTGGCTATCTGCCGCAGGAACCCAAGCTGGACGCCTCGCTGACCGTGCGTGAAAACGTCATGCTGGGTGTGGCCCCGAAAAAGGCCATTCTGGACCGCTATAACGAACTGGCGATGAACTACTCGGATGAGACCGCCGACGAGATGGCCGAGCTGCAGGACAAGATCGACGCACAGGATCTGTGGGATCTGGACAGCCAGATTGACGTCTCGATGGAGGCCCTGCGCTGCCCGCCGGACGATGCCGAGATTGCCAACCTCTCGGGTGGTGAACTGCGTCGCGTCGCCCTGTGCAAACTGCTGCTCGAAGCGCCGGACATGCTGCTGCTGGATGAACCGACCAACCACCTGGACGCCGAAACCATCGCCTGGCTGCAGCAGCACCTGATGGATTACAAAGGCACCATCCTGATCGTCACCCACGACCGTTATTTCCTGGACGACATCACCAGCTGGATCCTGGAACTGGACCGCGGCAAGGGTATCCCGAACGAGGGCAACTATTCCGACTGGCTGGAGCAAAAGGCCAAGCGTCTGGCGCAAGAGGCCCGCGAGGACAAATCTAAGCAGCAAACGCTGGAGCGCGAGCTGGACTGGATGCGTCAAGGTGCCAAGGCCCGTCAGGCCAAGAGCAAGGCCCGGATCAACGCCTATAACGATCTGGCCGAACAGTCCGAGCGCGAGAAACTGACCCGCGCCCAGATCGTCATCCCCAATGGCCCGCGTCTGGGCAACAAGGTGATCGAGGTCGAAAATCTGGCCAAGCACTATGGCGACAAACAGCTGGTCGAGGGTCTCACATTTGACCTGCCGCCCGGTGGGATTGTCGGCGTGATCGGCCCCAACGGCGCCGGTAAATCCACTCTGTTTCGCATGTTGACCGGTCAGGAACAGCCGGATCAGGGGTCCGTCAGTTTTGGTGACACCGTTAAACTGTCTTATGTGGATCAGTCGCGTGATGACCTGAACGACAACGAGACCGTCTGGCAGGCGATCTCAGGCGGGGCCGAGATCATCGAACTGGGCGATGCACAGGTCAACTCGCGCGCCTATTGCTCGTCCTTTAACTTCAAAGGCGGCGACCAGCAGAAACCACTGAACCTGCTATCCGGTGGGGAACGCAACCGTGTCCACATGGCGCGTTTGTTGAAAGAGGGCGGCAATGTGCTGCTGCTCGATGAACCGACCAACGATCTGGACGTGGAAACCCTGCGTGCGCTCGAGGACGCGCTGGTCGATTTCGCCGGCTGCGCCGTGGTGATCTCGCACGATCGTTTCTTCCTGGATCGGATCTGTACCCACATGCTGGCCTTTGAAGGCGACGCCCATGTGGAGTGGTTCGAGGGCAACTTCGAGGACTACGAGGAAGACAAGAAACGCCGTCTGGGCGCCGATGCGCTGGAGCCCAAGCGGTTGAAGCATAAGAAGTTTGTGCGGTAACGCTCAAATAAAGAGTGCGTGGTGTACTTTTGCGCCACGCACTCTAACTTCAATTAATAAGGCGATCCACCGCTTGGAGAACATGTTCTTCGTATTCTCCAACACTGTCAAAAGCGTCAAACAATGAGTCATCCTCTCCGAACAGATATGCGCACACTTTTTTAGGGTCTTCTATCAGATCAGCCTTGTGTAACTCCCCTTTATCAATTGCATGTGCAATTTTCTTTGCAGTAAACGAAGTGGGTGGTCTTCTGGCTGTATGCCTCGACCTAGAAGGGCGTTCCCCACTGTCCATGGACCGTTCAATTCTCGACATTTGGTTGCGCAATGAGGACAATTCCGACGCTAGGAATTCTTGCTTAGACACTTCTTTTGTGTCTAGTCCCTTGACCTCGAATTTTCCAAAGTGCTTTAGAAATGTTGTGTAATCCGACTTTTTAGAAGCCTCCACAGTAGCCTTAATCTTCTTGGCCAAATCAGTTTTAAATTTTTGGATGGAAGAGTACCTTAGATCTCTTGGATACTCTAAATGCTCAATTGGAGAGGTATCAAAACTGTACGAAGTTTGATCATCCTTGATGACAATTGCAGGCTTATCAAATGCCAGTCTCAGCCCTAATTCGAACATGACGTTTGCATTCTTCGCGCTCACATCACATACGACTATTTCGCTGTCATACAGGTTTTGAACAATTCTTGTTTGAATAACACCAACGTCGTCTGACTCGCTTACAATTTTGGCCTTATAGCCTGCGTTTTCTGTAGCTTCAGCGACTATTCCGAGCACTTCTTTCCAGTGTGAAGCAGAACAACCATCGATTTCGGATATTGGCATTACAATACCGCACATTGGCCTTTCTGGCTCAACATCGGGAGTAGACGATTTTCCGTTCGCAGATTTATTTTTTGCAGACATATGGCTCTCATTTTTAAACATTCACGTAAGAGTTGCACATCTGGAAGAAAAGCTCCACCTATACCACACTTAGTGGGCAAGCTTCTTACTGTTACTAGGTCCCCCCAAACAGAAGGCCCGTGCCTGACCTTGGGGAGGTGCAAAGCGCCTTCGTCATGCTGAAAGCATGCCTCCGGCATGACGGGAAGGTCAGGCGCGGGCCGTGCGGCTTTGCCTTACGTCCCAAAGGGGGAATTTCTGCTGGTGGTGGCTTTGATTTGAACTGTAGGTGCGCAAGGGCTCCGCCCGTTCTTACCTCAAACAGTCTCTCAGACTGTTTGACGCTGCGCGGATCGGTTCGAACTCCACGGGGGGAAGGTCAGGCGCGGGTCGGGCCACTGCGTGGCACGTCCCAAGGGATTAGCCCCTACCCCATCACAACCTTCGCGCCGACAGCATCCAGATGATGATCCACCAGCTCCGTCTGCGCGGCCTCCAACGGCTGATGGCGTGGATAGATCGGGGTGGCGCGGTCGTTCAGGATCGGGGCGTCCCAGCCGTCGGTGCTAGCAAAGAACTCTGCCACGCCCGCCGCGCCAAACACCTGCTTATAGCCCTGCACCACCACATCCAGATAGCTTAGCAGGATCGGATGCAGATCTGATCCGGGCATCTGCGCCGATTGCGGCACTGCGTAGACTGAAATCTCGGGGCTTGCGTCCATCTGGTGCTGAACCTCAGCTGATGCGGGCAAACGGTCATAGGCAAACTCGCGTTGATCCAGCGCATCCCAGTCCGCCCCCGGCACCGCCGCGATCAGCCCATCGATCGTACTGTCGCCGCAGGGCACCGCTGTCAGAAACGCCACCTCACGCAACCCGGTATGCACCCAGGCGCGGCGCCAGCCGGACAGGCGCGCGGGCTGCGGGTCGTGGTAGTCATGGGTCGCCAGATTTACCAGGCTGCCATAGCCAAAAAAGTACGGGGTGGACATCAAATCAGGGCCTCGCTGGCAGTCAGGTCAGAGAATTGATGTATGTCAAACCGCTTTTTGTCGCACTGTGCAATACAGAATGCACATATCCCATTGGAGTATTCCAAATGCGCATTACCAAAAGAACCAACATCGCCGTGCGGCTGCTGATGTTCTGTGCCGCAAACCCCGACCGTCTGGTCACCAAAGCCGAGATTGCCAAGTGCTGTAATGTCTCGGAAAACCATCTAGCCCAAGTGATCAACCAGTTGGGACAAATGGGTTTTCTAAACACTCAGCGCGGTCGTAACGGTGGCATGAACCTGGCCAGACCGACCTCGTCCATCCGCATCGGAGACGTGTTCCGCATGGTCGAAGGTGAGCTGCCAATTGTCGAGTGTTTTGCCGATTCGGACAACACCTGCCCCCTGACAAACGCCTGCCGCCTGAAGTTGGCACTGACCGACGCGGCGCAGGCCTTTTATGCCTCGCTGGACGATATCACGCTGGAGGCGCTGGTCTGTGACAATCTTGACCTGATGGAGATCCTGCAACCAATCCGTTGCGGCCACGTCTAAGCGACCGCAACGCTGATGCTGTTGCATCACCGGGATCCACCCCGGCGATAACGCTTATTCGCGAGACCTGAGTTGCCCCGCCGGACGGCTGGCCAGCGGTTGCCAGGCAAACACCAGTCCGGCCAGCAGGGTGGCCAGCACGCCACCGGCGATGATAGCCAGCGCATTGGGCCAGATCACCTGATAGCTGATCTCGAACACATAGGTGTTCACCGCCCAGGCCCCGGCTGTTCCGGCCCCCAGCGCCACCAGACCAGCCCCTGCCCCCAAAATAACCGAGCGCAGGGCAAAGCTGCCCAGGATACGGCCCCGGGAGGCACCCAGGGTTTTCAGCAGGGCGGCCTCGTAACGACGGGCGGGTTCCCCGGCCGCAGCCGTGCCCAGTAGCACAAGAAACCCGGTCAGCAATGTGGCCGCAGCCCCGTAGGCCGTCGCAGAAGCAATCTGACGCAGCACCTCTGAGACCCGCTCGATCGCGTCTCGCACCCGGATGGCAGTGACATTGGGCATGTCGCGCCCCAGGTCCCGCAAAATCTGCGCTTCGGCCTGTTCGTCCGAATAGACGGTGGCTATGAAACTATGCGGTGCAGCGGCCAGAGCGGCCTCGTTCAGCACCAGCACAAAACCCATGCCCGCACTGGAAAAATCCACTGCGCGCAGGCTGGTAATGGTGGCTGTCATCTCGCGACCCAGAATGTTCAGGGTCATGGTATCGCCCAACTCCAGCCCCAGTTCCTCGGCCTCTTCTGCGGCAAAGCTGATTTGCGGTGGGCCGCTATAATCCTCGGCCCACCATTGCCCGGCAACCACATCCGTGCCTTCGGGCTGCTTGCCGGCATAGGAGATCCCCCGGTCACCGCGTACCACCCAATGATCGCCCGCCACCTCTTTCGCAGGCAGGCCGTTGATCTTGGTGACAACGCCCCGCAGCATCGGTGCGCTTTCCATTTTGGAAACCGCTGGATCCTCGGTGATACGTTCGGAAAATGCGGGCATCTGGTCGCGCTGGATATCAACAAAGAAATAGGACGGCGCGCGGTCAGGCAGGTTGTCGCCAATGGCGCGGCGCATATTGCCGTCGATCTGGCCAATGGCGGCCAGCACCGTCAGTCCCAGCCCCAGCGACAGAACAACCGGGGTGGCCCCGTCGCGGGCGGTGCCAATCGCCGACAGCGCCCAACGCAGGGCCGGACGGCCCCGCACCAGCCGGGTGGACCTGCGCGCCACAGCGCCCAGCACCACTGCAGCCAACAGCAGCACTGCAAGTGCGCCAGCCAATCCGGCAGCGCTCCATAGTGTCAGCTCAGCAGAGCCGCTGAACCACGCCGCCGAGCCTACCAGCAGGGCCAGGGCCAGTGCGGTGGCCAGCAGATAGCGGGGCGCTGGCAGAGAGTTGCGCCCGGCAAAGGCATCGCGAAACAGCGCAGCGGCGCGAATGCGTTCGGCGCGGGCCAAGGGCCACAGGGTAAAGATAAACGCGGTCAGCCCGCCGTAGATTGCCGCTTCGGCCAAGGCCGGCAGGGACAGTGAAAAATCCGCCGGAAACGGCAGTTGTGCTGCAATCAGTGGCCCCAGCAACACCGGCCCCAAGCCGCCAATCCCCAATCCGATGGCGATCCCCAGCAGTGCCAGCGCACCAATCTGCAGGAAATAGGTCAGAAAGATTGTGGACCGGTCCGCGCCAAGGGTGCGCAGAATGGCAATTGTGGATGTTTTGGTCGCCAGATAGGCCCGCACCGCAGCCGAAACACCAACGCCGCCAACCGCCAGCCCGGACAGGCCAACAAGGATCAGAAACGAGCCCAGCCGCTCGACAAAGCGGGTAATGCCGGGGGCGCCATTGCGCGCATCGCTCCAGCGCATTCCCATGTCACCGAACTGGTCCTGCGCCTGCTGGCTGATCACCTCCAGCTCGGTGCTCTCTGGCAGGTCCATGCGGTATTTGGTTTCAAACAAAGTGCCGGGCGACAGCAGGCCCGACGATTGCAGCGCCTGGGTCGCGACCAGAGTGCGCGGGCCAATGGTAAAGCCCGAGGCCGCCGCATCAGGTTCCAGCACGATATCCGCCATCAGGCGGAAGTCCTGCGTGCCCAATTGAAAGATATCGCCATGTTGCAGCCCCAGACGCGCCGACAAAGCCAGTTGCATGACCGCACCCGGCACGCCGCCGGCGCCAGCCAGAGCCTGCTCTAGTGGCATCGATGGCTCCAGCTCTACAGTGCCGATCAGCGGGTACAGATCATCCACCGCCTTAACCTGCGTCAGGGCGCGATCCTCGCCCACCACGGCCATGGAGCGGAACTCGGCAATCTCGGACACGGCCGTGGCGCGACCTGCCATCCAGGCGCGGGTGTCGTCGTCGGCAAAGCGATAGGTGAACTCCATCTCGGCGTCGCCGCCAAGGATCACCGCGCCCTGACTGGACAGGCCGTTTTCGATCGAGGCCCGCACGGTGCCAATGGCCGCGATCACCGCAACGCCAAGCGACAGACAGGCCAGAAAGATACGAAAGCCGCGCAAACCACCACGCAGCTCGCGCCGGGCAAAGCGCCAGGCCAGCGACAGGGGCTTCATTCTGCGGCCTTTTGAGTGGCGGCCAGATCCAGACGGCCATCGCGCAGATGCACCACCCGATCACAACGCGCCGCCAGTTCCGGCGCATGAGTGACCATGATCAGGGTCGCACCATGCCGGTCGCGCAGATCAAACAGCAGATCCATAATGGCCCGGCCGTTGGCCTCGTCCAGATTGCCGGTAGGTTCGTCCGCCAGCAGGATATCAGGGCGCGGCGCCACTGCACGGGCCAGCGCCACGCGCTGTTGCTCGCCACCGGAGAGTTGGGCCGGGAAATGCCCGGCGCGCGCGCGCAGACCCACGGCCTCCAGTTCCGCCTGCGCCCGCTCAAAGGCATCGGCGTGACCGGCCAGTTCCAGCGGCGTGGCGACGTTTTCCAGCGCGGTCATGGTGGGGATCAGGTGAAAGCTCTGAAAGACCACACCCATGTGATCCCGGCGGAACCGCGCCAGTGCATCTTCGTTCATCGCGGTGAGATCCTGCCCCAACGCTGTGATCGTGCCGCCACTGGCCTGCTCCAGCCCGCCCATCACCATCAACAGCGACGACTTGCCCGAACCCGATGGCCCGATCAGCCCCAATGTTTCGCCTGCCGTGACCTCGAGATCGATCTGATGCAGGATTTCCACCACTCCGGTATTGCCATTCAGCGACAAAGACGCTTCTTGGAGACGAAGAATTGGAGCGGTGGTTTGCATTGTCATATTGCCGTACCTATTTGGGTTATCGTTGCCATATGGAGGTTTTACCAAAATGCACAAGGTGCTGGCTGCTTTGGTCTTTGTATTTATTTCAACGGGGGCCGTCGCCGAGCCGCTGCGCCTCACTGCATTTGGCGACAGTCTGGTACACGGATACGGCTTAGATCCGGGTCAGGGGCTGGTGCCGCAGCTGGAACGTTGGCTGAATGAAAATGGTGCCGAGGTTGCACTGACCAATGCTGGCGTGTCGGGCGATACCACCGCAGGCGGCGCGGCGCGGATCGACTGGACATTGAGCGATAACCCTCAAGGGCTGATCGTGCTGCTGGGTGGCAACGACATGCTGCGCGGCATGCAACCCGACCGGGCCAAGGCCAACCTGTCTGCCATTTTATCCGCAGCCCGGACGCAGGGGGTTGAGGTCCTGTTGATCGGAATGCAAGCGCCGGGCAACTTTGGCCCCGCCTATAAGGCCGAGTTTGACGCCATCTACAGCGACCTGGCGGCAGAGCATGATACCCTGCTGTTCAAGGATGCCTTTGCCGGGATCTCGGCACAGGTGTCAGGCGATCCGGTCGCAGCGCAGCGCTATTTGCAAAGCGATGGTATTCATCCAAATGCCGAAGGCGTGGTGCTGAATGTTGCCGCACTTGGGCCCGTCGCTTTGGAACTGGTCGCGCGGATTTCTAATCCTTAGTCCTTGCCAAAACCGTTGCCAGTGCCCTTGCAAGTCGGCACCTCGGCCAAGGCTTGCTCCAGCAGCTCAAATATTTGCGGGTTCTGCATCTGGCTGACATTGAACCGCATAAAGTGGGTCATTGTTTGAGGTACGCTAAAGACATTGCCGGGGGCCAGCACCATGTTGTCGGCCAAGGCGGCCCGGGCCAGGTCAGCCGAATCCACGCCGTCAGGCAATTTGCACCACAGGTAAAACCCTCCACGCGGCATCAGCCACGGAATGATACCCAGCTCCGACAAACGTCCTGCTGTATCGCTGCGCAATATCGCCAAACGATCCCTCAGTGTTTCGATATGTTTGCGATAGCTGCCACTGCTGAGCACGGAATAAATCAATTCACTTGCCACCGGGCTGGGGCCACCAAAATTTGTCGCCACCTGAAGGTCCACCAGGGCCTCGATCCAGTCCGGACGCGCCGCGATATAGCCGCAGCGGACTGATGCCGACAGCGTTTTTGAGAAACTGCCCACGCGGATCACCTGCTGCAGCCCATCCAGCGTCGCCAGACGGGGCGAGGGAGTGGGCTCAAAAGCCGCAAAAATGTCATCCTCGATGATCACCATGTCATGGGCGGTGGCCAGCGTCAGGATCTTATGCGCCACCTGCGGTGACAGGCTGGCTCCGGTTGGATTATGAAGTGCAGAATTGGTGATATAAAGGCTGGGTTTATGCTGGATCAGTGCCTGTTCGAAGTGATCGGTATCGGGGCCATTTTTGCCATAAGGCACCGCGATCATATGGACCTGATGGGCGCGCAGAAGGGCCTGAAAGTTGAAATAGCAGGGATCATCCACCAGGACGGTATCACCGGGACGCAGCAGGAACCGGCAGATCAGATCAATCGCCTGCGTTCCCGAAGGGGTTAGCAGGACCTGATCCGGCCCCAGATTCAACCCCTCATCCATCATCTGCCGCGCCAGTAAACGGCGCAGGTTCATGGCGCCCTGGGTGCTGCCATAATCCGTTAGCAAGACCTCCTCGGCCCGGCCCAGACTGCGCAGCGCCTGACGCATCTGGGTATGGGGCATCCACTCTGCCGGTAACCAGCCGCAGCCCGGTTTCAACGTATCCGCACCGGCATCCAGCGACTGCCGCGACACCCAGAACGGATCAACCGAGCGATCCAGCTGTGGCCCGACCTTGGCCACTGCAAAGGGTTGGGTCAGCGGTGCCACATAAAAACCAGACCCGCGCCGGGCATAGATGATGCCATCGGCGGCCAATCGGTCATAGGCCTCGACCACGGTAGAGGGCGACACCTGCATGGTGGCGGCAAACCCACGGATAGAGGGCAGCTTTTCACCCGGCTGCAAGGCCCGACTGTTGATCCTGCGCTGGATGGCCTCCATCACCCCGGCCCTGCGCGTGCCCTGCGTCATTGCGATATCTCCCAATCTGTACTGGTTAAGTCATCAGTACAGTTTGGGTGAATTGTACTGCTTTGTCGCTTTCTTGGCCAGCCCCTCTTGCCTAGGCTTGGGCAAAACGCAGGAGACAGGCAAAGTGCAAGCAATGACAGAATACAGCTCTCGGCAGGGCTGGGGTAACGGGTTGATCGGCGTGCTGATATTCAGCGGGTCACTGCCCGCGACCCGGGTGGCTGTAAGTGGGTTCGATCCGCTATTCCTGACCTCCGTCCGGGCGGTGATTGCGGCGCTGCTGGGCAGTGCCCTGCTGGTGATGCTGAAACAATCACGACCTGACCGCCGCGACCTGCCATCGCTGGGGATTGTCGCCCTGGGTGTGGTTGTCGGCTTTCCCTTACTGACCGCTCTGGCGCTGCAATATATCACAGCCGGCCATTCGATTGTCTTTATCGGATTGCTGCCGCTGTCGACGGCCATATTCGGCGTGCTGCGGGGTGGCGAGCGACCTAAGCCCATGTTCTGGCTCTTTTCCTGTGTCGGCGGGCTGGCAGTGGCCCTCTATGCCCTGTCACAGAACGCCGAGATGTCGCTGCAGGGAGATCTGATGATGGTGGCGGCGATTGTCGCCTGCGGGTTGGGCTATGCCGAGGGCGCGACCCTATCACGCCGCTTGGGCGGTTGGCAGGTGATCTCATGGGCGCTGGTGCTGGCGCTGCCGGTGATGTCTGTGGTTACTGTGGCGACCTGGCCTGACAGTTGGTCCGGCATCAGCACTGCCGCCTGGCTTAGCCTGGGCTATGTCTCGGTGTTTTCGATGCTGGTGGGGTTTGTGTTCTGGTACCGCGGGTTGGCGCTGGGCGGCATTGCCGGTGTTGGCCAGTTGCAATTGCTGCAACCGTTTTTCGGGTTGATTCTGGCGGCTGCTTTGCTGGCCGAAACCATCGCCCCGGCAATGGTCGCAGTGACCCTATTTGTTGTCACCTGTGTCGTCGGCGCAAAACGGTTTTCTTAGGCCCACCTTAGTGCAGGCATTATGTAACACGCACAAAAACGGCCCCGTTTCGGGGCCGCCTTTTTCACCGGCTTAGGCCAGTGCGATACCCACTGCAGATTCACGGCCGTCGCGGCCGGGCTCCAGTTCATAGGTCACTTTTTGGTTGTCCGCCAAGCCGGTCAAGCCCGCGCGCTCAACAGCTGAAATGTGAACAAATACGTCGCGGCCGCCATCGTCAGGTGCGATGAAGCCGAAGCCTTTGGTTGTGTTGAACCATTTGACGGTGCCATTTGCCATCGTCATGTCTCCCAATCGTCAAGTCTGCCCGCATCATGCGGCAGGTCGGCAAGGTCATAGCAAAATCGAGACCTAAACCGTGAACGGGCAGTCTGTAGTCGATAGCGTAACATCGCGAATATAGTGTGGTCGGCAATAGGGGCTTGGTGCAAGGAAAATTGACGTAAACCGCAAAAATCGGGTGTTTTCAGCCTGTCACACCCTGCCAAACCCTATGTCAGAGCGAATCTACTGCGGAGATTTACGACTAATTTTGGGATCATTTGGGAAATCATCGTCCCTGAAAAGTCATAAAACCGTCACCACAGTCCCCAGTGGCACCCGCTGATACAGATCGATGACATGCTCGTTCAGCATGCGAATACAGCCATTTGAAACGGATTGGCCGATGCTTTGCGGCTGAGTGGTGCCATGGATGCGGAAATAGGTATCGACACCGTTTTGGAACAGATACAGCGCCCGCGCGCCCAATGGATTACCCGGGCCGCCGGGCTGCACGTATTTGTTGTCCACGAACCGCGCATAGCTACGCGGTTCACGTTCGATCATCTCATCCGTGGGGCGCCAGGTTGGCCATTCTTTTTTGACCTCGATCACCGCTGTACCAGTGAACGCCAGCCCGGCCTTACCTACCCCAACGCCATAGCGCATTGCCTTGCGTCTATCAGTGACCAGATACAGATAGTAAGAGCGAGGTAAGATTAACATCTGCCCCGGCTCGAACGTTTTTTTGATCCGCACTTCCTGCGGTGTGGGGTCAAACACCTCGGGCTTTTTCTTGGCCAGGGCCAGACGAGGCGCTGACAGCACAGCCCCCGCAGCCAAGGCAGAGCAAAGAATATGGCGGCGATTAAGGCGGTCAGAAAACATAGCAACACTCACAAATTGGACCCAATAGGACGAGTGTCGGCCTAGCTGGCGGACGGGTCAACGGTTTTACCAACTGTCAGCCCGGTTTCACGCTCACCTGGGATGACAATAAATTGAGCTTGAGCCAGTCCCAACAAAGCCTATATGGGATTTCGAATACATATCCGGAGGATGCACCATGGGGGCGAAAACCCTGACTTGTCTATCTTGTGCCCAGTTGAACCGGGTCCCCGAGGATAAACTGCGTGCGGCGCCCAATTGCGGCACCTGCGGCGCGGCACTGATGCCGCTCAAGCCAGTGGATGTGGATCCAGCAGTTTTGCAAAAAGCCGCGCAGAACGATGATCTGCCATTGATCGTGGATTTCTGGGCCCCCTGGTGCGGCCCCTGCAAGGCCATGGGACCTGAGTTCGCCAAGGCGGCCAAAAAGCTGAGTGGCAAGGCGCGACTGGTCAAGATGAACACCCAGGCCCACCAATCCACCGGCGCGCGCTATCGCATCAAGGGGATACCGACGATGGTGGCCTTTGAGCGCGGCAAAGAAAAGAAACGTCAGTCCGGTGCACTGCGTGAAGGACAGATCGTCGGTTGGATCAAAGCGTAAGCACTCCGTGCAAGACGCTACTTGGCGATCAGGGCCTCGCCCTCTTTTACCTTGGCAACCTTGCCCCGTGTTTGTTGCAACACATGCGCCAGCTCATGCACCAGTGTTTCTGGTTTCTTGGCATCGCCGGGGCGCATGAAGTAAACATTGTGCCCCATGGTAAAAGCCTTGGCCTTTAGCTCTTTGCAAATTTCCTTGGTGTTGCCACCTGTATGCACTCGCACTTTGGCCAGTTTGGCACCAAAGTGCTTTTCCAATCCGTCACGAACGTCTTTGGGCAGTTTCTTTTCTTTGGTGCCTTCGGGCACCTTTTTTAACGCTTTGCGTTTGGCTTTCTTACCGCCGGTCGCTTCAACCAGGGCTACGATTTCTTCTGGGCTTTTGGCCATCGGAGACTCCACTTCCTGTAGAAACACGCGTTGGACTTCCGGACCAGAATAGGTTTTCCGTTGCTTCTGTCAAATTTCAACCTTGCAACAACACGCGGGTGCAGAACCCTGCCGCAGGTCAATGGGCCGGTCAGCCTGTGGCGTCCGGTCATGCCATAAGGCTGCGCTTGGATTTTGCTAACTCAGAGATAGAAATGGCGACGTCGCCAAGAACGGATGTGGACGGGAGATCAGTCCCGCGTGCTAAACGTTGTCTCTGCGCGCCCCAGTCTAGCCGGGGCCCTGTTCCATGTGCCGGGAGTGATAGGCCCAGCGGTAATCGCGATTGGGGAGTGTTTTGTCAGATAGGGATGAAAGTGGTCCTACCTAGGCGCGCGGTTGTGGCGACAACCGGTAATGGTTCTATGAGCCTATGTAGCTCACATTGTTCCACTCATTGGTAACCAAGGGCAGTGCCCGACCGGGTGGGTGCAAACGCACCCGCCTTGGGGGCGGGCGGGTGCTGCCCGACCTGACGGCCGGGCGGTACATTTATTTTGACTAAGCCTTAGCCGCGGGCGCGGACCACTTGCATCAGCGACAGTAGCGCGCTCATGTCCGGGCCACGTTCCATGCCGGTCACCGCGTGACGCAGGGGCATGAACAGTTTTTTACCCTTGCGGCCAGTGGCCTCTTTCACAGCCGTAGTCCAGGTCTTCCAAGTGTCGCCGTCGTAGGGACCTTCAGGCAGCAGTTTCATTGCCTCGGCAATGAAGTCCTTGTCCTCATCCGCGATCAGCGGCTCGGCCCCATCGCGACACAGGGTCCACCAGGTTTCGAGATCGCCCAAAGTGGTGATGTTCTCTTTGGCGACATCCCAGAAGGGAGCCTGTTTGTCTGCAGGAACACCCAAGGCGTCGAGGTCCGACTGCACCTTGTCCAGTGGCAAGGACTGCAGATAGCGACCGGTCAGTGGGAACAGGTCCTGCACGTCAAACTTGGTTGGCGCAGAGCCAAAGCGGTTGATGTCAAAGCCTTCGATCAGCTCGGCCATTTCATTGCGCAGCTCAATCGGGTCGGACGAGCCCAAACGGGCCATCTGTGACAGCAGTGCCATCGGCTGCACACCCTGTTCACGCAGGTCGCGCAGCGCCAAGGTACCCAGACGTTTCGACAATGCTTCGCCCTGAGGGCCGGTCAGCAGCGAGTGGTGGGCGAATTCAGGTGGGGTGCCACCCAATGCCTTGATGATCTGGATTTGGGTTGCGGTGTTGGTCACGTGGTCTGAGCCACGTACAACATTTGTCACCCCCATTTCAGTGTCATCCACAACAGAGGCGATGGTGTAAAGCACCTGGCCGTCCCCACGGATCAGCACCGGATCAGAGACAGAGGCCGCATCAATCGAGATGTCACCCAGCACGCCGTCGGTCCATTCGATCCGTTCGTGATCCAGCTTGAAGCGCCAGACACCATCGCCACGCTCGGCGCGCAGGGCGTCTTTTTCCGCATCGGACAGCGCCAGTGCGGCGCGGTCATAGACCGGTGGCTTGCCCATATTCAGCTGCTTCTTGCGCTTCAGGTCCAGCTCGGTCGGGGTCTCAAAGGCTTCGTAGAAGCGGCCAATCTCGCGCAGCTTGTCAGCCGCGTCGGCATATTGGTCCAAACGATCAGACTGGCGCTCGACCTTGTCCCATGTCAGGCCCAGCCATTCCATGTCGCGCTTGATGGCGTCGACATATTTTTCTTCGGAGCGGTTCGGGTCGGTGTCGTCGATGCGCAGAATGAAGGTGCCGCCGGCCTTGCGGGCGATCAGATAGTTCATCAGCGCGGTGCGCAGGTTGCCAACGTGGATATATCCGGTGGGCGATGGGGCAAAACGGGTGGTGGTCATCACATGTCTCCTGTTGTCCTGCCCATCTCACATAGGCAGGGTTTTGTCCAGTTGATGCGAGATATCCGCGCCAGGGGCGCGGGGCCTGCGGCGCGAGTATTTTGGCAAAAAGATGATGGCCTGTGGGGCGCGGCCTAGGTGCCACTGTCCAGGCGCACCCGGCTGCCGTCGGTGTAGCGCGACAGGCGGAACGCATGGGGGTCCACAATGGGGGGCGCGCCGGTCACCATATCGGCCATCAGGCGCCCTGCCCCCGGACCGATGCCAAAGCCATGTCCCGAATAGCCGGTGGAGATGAACAGGCCCGGCAGGTCATCCACCGGTGAGATCACCGGAATGGCATCCGGCATCACGTCGATCAGGCCAGCCCAGCTTTGCACCACGTCGGCTTGCTGCAGGACCGGAAAAGCCTGTTGCGCAGCGGTCCAGCCAGATTTCAGCGCCGACTGCGAGGGCTCTGGATCGAGGATTCGGCACTGTTCAAATGCGGTTTCCTGATCGGGTGTCCAGCACCGCGCCTGGGCGGCCTCGTCCTGCCAGCGGCCTGAGAGACGAAAGCGCAGCGAGCGCCATTCGCTTAGGAATGCAGGCAAAAACTTCAGGCCCAGACGCAGACTGTCGGGCACGATATCCACCACGTTCTCTGTTCCTTTGGCCACGGTATAGCCCCCGTCCGCGCGCTTTCGGAGTGCGTAGCCATCACCCCATAGGGCAACGTCAGGCCCGCTCGCCACTGGCGAACAGCGTAACACCGAATTCAGGACTTTTAGCTGAGGCAGCGAAACCCCGGCATTGCCAAGAAACAATCGCGACCAGGCGCCGCCAGCCACCACCACTGAACTACATGCCACCCGGCCCCGTTCGGTAATGACACCGGCGATCTGGCCTGCCTGGATATCAACAGAGCGCACCGCACAGTTGGTTATCACAGCCGCACCGGCATTGCGTGCGCCCATGGCAATGGCGTGGGTCGCCCATTGCGGTTCGGCACGGCCATCCATGGGAGTCGACAGGGCAGACTGGATTTGGCCCTGATGGCCCGGCAACATCATCTGCAGTGCATCGCCACTGACCATTTCGCTGGCGGCCTCAAAATCTTGCAGGTTCTGCGCCCAGCGCTGCAGATGCGCGCGGCGTTTGGCTGTGTTGGCCACAAACAGGCTGCCGCACCGATGATAACCTGTTTGATAGCCTGTGCGCGCCTCTAGCCCTTGCCAGATCGACATTGCCTCGAGCATCAGCGGAATTTCCCGCGGATCGCGCTGGGACAGGCGCACCCAACCCCAGTTGCGCGAGCTTTGCTCGCCGCCAATGCGGCCTTTTTCACAGAGCAATACCGACACACCGCGCGACGCCAATTCCAGCGCGGTCGACGCGCCGACGATACCGCCGCCGATGACAACGGTATCAACTGATTTGAGGAGGCGTTTGTCTTCGGGAAAGGGCGGCAATTCGGGACCAGGCAAAAGAGACTCCGATGGGGCAGGTTTAGCGACCTGCACTATGCGAAGACCCGACTGTCCTGAAAAGGAAAAACACCCGCTGTGCGGGTGCTATTGCGGAACTGGTTACTCGACTGTGGTTTGACGGTCACCCTGACGCTGGACCAGCAGCCGGTCAAAAGGTTCGACCAAGTCCAGGTCGGACACCGTGGCAGTGGCAACACTGTGTATATAGAGCCCCTGCGTCAAACGAGATGGCAATCGGTCGGACAGGGCCTGCAACCGGTCACTGACCCGACCGGCCCAATTTGCGACCCGGTCCGCCTGAGCGGGGAGACACCGGCAATAGAAGCCGAAACAGGCCCGTCCGATGGTTGCCAGCCGATCCGAGCCGACGGCCCAGAACAAGAAGACGGTCGCAGCCAAGGTCAGCGCCACCCCTGCGGCAACGCCCATCGGGCTATAGATGAGAATGGCCAGCGCAAAAATCAGCAGATTGTGGCTCCAGCGGGGCTGGTAACCGCGACCCCCGCGGGCCACAGTTTTTGTGGCGCTTGGACTCTGAGGCTCGGTTGGAACAGTCAGGTGCGGTTCCTGCGGTTGCGACCTGAATGTCCGTCTGAGTCGAGACATGGGTTGAGATTTTGCGACCTCGGGGTGCACGACGTTTTCGGCGACCATCACCTTGCGAACTTCGGCCATGATTTCGGCCTCGCTGGTCTCGTGGCTCTGACCCTGGATCAACTTGTCAAAATCCGGCTGATAACTCTGTGTCATTTGGCACCTCTGGCGATTCAAAACTTGGCGTTCCTGTCCGTGACAGGCGTTTTTCAGACTGCCCGTGCAATTTAGCCCATTTCGCCGCAAATTTGTTCGTTTTGCCTAAAATTAGACGAAAATGCCAGATGAGAGGTGGGAATGTGGCGACAATGAAGCGCGGTCGCGGCATTGTCCCGGATCGCTGGACAGTTAACCAGAATCATATCTTCGGCACACGTCCGAGCAACGATGCCCCAGCAAGAAGTACTGACAATTTGCAGCAACCGGCGTGTTCACTGTTTGGAGTGCAGACCCGATAATTTGACACCAGGGACTCTGTGAAATGCATGCGGTGAATTTCAGCGCCGCCCACCCGGGATTGGGCGTCGGGTGGGGGATTGAAACAATAGCCATCATGTGGCCGTGCGGAATCGGTGCAGGCCTGGCCGGTTGCTTTACGACCAGATCGGGCCAAATACTGCAAAGGTTTTTCCGCAGAACCCAAAGGGGCGTTGCCCCTCTGACGAGCCAAGATCTGGCTCGTCATTCACCCCGGAGTATTTGGGAAAAGATGAAGGGGCGGATTTTTGAGACCTGTCAGCTGGGATCGCGCCACTGATTGACGATGGGATAGCGGCGGTCCAGCCAGAAGGCGCGCGGGGTTAGCCGGGCGCCGGGAGCGGACTGAAAGCGTTTGTATTCGCTGATGTAGAGCAGGTGCTCGACCCGTTTGGCCACGGCGTGGTCAAATCCGGCGGCAACGCAATCCGCCAGTGAGCCGTCCTGATCGACCAGAATGTCCAGAATAGCGTCCAGTTCGGGGTAGTCCGGCAGGCTGTCGCTGTCTTTTTGATCATCGCGCAACTCAGCCGTGGGTGGTTTGTCGATGACATTGGGGCGGATCACTTCGCCTTTGGGGCCGTTCATCCAGGGGCGGTGGTTGGCATTGCGCCAGCGGCAGGTTTCAAACACCCGGGTTTTGTACATGTCCTTGATCGGGTTGTAGCCGCCGTTCATGTCACCATAGATGGTGGCATAGCCCACCGCGACTTCGGATTTATTACCTGTGGTCAGCAACATCTCGCCGAACTTGTTCGACATTGCCATCAGCAGCAACCCGCGCAGGCGGGACTGGATGTTTTCTTCGGTGACGTCAGCGTCACGCCCGGCAAACAGCGGCGCCAGTGAATTGGTGATGGCGCTTCGGCCCTCGTCTATGGGGACATAGTCGTAATGCACGCCGAGCGCCTTGGCCACCGCCTCGGCATCATCCAGCGATTCCCGGGTGGTGTATTCCGAGGGTAGCATCACGCAGCGCACATTTTCGGCGCCAATGGCATCAACCGCGATGGCGGCGACGATGGCTGAGTCGACGCCACCGGAGAGGCCCAGAAGCACCTTGGAGAAGCCTGATTTACGCAGATAGTCGCGTAAAGATTCGACCATGACGCGGTAGTCTTGCTCCCATGCGTCGGGCAGATGTGCCTTGGCGCCGTCGACAGCACGCCATCCGTCAGCGGTGCGCACAAAATCGAGATGGGCCACGGCCGCGTCAAAGACCGGCATTTGCAGGGCCAGAGCGCCGCCCGGGTTCAATACAAAGGTACCGCCATCAAAGACCTGATCATCCTGACCGCCAACCATGTTGAGATAGATCACCGGCAAGCCAGTCTCGATCGTGCGGGCCACCATGTGGTTGAACCGCACCTCCATCTTGTCACGATAATAGGGCGAACCATTGGGGATCAGCAGGAACTCGGCGCCGGTTTCTTCGAGGGTTTCGGCGACGTCCTCGTGCCAGCCGTCCTCGCAGATGGGGCTGCCGATGCGGGTGTCACCCACAGCATAGGGGCCACCCAGTGGTCCGGCAGAAAAGATGCGGACCTCATCAAAGACAGTTTCATTGGGCAGGTGGTGTTTCAACTGACGGCTGGCAATCTTGCCGCCCTTGAGGATCAGGTAGGCATTATAAAGCTTATCGCCTTCGACCCAGGGAGATCCAATGGCCAGGGCCGGTCCGTCCGCCACAGCCAGAGCCAGTTTTTCAACCTCGGCGATGGCGGCCCGGTGGAACCCCGGCTTCATCACCAGATCCTGGGTGTTGTAGCCGGTTATGAACATCTCGGGCAGTGCCACCAAGTCCGCGCCGGCATCGCGCCCTTGTTGCCAGGCCTTCAAAGCCTGGGCTGCATTGCCTGACAGGTCGCCCACAATAGGGTTCAGCTGGGCCAGGGTTACGCGGAAGCGATCAGTCATCCTGCTCTAGTCCTTTAACAATCCACTCAAGCCATTTAGCAGATCTTGCATCAAGGGAAAGGGAGCAGGTGCAAAAGACATTGCGACAATCTGCTGGCTGCCCTAGTTTTTTAGTTTAGCCGTGATACGCTACGGCAAAATTTTCAGGCGCAGGCAGGGGTTCCGATGATCCGATTTGGCAACATACTCGCACTTTCATTGACTCTCGTGATGGGCTCGGCGGCTCTGGCGCAGAATAGCCAGGTGATTTCAACCCAGGACGAGATCGGTGGTGTCTATGAGGGCACATTTAGGGGCGGGTTGCAGCATGGCACCGGCACGTACCGGTTGCCCAACGGATATGAATACTCGGGCGATTGGCTAGACGGTGAGATCGTCGGCCAGGGCGTTGCGCGGTTTCCCAACGGATCAGTCTACGAGGGGGCCTTTGCCAAGGGGAAACCCGAAGGGCTGGGCAAGATCACCTTTTCAGATGGGGGCACCTATGAGGGCGATTGGGTTGATGGCATCATCAACGGTCAGGGTGTCGCGATCTATGCCAATGGGGTGCGCTATGAAGGCGGTTTTGTCGATGCGCAGCACACTGGTCGTGGTGTCATGCAAAATCCCGGCGGTTACGAATATGACGGCGATTGGGTGAATGGCCAAAAAGAGGGCAAGGCAAAGATCGCCTATCCCAATGGTGCAATCTATGACGGCGAAGTGCTGGCTGGAAAGCTGCATGGCCAGGGTAAGCTGACGCTGCCAGACGGGCTGGTTTACGATGGCAGTTGGGCCGATGATCAGATGCATGGCACCGGGGTTCTGACCCAGCCAAATGGCGACGTTTATGAGGGACCACTGGAGGCCGGGCGGCGCCATGGGCAGGGCAAACTGACCTATGCCAGCGGCGATATCTACACCGGCAATTTCAACAACGATCTGCGCGACGGTCAGGGCACGTTCTCGGGCACTGACGGGTATGTTTATACCGGCGACTGGGTTGGCGGACAAATCGAGGGGCAAGGCCATGTGACCTATCCGGACGGGTCGGTCTATGAAGGTCAGTTCCGCACCGATCTGGCCGATGGACAAGGCAAGATCACCTACCGTGATGGATCGACCTATGAAGGCAACTGGACGGCTGGCGTAATCGAAGGCGAAGGCACCGCCACCTATCCCAACGGGGTGGTCTATACAGGAGCGTTCAAAAACGCGAGCAATCACGGTCAGGGCGTCATGACCTATACCGATGGGTATCGCTATGAAGGTGGCTGGCAAAACAGTAAGCGTCATGGGGAGGCCAAGGTTACCTATGCGGATGGCTCGCTTTACTCCGGGGCATTTTTCGAAGGCCAGCGGCACGGCAAGGGCAAGATCGAAATGCCGGACGGGTTCATTTATGAAGGCGACTGGCAACAAGGGAAAATCAGTGGTCAGGGCGTTGCCACCTATGCCAATGGCGACGTCTATGAGGGGCATTTTCTGAACAGCAAACGCCAGGGCGCTGGCACCATGCGATATGCCACCGGTCAAGAGACCAGCGGCAGTTGGGATAACGGCGCCCTGGGCGACCAGACGGCAGAACCGGCAGAACCGGCAGAGGCTGGCGCAACAGAAGCTGACACAACAGAGGCTGGCTCAAATGACGTGAGTCCCTCGGAAACCAGTGAATAGGCCGGGCAGCAAGGGTGCGTGCAATCACGCACCCTACCCCAAATTCAGCCGATCCGAATACGGCTGAGGTGGTCTGGCATCGCGAGACCCGGCTGGTTCGCCGGGTCTGGTTCAGGCGCATGTACTTGCAATGACACTGGCACCACGCCTGCCCAGATTGGCAACGCGTAGTCATCCTCGTCATCGACTGGCGGCCCCGAGCGCAGCTTGGCCGCGCCTTCGGTGATCGGCATCCGCAGCACCGTTGTCGCCTTGACCTCTTGGTCCTGCATGGGGCGCAGACTGTCCCATCGACCCGGAAAAATCATATCAACCATGGTTTTCAGATGCGCTTTTTTGACGTCTGTGTCGGTCACCTTTTCGGCGCGACCGAAGATCATCGCGGATCGGTGGTTGACCGAGTGATGAAAGGCCGAGCGCGCCAGCACATATCCGTCCAGCAGGGTGATCGTCATACAGACGTCGGCGCCCTCCATTGCGCGCAGGGCGCGGCTGGCAGAGGAGCCGTGCCAATAGATGTGGTCGCCCTCGCGCCATTGCAGGGTAGGCAGCACCGAGGGCTTGCCATCAATCTGGTAGCCGATATGGCACATGGGCATGGCATCCAACACCGCATCCAAACTGTCGCGGTCATAAGCCCCCTTTTCATGGGCACGGCGCAGGCGGCTGCGGTCTGTCTTAAGTGTCTCAGTCAAAGTCTGGCGCATCTGCTGGGCCCTTTATCAAGTCATCAATTGACTTGACGGATAGGTGCAAAGTGGATCTATATTAAGCTCCACTTTCCAACAAAATGAACAGTCCAATTATGCCGGATCTTGCCCGCCTGCTGTCACCGAGTGCTACCGCGTCCCGGTATCTGCAGATCAGTTCCGGACTGCGGGCACAAATTACCGAGGGCAGCCTGAGCGCGGGCCGGCGTCTGCCTGCATCGCGCGCACTGGCGCAGGATCTTGGGGTGGCGCGGTCAACCGTTGTACTGGCCTATGATCAACTGGTCGCCGAAGGGTATCTGGAAAGCCGTCGCGGATCAGGGATTTATGTCTGTGACATTGCTCCGCTGGCCACACCCAGGGCGCCCGCCTCTACGGCGACCCCTGGCCTGTCACCCGTTTCGGGGATGTTGTTAGCCCCGGGTGCGCCGGACCCGGATGTCTTTCCTGTAGGGCCCTGGGCCAAATGTATCGGGCGCATCACGCGGATGGCACCCAAAGCGCTGGTGCATCTGGACGACCCGTTTGGGGACCCTGAGCTGAGGCGAGAGATTGCCGGGTATGCCGGACGCTGGCGCGGCATTACGGCAACGGCGGATCAGGTTCTGGTAACTGGCGGTGCCAGCGCCGGACTGGAGCTGGCCATGGACCTGCTGGCCAGCGAGGGGCAACTTGCGCTGGAGGCTCCGGGTTATATCCCCACTCAGCGCTTTGCCGCCGCGCGCGGCTGGAGCGTGGACTGGATGACGGTCGGGGCACAGGGTGCAGAGTTGCCGTCGCAACCCGCGCAGGTGACGGTGCTGACCCCATCGCACCAGTTCCCGTTGGGCGGCTGTCTGCCAATTGCTGCGCGTCAGGCGTTTTTAAACGCCACCGCAGACTATGATGGCTGGATCATCGAGGATGATTTCGACAGCGAGTTTCGCTATGCGGGGCAGCCCGTTCCCGCCATGGCTGCATTGGATCAAAAGGGCCGTTGCATCTATGTCGGCACCTTCTCAAAGACCTTTTCCCATGCGCTGCGACTGGGCTATCTGATTCTGCCGCCGGGGTTGGTCGACCGGTTTCGCGCCGCCCTGCGCCACCCGACCAGCAGCGCAGCCGTTACAGCCCAGCGACCTTTGGCTGATTTCATGAGTTCGGGGCAATATGACCGCCATATCCGCCGGGCCCGGCGCCTTTATGCCCAGCGCTATGACGCCGCCGCAAATGCACTCGAGAGCTGGCCTGCGGAACTGGGGCAGTTTCAGCGGCACGAGGCCGGGATGCAAATCGCCTTTCATTTGGCGCAGCCTATTCCGGATACTGCCATAGTGACGGCAGCCAGGGCTGCGGGCTTTGCTATTCGCGCCCTGTCAGACTGTGATCCATCGGGTCGGGCGCAGGGGTTGCTTATTGGGTTTTGCCAATCGCAACCCGAAGAGATCCGGGCCCAAATGCCGCGCTTGTTGGATATCGTTCGCTCACATGTGTAGGTCGGCGCACCGCAGGTAGCGATGCGCCGGGTTTACCGGGGTCAGGCGCGTCTGGGGGCTGGCTTGCTCATCACTTTCCAAAACGAGCTGACGACGGCCATCCAGGGCGACAGGTTGAGTTTGGTTTTGCGACCCTGGGCCAGACGCCACATCTGCTTTTCGTACCAAACGATCCCCAGCATCGAGATGGCATCAATCTTTGGCTTGCCCGTGGTCGGGTTGCCCACGTCGATCTTAAACTCGGACGAGGCCAGGACTTGCTTGGGCAAGTCGGGCACCAGAATGATGGGACGGGCCAGACCGACCATGTCAGTGGCCCCCGAGGCGACCGCCGCCTCCATCCCTTGGGCACTGCGAAAACCGCCGGTGACCGCCAATGGCACGTCGCAACGTGCCCGCAGTGCTTCGGCATAGTGCAGGAAATAGGCTTCGCGCGCCTGGGTGCTTTGTTTCACGGCCGCCTTGCCTGTGCCAGCCATCATCACCGGCTGCTCGTAACTGCCGCCGGAAATCTCGATATGATCCAGCCCCTCGCTGACCAGCGCCTCGGCTACCTGCATTGACTCCTCCTCGGTGAAGCCGCCCTTTTGGAAATCGGCCGAGTTCAGCTTGATCGCAACTGGGAAATCAGCGCCGACCCTGGCCCGGATCGCGCGGTAGATTTCCAGCACAAACCGCATGCGGTTTTCCGCTGTGCCACCCCAGCGGTCTTGCCGCGTATTATGTTTCGGCGATAGGAACTGACTGACCAGATAACCATGGGCACCGTGGATTTGCACCCCGGTAAAGCCCACGGTCTTGGCCAGTTCCGCCGTCTTGGCAAAGCTGGCAATCAGGGTCGTGATTTCACTGTCACTTAGGGCCCGTGGCGTATTGAAGCCAGCCGCCAGCGCCCCGTCCAGCGGGATCGCCGAGGGGGCGACGGGCTCGGGGCTGAGCACCTTGGGGCTTTGCTTGCCGGGGTGGTTGATCTGAGCCCAGAAGTGGTTGCCATCGACCCTGGCCGCAGCCGTCCACTGACGAAAGGCATCCAGATCGCTGTCACCGTCCAGGACCACATTGAACGGTTCGCCCAGGGCGGTGCGGTCCACCATGATATTGCCCGAGATCAACAGCCCAGCGCCGCCCTGCGACCAGGTTTTATACAGCTTGGCCAGACCGGGTTTCGGATTATGCTGGCGATTGCCCAACTGCTCGCTGGTGGCCGCTTTCATAAAGCGGTTGGGCAGAACGGCGCCCGTTTTCAAAGTCAGCGGCTGGGCCAGTATGGACGGATGTGGCATGGGATGCTCCATTAGTAGACGACTGGTCGTATATGAAGTCTAAATCCCATCATTCAAGTCCAGGTCCCGATTATTTCCTAGGCCCGCATCAATATGGTCAGAACCTGCTCCATTGATGTCATCACCCGTGCCCCATCTCGGTCCAGCAGGTACTGTTCAATCGCGCCGTGCCATTGATTGATGTAGATGTGTGTCAGATCCACCGCCGACAGATCATCGCGCAAAAGCCCCTGGGCCTGGGCCTGTTCAAACAGGGTGACATAGCGTGCGATCCAGGCGGTAAACCCTTCGCAGATAGCAGTCTGCAACTGTCCTTGGGCCGCCCCTGTTTCACTGGCCAAAGACCCCAACAAACACCCCGAGGGCGTGTCTTGTTGCTGCAGTAACGTCAGAAGACCACGATGAATGTCCAGCAGTTTGGCCACCGGAGTGTCGCCCTCTGCCTGTACAATTCGGTGTTGCAGGAATTCGGAATAATAACTGACGGTTTCAGCACAGAAATTCTCTTTGCTGGAGAAGTAGTTGTAAAATGATCCCTTCGGCACCCCGGCTTCGTCCAGGATCTGTTTCAATCCGGTGCCGTGATACCCCTGCGAGGCGAACAATTTCACGCCCAGCGCCAAGAGGGTCTCGCGGGTTGCTTCACTGCGGCGGGGACGTGCCATAAATACCTCGTTGAACCATCGTTTTCAAATGATAGATGCGTGTTCATGCGTGAATTGCAAGGTCCAGACAGCAACAGTTGGGCCCGCGACCGTCAGACGCTATTTTCACCCTTTCCATTCCGGCGCGTGCATGTATAAATCGCGGCCATGATCAACCGCGCACATACCCTTTCCTCTGCCGCTGCTTTTTGCAGCGCATCGCTGCGTGGCCTACTGATCCTAACTCGCCTCTGAGCGTGCCATCCGGCGCGTCCGCTCAGAGGGGACCGCCAGCGCGCCACATGGCTTAGGACAGACACGAAAGATACCCAACATGACCATTACATCCGACAAAGACCGCGTCGTTATTTTTGACACCACCCTGCGCGACGGCGAGCAAAGCCCCGGTGCGACCATGACCCATTCAGAAAAGCTCGAGATTGCCGGGCTGCTGGATGACATGGGCGTCGATATCATCGAGGCCGGTTTCCCGATCGCCTCTGAGGGCGATTTCAACGCCGTCACCGAGATTGCCAAAAACGCACGCAACAGCCGCATCTGCGGTCTGGCCCGCGCCAAAGCAGGGGATATCGATCGCTGCTGGGAGGCGATCAAACACGCCGAGAAGAACCGCATCCACACCTTTATCGGCACCTCGGCGCTGCACCGCGCGATTCCGAACCTGTCGATGGACGAAATGGCGGATGTGATCCACCAGACCGTGAGCCACGCGCGCAACCTGTGTGACAATGTGCAGTGGTCGCCGATGGATGCCACCCGCACCGAGTGGGACTATCTGTGCCGGGTGATCGAGATCGCCATTAAGGCCGGCGCCAGCACCATCAACATCCCCGATACGGTTGGCTATACCGCACCGATGGAAAGTGCCGATCTGATCAAGCGTCTGATCGACACGGTGCCGGGCGCCGATGATGTGATCTTTGCCACCCATTGCCACAATGATCTTGGCATGGCGACGGCAAACTCGCTGGCGGCAGTGGCTGGTGGCGCGCGTCAGATCGAATGCACCATCAACGGGCTGGGTGAACGGGCCGGGAATACCGCGCTGGAAGAGGTGGTGATGGCGCTGAAAGTGCGCAATGACATCATGCCCTGGAGCACTGGCATCGACACCCAGAAGATCATGCATATCTCACGTCGTGTCGCGGCCGTGTCGGGCTTTGCGGTGCAGTTCAACAAGGCGATTGTTGGCAAAAACGCCTTTGCCCATGAAAGCGGCATCCACCAGGATGGCATGCTGAAGAACGCCGAAACATTTGAGATCATGCGGCCGGCCGATGTGGGCCTGTCCGGCACCTCGCTGCCGCTTGGCAAACACTCGGGCCGCGCGGCGCTGCGTGACAAGCTGGAGCAGTTCGGCTTTGAGGTGGGCGACAACCAGCTCAAGGATGTCTTTGTCCGCTTCAAAGAACTGGCCGACCGCAAGAAAGAGGTGTTTGACGACGATATCATCGCCCTGATGCGGTCTGGCGAGGATGCCGAGAACGACCATTTGCAGATCGTCTCAATGAAGGTTGTCTG
Organism: Parasedimentitalea marina; assembly: GCF_004006175.1. GTDB lineage: Bacteria > Pseudomonadota > Alphaproteobacteria > Rhodobacterales > Rhodobacteraceae > Parasedimentitalea > Parasedimentitalea marina. Next base: position 3,624,696 of record NZ_CP033219.1, read on the forward strand.
TGGCACCGGCGGCCCGGCGGAATCGACAATTGAGATGGAGATCGAAGGCAAGGATGTCAGCGCAACTGCCAGTGGCGACGGTCCGGTGGATGCAACTTTCAAAGCGATCCGCGAGTTGCACCCCAACACGGCCCGCCTGCAGCTGTATCAGGTTCAGGCTGTGACCGAGGGTACAGATGCCCAGGCAACGGTTTCCGTGCGGCTGGAAGAGGACGGCATGATTGCCACCGGTGAGAGCGCCAACACCGATACGGTCGTGGCCTCGGCCAAGGCCTATGTGAACGCGCTGAACCGGTTAATCGTGCGCCGCGGCAAGGTCGGAGAAGGCGCGGATACTCGCGAGATTTCTTACAAAGACGTCACTTAACCACCCCTTGACGGACGACAGAAAGGCCGTCCATCTGGGTGGCCTTTCTTGTTAGGTGGCATTGCCCTGAAACGGGGACCTCCCGCGCCCCAAGCCGTTTCGGCTGCGCCGAACCAGATTAGGGCCTTGGGCGTGGCACCGCTGCGCGGTGTTTTCCTGTATCACGAATGTTGATCAGACGAGTCTGGCCCCGAGTTCGCTATTCAATCGACGACGTTCAATGCCCCCAAAACAGACTGAGCCACCTTGGGAACCTCGCTATCGGCATCATCTTGGGTCGGATGCAACATCAGGCGGACAAGGTCCGATTTCAAACTCGTTTGAATTCCAGCTGAGCTGCACCGAAGGACAAGTAGGATAACCCAGTATTTCCACATTCCATCATCCGAGCATAATATCTCTCTGATGTACGGGGTGAGTTCACTCCCGGCATCGGACAAAAGGGATGCGACAACAGGGGCGACCGGCCAGTTCCCGTCCTTGGTCCACTCAAACAAGTCAGGCAATATGGGACCCAAACCCGGAAAACCAATCGCGATGGCCAATCGCACCGCATCCAAGTCGTATTTATCCTTCGGAATACATTCTTTCAAACTCATATCCTGAAACTACCCCCACAGCGTCATTGCAGCAATGGTATAGACGCTCCCCGGCAACATCTGCCCGCGCCGCGCAGCGGCGCCAGGCCCAAGGCTTTGCCTCTCATCTGTGATGAGAGAGCAAAGGCGCGGGAGACCACCGTTGTCTTCATAGCGGCCGACGTTAAGAGGTTGAAAAACCGGTTGATGCCAAAAAGGACCTCAGAATAACATCTGTGAAACCATCTGTGAAACCATCTGTAGGGTGCTGAGCTACAATGCCAGAATGACCCGTGTCCGTTGCCTGACACTGCGCTGTCCTTCTTAAATGGCGCGACAGCGACCACAAAAAGAGAAAAACCCGGCGGAAAGGCGCTAGTTAGACAGAATACGCCCTTTCGCGACGCCGCTGTGCTGCTTATAAGATCAGAACCCCGCGATTTACGCAGAGTCCCGGGTCATTCTAAAAGCACTTACAGGATCCCTTTATATGTCGATCTTTGGATTTATGTCCGGCCTGTTCACGTCGGACATGGCTATTGACCTTGGTACAGCGAACACACTGGTCTACGTCAAAGGCCGGGGCGTGATCCTGTCCGAACCCTCGGTGGTGGCTTATCACGTCAAGGATGGCGTCAAGAAAGTCCTGGCCGTGGGCGAAGACGCCAAGCTGATGCTGGGCCGCACCCCCGGTTCGATCGAAGCGATCCGGCCGATGCGCGAAGGTGTGATTGCAGATTTCGACACTGCCGAAGAGATGATCAAGCACTTCATCCGCAAAGTGCACAAACGCTCAACCTTCTCCAAACCAAAAATAATTGTCTGCGTCCCCCATGGTGCCACGCCGGTTGAAAAACGCGCGATCCGCCAGTCGGTTCTGTCCGCCGGAGCCCGCAAGGCTGGGCTGATCGCCGAACCTATTGCCGCCGCCATTGGCGCAGGAATGCCCATCACTGATCCCACTGGTAACATGGTGGTTGATATTGGTGGTGGGACCACCGAAGTGGCGGTGCTGTCGCTGGGTGACATCGTCTATGCGCGCTCGGTTCGGGTTGGTGGCGACCGGATGGACGAAGCTATCATCTCTTATCTGCGGCGCCAGCAGAACCTTTTGATTGGTGAGGCCACCGCCGAGCGGATCAAGACCTCGATCGGCACCGCCCGTATGCCTGATGACGGCCGCGGTCAATCGATGCAGATCCGGGGTCGCGACCTGTTGAACGGGGTGCCCAAAGAGATCGAAATCAGCCAGGCACAGATCGCCGAGGCCCTGGCCGAACCAGTGCAGCAGATCTGCGAAGCAGTGATGACGGCGCTGGAGGCAACGCCTCCGGATCTGGCAGCTGATATTGTTGACCGGGGTGTCATGCTGACTGGTGGTGGTGCGCTGCTGGGTGATCTGGACCTGACATTGCGGGAACAGACCGGATTGGCGGTTTCAATTGCCGACGAAAGCCTGAATTGTGTTGCTCTGGGCACCGGCAAGGCGCTGGAGTTTGAAAAGCAACTGCGCCACGCGATTGATTACGACAGCTAAGGCTCTTACCTTTCGCCATATATGGGGTGCCCTGTAAGTACCTCGGAGGAGCCCCTTGGCCAGAGATCGATCCCAGCGCGAAGACTATGCCACCCCGCTAAAGCGCCTGCTGATTGCGGTGACCTGCCTGTGTCTGCTGGTGATTTTCATTGTCTGGCGCATCGACAGCCCAAGGGTTGAGCGGTTTCGGGCTCAGGTCGTGGATGCTGTGGTGCCCAACATGGAATGGGCCATGGTACCGGTGACCGGAGCCATAAATCTGGTGCGCGACTTTCAATCCTATCAGCGGCTGTCAGAACAAAATCAGGAACTGCGGTCCGAGCTGCGGCAGATGCAGGCCTGGAAAGAGGCCGCGCTGCAGCTGGAGCAGGAAAACGCCCGCCTTCTGGACCTGAACAACGTACGGCTGGATCCACGTTTGACCTATATCACCGGCGTGGTCATGGCGGATAGCGGATCCCCGTTTCGCCAGTCCGTGCTGCTGAATGTCGGATCACGGGACGGGGTGCGGGACGGCTGGGCGGCAATGGACGGGATTGGCCTTGTGGGCCGGATCTCGGGGACCGGGCGCAATACGGCGCGGGTGATCCTGTTGACCGATGCCGCCAGTTCGGTGCCGGCCACGATACAGCCCTCAGGCCAAAGCGCGCTGATTGCGGGTGACAACAGTGCCGCGCCGGTGATCGATTTTCTGGAGAACCCTGACAAGCTGCGTCCAGGGGACCGGGTGATCACCTCGGGCGATGGCGATGTGTTCCCGGCAGGGCTGCTGATTGGCCAGGTGGCCAGCGACCCGTCAGGCCGTTTGCGGGTGCGCCTGTCGGCCGATTATGAGCGGCTGGAGTTTCTGCGCGTGCTGCGTCACCACGGAACCGAAGGGATCTACAGTCCAGGTGGGCTGGTGGCCCCGCCCCCTGGTGCCCCCCTGCCACGACCCCGCCCCGAGAACCTGGGGGCCGACAATGGCTAGCACCTCGCCTGCGCATATCTGGCTCATGCGGGCCGCGTTCCCGGCGCTGGCCCTGCTGATTGTCTTTTTCCGCTTATTGCCGTTGGATACCGTCCCACGTCAGTGGGCACCGCCCGATCTGCTGATGGCAATGGCCATGGCCTGGTCCCTGCGTCGTCCGGATTATGTGCCCATTGTATTGCTGGCGCTGACTTTATTACTCGCGGATCTGATGTTTCAGAGACCGCCGGGACTGTTGGCGCTGCTGGTCCTGTTGGGATGTGAGTATCTGAAGCCCCGCGCCCTGACCCACCGCGACACGGGATTTGCCGCCGAATGGATTTCGGTCAGCCTGGTGCTGACCGCAATTACGGTCTTCAACCGGACCGCCCTTGCTTTGGTTGGGGTGCAGCAAGCACCGCTTGGACTGATCCTGATACAGATGTTACTGACCATCGCCGCCTACCCCTTGGTGGTCTTTGTCAGTCAGTCTATATTGGGGGTTCGAAGATTGACCTCGACCGAGCTTGAGACATTGGGAATTCGCCTATGAGACGCAACCCAAAAGAGCTGGAAACAACCCATCGCACGCTGAGCCGACGGGCCCTGTTGCTGGGCGGTTTTCAGCTGGTGTTTGCCGGCGGACTGGCGATGCGGATGCGACACCTGCAGGTGGATCAGGCTGATCAGTTCCGGCTGCTCGCTGAAGAGAACCGCATCAACATCCGGTTGCTGGCCCCGGCCCGTGGCGAAATATTTGACCGCAATGGCATTGCCCTGGCCCGCAACTCGCCTTCGTATCGTATCATCATTGTGCCGGAAGATGCCGGTGACGTGGATAAGGTGATCGAAGATCTGTCGCGGCTGATCAAGATTGACCCCAAGGATTTAGAGCGCGCCATTGCCGAAATGCGTCGCTCGCCGCCGTTCCTGCCGGTCACTCTGGCGGATCAGATCGACTGGCAGGACATATCAAAGGTCGCGGTGAACGCCCCGGCCCTGCCCGGCATCACCCCTGAGGTCGGTCTGGCCCGGATCTATCCACGACGCGCCGATTTCGCCCATGTGGTTGGCTATGTTGGTCCAGTCTCTGATTATGATCTAAGCCAGATAACCGATCCGGAACCCATCCTGCGCATCCCGCGCTTTCAGATCGGCAAAGTCGGGTTTGAGGCCAAGCGTGAAGATGTGCTGAGGGGCAAGGCCGGTGCCAAGCGGGTTGAGGTCAACGCCACCGGTCGGGTCATGCGCGAGCTGGACCGCCGCGATGGTGTGTCGGGTGCGGATATGCAGCTGACGGTCGATGCCGAATTGCAGGGCTATGTTCAGGCACGTTTGGGCAATGAAAGCGCCAGTGCCGTGGTCATTGACTGCGAAAATGGTGATCTGCGCGCCATTGCCTCGGCCCCCAGCTTTGACCCAAACCTGTTTGTGCGCGGCATTTCAGTTGCCGATTACCGCGAGCTGACTGAGAACAGCTATCGGCCTTTGGCCAATAAATCAGTACAGGGCACCTACCCGCCGGGCTCGACCTTCAAGATGATTGTGGCACTGGCAGCGCTGGAAGAAGGGATCATTGGCCCGGAGGAGACCGTTTGGTGTCCGGGCTACCTAGAGGTGGCTGGTCGCCGCTTCCACTGCTGGAAGCGAGGCGGACATGGCAATGTCGACCTGAACGACTCTCTGAAACGATCATGCGATGTGTACTACTATGATCTGGCGCTGAAGGTCGGCATCGACAAGATATCTGCCATGGCGCAGCGCATGGGATTGGGCCTGCGGCATGACCTGCCGATGTCCGCCGTTGCCACAGGTCTGACCCCGACCAAAGAGTGGAAGAACCGCAACCGAGGCGAAGACTGGCTGATTGGCGACACCGCCAACGCCTCTATCGGGCAGGGTTATATGCTGGCTTCACCGATGCAGCTGGCGGTGATGACTGCGCGGCTGGCCACCGGACGCAGCATTACCCCCCGACTGATCAAATCTGTCGATGGGATCGAACAACCCGACGGCGCTGGGACCCCATTGGGGTTAAACGAAAACAACCTTCGTACCCTGCGCAAGGGCATGTTTTCAGTCTCAAATGACCGCCGTGGCACCGGGTATAAGTCGCGTATCATTGAAGAAACAATGCGTATGGCGGGCAAATCCGGCACCAGTCAGGTTCGCAATATCACCGCCGCCGAACGCGCCGCTGGGGTGATCCGCAACCGCGATCTGCCCTGGGAGCGGCGCGACCACGCGCTGTTTGTCAGTTTCGCCCCTTTTGACACTCCGAAATATGCCATCGCAGTTATTGTCGAGCACGGTGGAGGCGGATCCACCGCCGCAGCCCCTATTGTCCGCGATATCATGCTGCAGGCCCTCTACGGCGGCACCCCACCCCTGGAGGCCTATCCCAAGAAAGACCGCAATCGTATCAAATCACAGCAAGAGCGACTGGAGCGAGAACGCCCGGAACGGCTGCTGGACGCGAGCGACCGGGCATGAGTTATCTGGAGTATAACGCCAAGACGACCCCAACCGGGCTGCGCAAAATCCTGTTTTTGAATTGGCCACTGATCCTGTTGCTGACCTCGGTGGCCTGTATCGGGTTTCTCATGCTCTATTCGGTGGCCGGAGGGTCTGCCAGCCCCTGGGTTGAACCCCAGGTGAAGCGCTTTGGCATGGGGCTGGTTGTGATGATTGCCGTCGCCATGGTGCCCATCTGGTTTTGGCGCAACATGGCTATGGTGGCCTATCTCGCGTCTATTGCTTTGCTGCTGGCAGTTGAGTTTTTTGGCACCATTGGTATGGGGGCGCAACGCTGGATCGATCTGGGCTTCATGCGGTTGCAGCCCTCTGAGCTGACCAAGATCACGCTGGTGATGCTATTGGCCGCCTACTATGACTGGCTTCCGCGGGAACGTACATCACGCCCCCTTTGGATACTGATCCCCGTGGTTCTTATTTTGACACCCACATTTATGGTGCTGCGGCAACCGGATCTTGGCACCTCGATCCTGCTGCTGGCGGCTGGCGGCGGCGTGATGTTCCTGGCCGGCGTCCATTGGGCTTACTTCACTGCCGTGATTGCAGCTGGAATTGGACTGGTGACCGCAGTGTTCCAAGGGCGCGGCACCGCGTGGCAATTGCTGAAAGATTATCAATATCGCCGTATTGATACGTTTCTGGATCCCTCGACCGATCCACTGGGGGCCGGCTATCACATCACCCAATCCAAGATCGCACTGGGATCTGGCGGCTGGTCAGGACGCGGGTTTATGCAGGGCACCCAATCGCGGCTGAATTTCCTGCCCGAGAAACACACGGATTTCATATTCACAACGCTCGCCGAAGAGTTTGGATTTGTTGGTGGGGTTTCTTTGCTGGGGATCTACATGCTGATCGTGGTGTTTTGCATCTCGGCTGCGCTGGCTACCAAAGACCGGTTTTCCTCGCTGGTGATTATGGGGATTTCGCTCACTTTCTTTCTGTATTTTGCCGTCAACATGTCGATGGTCATGGGGTTAGCGCCTGTGGTCGGGGTACCTTTGCCGATGGTGTCCTACGGTGGATCCGTAATGTTGGTGCTTTTGGCGGCCTTTGGCCTGGTGCAAAGCGCCCATGTTCACAGACCGCGGCAAGGGTAGTTAGATGATAAAAGCGGGGGCCAGCCCCCGCTTGGCCAAACGGCCAATTCACCCCCGGGATATTTTCGGCCAGATGAAAAGCGGATCTATCTGGCGATACCTTATCATTGGTCGCAAAATGACTATTTGGGGGTTGCACGTCAGCAAGTTCCCACCCAGGGTCCCGAAAAATCACCACTGGACTGCACTATGAGTATTTTTCACCTCGCCTATCACGTCGATGACCTGCCGCGCGCCCGCGCATTTTACGGCGGAGTTTTGGGTTGCACCGAAGGCCGCAGCACGGAGACTTGGGTCGACTTCAACTTCTTTGGTCACCAGGTGTCGTTGCACCTGGGCCCGATCTTAGAGACCGCCAGAACTGGACAAGTCGGGGCGCATATGGTGCCAATGCCGCATTTGGGGGTCATCCTGCCACAGGACGAATGGCGGGATCTGGCTGATCGATTAGAGACCGAAGGGATAGAATTTACTATTGCTCCGACCACCCGTTTTGCGGGAGAACCGGGAGAGCAAAGTACAATGTTCTTCCATGATCCAGCAGGTAACCCAGTTGAAATCAAAGGGTTTTCCGACATGTCCGGAGTTTTTGCCTCATGATAAACGTCCAGTTCGCTGCCCTCCCCGAGCGTTGGGATACCTATGCCGTCCCCCTTAGGACTGCCTTTGACCAGGCTGGAATTGATGTCGATTTGCGGATCGATCACGTGCCGGAAACAGTAGATTACGTGATCTATGCGCCCAACGGTCCGCTGTCAGATTTCACTCCATACACCCGGTGCAAGGCAGTTCTGAGCCTTTGGGCAGGGGTGGAAAAGATCGTTGGCAACGCCAGTCTGACAATGCCCCTGTGCCGGATGGTCGACCCAGGGCTGACTGCCGGTATGGTCGAATGGGTCACAGGGCATGTCTTGCGCTATCATCTGGATATTGACCACTCCATCCTGAACCAGGATCGATGGGAGCCATGGGCGCAACCTTTGGCAATGGAGCGTCCTGTCAGCATTCTGGGACTGGGTGCCCTTGGAGCGGCCTGTGCCAGGGCATTGTCGCAGCTGGGGTTTCCTGTCACCGGGTGGTCACGGTCGCCCAAAGTGATCGATGGCGTCATCTGCCGACATGGAGAAGAGGGACTGCAACAGGCGCTGACTGATGCGGAAATTGTGGTGCTCCTACTGCCCGATACGCAGGCGACCGAAAACACTCTAAACGCGCAGTCCCTAGCACGGCTGGCCAAAGGTGCTCGGGTTATCAATCCGGGCCGCGGACCATTGATTGACGATGACGCACTACTGGATGCGTTGAACAGCGGCCATATCGCCCATGCCACTCTGGATGTGTTTCGCATCGAGCCGCTGCCGCTTGATCATCCTTATTGGGCCCATCCCAATGTCACCGTCACTCCGCATATCGCCGCCGAAACCCACGCGATAACTTCAGCGCAGGTGGTCGCCGAAAATATCCGGCGTGGCGAGTCTGCAGAGCCGTATTTGCACCTGGTCGATCGCACGTTGGGCTATTAACCCGGCCCGAAAGGGCGGTCAAACCGCCCCTTCATCTTTTTAAAAATACTCGCGCCGCAGGCCGCGCCCGGGACGGGCGCTCTACTTGGCCGCCAACCCTCGGCCTTTAAGCAGGGCCTCAACCCCTGGCAGTCGTCCCCGGAATGCCACATACAATTCGCCTGGGTCTTGTGAGCCACCAGTAGACAGGATGTTTTCCTCCAGTGCTTTGGCGCGTTCAGCGTCAAAGGCCCCGCCTGCTTCTTCAAAGGCGGCAAAGGCGTCGGCATCCATGACTTCGGACCACATATAACTGTAATAGCCCGAGCTATAGCCGTCACCAGAAAAGACATGGGCAAAATGTGGGCTAGCGTGGCGCATAGTGATGGCCTTTGGCAGGCCGATCCCACCGAGCACCTCGTCTTGTTTGGCCATCACATCCGCCGGGGCATCGCCCTCGTGAAAGGCCAGATCCACTAGCGCCGAGGCGACATATTCCACTGTCTGGAACCCCATATCAAAATTGGCCGCGCCGAGAACCTTGTTCAGCATCTCTTGCGGCATCGCAGCGCCGGTGTCGGCATGGGTTGCAAACTCGGCCAGCACCTCGGGCACCTCAAGCCAGTGTTCATACAGCTGGCTGGGCAACTCGACGAAATCCCGCGCCACAGACGTTCCCGAGATGCTCTCGTAAGTTACGTTCGACAGCATCTGATGCAGCGCATGGCCAAATTCGTGGAACAGGGTGCGGGCATCGTCCCAGGAGAGCAGCGCCGGTTCGGACTTGGCGAAGTTGCAGACGTTGATCACAATCGGGGCCTGCGTCTCGGGGAATTTGGCCTGGCTGCGCATGGCAGAGCACCAGGCGCCCGACCGTTTTGAGCCCCGTGCGAAGTAATCGCCGATAAACACAGCCAGATGTTTACCGTTCCGGGTGACCTCCCAGGCACGGCAATCGGGGTGGTAGAGATCGATATCCAGCGGGGTGAACTCTAGCCCGAACAGGCGGGTGGCGCAGGTGAATGAGGCCTCGATCATCCGGTCCAGCTGCAGATAGGGCTTCAGCTCGGCCTCATCCAGGTCATGTTCGACCTTACGGCGTTTTTCGGCATAATAGCGCCAGTCCCAAGGCTCCAGATCGCCATTGATGCCGTCAGTCTGCATCATCTCGGTCAGCACCTTGGCGTCCGCCTCTGCCTGTGATTTGGCCGGGGCCCAGACATCTATCAACAAATCGCGCACCGCAGCCGGGGTCTTGGCCATTTCGGTTTCCAACTTGTAGTCGGCAAAGCTGTCATAGCCCAATAGCTGCGCCCGTTCCTGGCGCAGGCTCAGGATCTCGGCAGCAATCGCACGGTTGTCGGTCTCACCGCCATTGGCACCACGGGCAACCCAGGCGTTGAACGCCGTCTCGCGCAGGTCGCGACGCTTTGAGAACTGCAGGAACGGCGTGATGATCGAGCGCGACAGGGTCACCACCGGGCCATCAGCGCCTTTTTCAACGCCAGCCGCGCGGGCGGCATCCACCGCAAAACCGGGCAGCCCCTCAAGATCGTCCTCGCTCAGCGGCATGAACCAATCGCGTTCATCTGCCAGCAGGTTCTGTGTGAACGAGGTACCCAGAGTGGCCAGGCGACCCTTGATGTCCTGCATCCGGGTATCATCCGCGCCAGTCAGCGCCGCACCACCGCGTACAAAACCGCGATGGGTCAACATCAGCACCCGATGCTGTTCATCGGTCAGGTCCAGATCGGCGCGGGCCGCCCAGACGGCGGCGATCCGCGCAAACAGCGCCTTATTGGCTGTGATGGCCGAGGAATGCGCGGCCAGCTTGGGCGAAAACGCGCGCTGTAGCTCCTCACGTTTGGGATTGCTGTCCGCGCCGGCGACAGAGAAAAACACTGACAGAACCTGTTCCAACTCACGGCACGGAGTCTCAAGCGCCTCGATCACATTTGCAAATGTTGGGGCCTCGGGGTTATCGGCAATGGCTGCGATCTGCGCGTTATGGGCGGTCAGCGCCTGATCCAGCGCGGGTGCGAAATCATCATCAGAAATGGCCCCAAACGGGGCAATTTGGAATGGAGTGTCCCATTTGGGTAAAAGCGGGTTGGTCATGGCAAAGTCTCCTTTGCCAACAAGCTAGTGCTTGCCCCAACCCGACTTCAATACCCTAGCCCCAACAAAGCACACCGCTAGGCAAGTGAATTGCCTACTCGACCTTTTCTTTGTCTCGCAGGTGACGCTCAAACCGACGCAACAGCAGTGACAGGCCAATGGTCATCGTCAGATAGATCAGCGCCACAACATTGTAGGTCTCGAAATAGCGGAAATTGCCCGCCGCAATAACCTTGCCCAACTGGGTGACATCCAGCACCCCCAGCACAGACACCAGCGAACTATCCTTGACCAGCGCCACAAAGTCATTGCCCAGCGGCGGCATGATGGTGCGAATAGCCTGCGGGAAGATCACCAGTCGAAACGTCTGCCAGCGGTTCAGGCCCAGCGCCTGTGCCGCCTCGATCTGACCTTCGTTAACGGATTGCAGGCCAGCGCGGAACACTTCGGAAATAAAGGCTGAATAGGCAACCATCAGCGCGATAATTGCCCGCCAAATAAGGGGAAAATTTCGGGTGCGGATGGGATCAAGGCCCAGATATTCGCCCGCCCAGTTTCGAAACTCGACAAGGGCCGGAGCCATGGCAAATGCCACATAGAGCAGTAGCACAATGATCGGCACACCCCGGACCACTTCGACATAGAACCGGGTAATCTGCCGGATAACCAACCATTTGGACCCTGCCCCAACAGCCAGTAACAACCCCAGCAACGAGGCCAGCGTAAAGCTGACAATCGTCACAAAAATGGTGGTTTTAATGCCCTTGGACAGGGTCGTCAGAACCTGCAGGTACAGCGCGTCCGATGCGACCTGCCAGCCAAAATACAGGCCAAGCAGTACAACAGCGGCCAGCCACCAGGGAAAGTCTTCTTTGTCGTGTTTCGGAGCAGCCATCGTCGTCTTTCAAGAAAAACCCCGGCCCAATGGACCGGGGAGTATTAGGTTCAAAACCTTTGGACCTTACTGACCCAGTTTATAGTCGAGGAACCACTTGGTGTTCAGCGCTTCTAGGGTACCGTCGGCCTCCATCGAGGCGATCGCGGCGTTGATCGAGGGCACCAGCTCACTGCCCTTGGGGAAGATAAAGCCGAAGTCCTCGGTGCCCAGCGGGTCACCAACGATTTTCAAACCACCGTTGGATGCGGTCACATAGCCATTGGCTGCGGTGCTGTCTGACAGGGCCAGATCAACGTCGCCGACGCGCAGGGCCTGAATGGCAGCACCAAAGTTTTCAAACAGTTTGATACGCGGGTTGGCCTCGTCACCGTCCAGAATATCATAGACAGTCACATAAAACGGCGTGGTGCCCGGCTGTGCGGCGGCCAGAAAGTCACTGTTGGCGGCAAAGCCAGCGGCATCGTCAAAGCGGGTCTCATCGCCAGCCACAATCATCCGCATCTGCGAGGTCAGATATTTGTCGGAAAAATCGACCTTTTCCTTGCGGTCGTCGCGGATGGTGATCCCGGTCATACCCAGATCATACTGGCCTTCGCTGACGGCGGGGATCATCGCATCCCAGCTGCTGTTCTCATAGACCACGGTGATGTTGATACGTTTGGCGATTTCCGCCATGGCATCATATTCCCAGCCAATCGCATCACCCGATTTCGGGTCAACAAACTGCAATGGCGGATAGGCGTTTTCAGTGGCAACAACCACTTCCTGACCACCCAGATCAGGCAGGTCCGCCGCCAGTGCGCCGCTGGCCAATCCAAATACCGCTGCTGCGGTCACAGTGAAAATCGTTTTCATCTTATCCCCCTCTCAAGAATTAATATTGCAACAGACTTGCCGCGCGCGCGCGTTCAGTGCAAGCCATCAGTCACGATTAGGACCGCAAACCGGGCATTCAGGCGTCGATTTCAACTGAATACGCCGCGTTTCGCAGTATAGCCCATCATAAATCAGCATCGCACCGCGCAGGCCTTCGCCGGCACCGGTGATCTGTTTGATCGCTTCCAGCGCCATCATCGCCCCAACAACCCCCGGCAACGGTCCCACCACGCCTGCCTCGGAACAGGACGGCACCAACCCAGCGGCGGGCTCCTCCGGGAAGATACATTGATAGCAGGGACCACCGGCGCTGGGATGAAACAGGCTCAGCTGGCCCTCCCACTGCGACAGAGCCCCGGATATCAAAGGCTTGCCCAGCGCCACCGCCACGCGATTGATCAAATACCGGGTGTCGAAATTATCAGTGCCATCCAGAATCAGGTCATAGTCGGCAAACAGATCTTCTGCGATTTCTGCATTCAGACGTCGGTGATAGGGATGCACCGTAACATAAGGGTTTTGCGCCTTCATTGCCTTTTCAGCTGAAAACACCTTGGCCATCCCAATGTCTTCATCGCGGTGGATCACCTGACGCTGCAGGTTGGCGTTCTCGACCTCGTCATCATCGATCACACCAATGGTGCCCACACCCGCCGCCGCAAGATACATCAGCGCAGGCGCACCCAGGCCACCCGCACCGATCACCAGAATACGGGCGTTTTTCAATTTCTTCTGCCCCGGACCGCCCAGTTCACGCAACACGATGTGACGGGCGTACCGATCCAGTTCTGTCTCTGAAAAAGATCCGGTTTTCTGCGACATATCTGTCTCCTTAGGCGCGGCGCGGGCCTTCAGAGCAGCAATAAGGCGTAAGTAGCCTGCCGCCAAGAGGCCAAATCCGCCTAGCACCAACCATGGCATCACGCCCCCCCCGGTGGCCAGACGCAGATTGTGGCCGTCAGGAAGGGTCAGATGAACGGTCAAAAGCGCTAAATACAGCACCAAAACCACAGAGCCACGCACAGCCTTAGGCATCCCAAGAAAGCGGCCGCCCCACCAAATGATGGCGGCAAAAATCAGTATGGAAAGCATCAGTTTTGACCTGTTGACCCAAATCCGCCGTCGCCACGCTGGGTCTCTCCCAATGCACCTGCCAGCTCGAACTCGGCCTGCAGCACAGGGGCAACCACCATCTGCGCGATGCGATCACCATGGGCAATTTCAAACACCTCCTGGCCCGCGTTCATCACAATCACCCCCAAGGGGCCGCGATAGTCGCTATCGATGGTTCCAGGCGCATTGGGCAAGGTTATACCATGTTTCAGCGCCAGCCCAGATCGGGGCCGGATTTGCACCTCATATCCCTGCGGCATCTCAATCCTCAGTCCGGTGGACACCAGCGCCCGTGCACCCGGCAACAGCACAACCTTGCCCCGGTCAGCCAGGTTCGCCCGCAAATCCGCCCCCGCAGCCCCCGCCGTTTCATAAGCCGGCAGCGGCACTGACTGATCCGCACCAGCGTCATATATCACCCGGATAGAGATCATACCGCCGCCCTCTTCATCTTTTTCAAAATACTCCCGCCGGAGGCAAGACATCTCACTGCGCCAGCGCCGCCGCCATCCGCTCGGCCAATTGCCGCGCCACATCCTCTTTGCCCATACGCGGCCAGACCTCGGCACCCGCATCCGAGATCAGCACCACCGCATTTTCACTTCCGCCCATGATGCCAGTGGCAGGCGAGACATCATTGGCAACAATCCAGTCACAGCCCTTGCGCAGACGCTTGGCAGTGGCGTGATCAATCACATCATTGGTTTCAGCCGCAAAGCCAACCACCAGCGATGGCCGTCCCTCGCCCATCCGTGACACCCGCTTCAGAATATCCGGGTTTTCAGCAAACTCCATCACCGGCAGGCCATCCTTGGATTTCTTCAACTTGCGGTCCGACGCATTGACCACCCGCCAATCTGACACCGCAGCGGCAAAGACCCCAGCCACAACCGGCAGCGCCGCGTCCACGGCTTCAGACATTTGGCGCGCCGTTTCAACCTCCACCACCTGCACCCCCTCAGGTGGGCGCACCGTGGCCGGGCCCGTGATAAACACCACTTCCGCCCCCAGATCGCGCAGAGCACGGGCCATCGCGGCGCCCTGTGCCCCAGACGAGCGGTTGGCGATATAGCGCACGGGATCAATCGGCTCATGTGTTGGCCCCGAGGTGACCAATATCCGCTGCCCCTGCAGCGGCCCATCTGACAACTTCGCATGAACCGCCGCAATGATTTCATCAACCTCGGCCAGGCGACCGGGTCCAAATTCACCACAGGCCATGCGACCCGCATTTGGACCGACAAAACTGACCCCATCCGCCTTTAGTGTCTCGATATTGCGCCGGGTGGCTGAATGTTCCCACATCCTGACATTCATCGCTGGAGCGACCAAAACATCTGTGTCCGTCGCCAGCAGCAAGGTCGAGGCCAGATCATTGGCCAATCCCTGAGCCATCTTGGCCATCAGGTCGGCGGTGGCGGGTGCCACCACAACCAGATCAGCACTGCGCGACAGTTGGATATGCCCCATCTCAGCCTCGGTGGTCAGATCAAACAAGTCCCGGTGCACCGCTGATCCGGCCAGCGCCGAAACCGACAGCGGTGTTACGAACTCTTCGCCGGCACGGGTCAGAACCGGGGTCACATGGGCCCCCTGATCCTGCAGTCGACGGATCAGATCCAGCGTTTTATAGGCGGCAATGCCGCCGCCAATGATCAGAAGAATTCGTTTGTCAGCCAGCATTTCACCCGTCCTTGCACAGCAATCCAAGCGACCCTACTGCGCAGCGACCAAAGTGTGAAATGGTTTTCCACCTTAACCGCACACCTGGCGCATTCCCAACAGCGCGGCTATTGAAAGGCCAGACAGGGATCCGGGCGCTCTATCGGGTCCGCATCCACAACCAGATCAAATTCCCCTGAAACCTGCCCCGCCTCGGATTGTCCCAGCGACAGCACCAAAATCTCCGGACGAGCCTGTGCAAGATAGACCGGTACACCGCGATCTTTTCGGGCGTGACCATTGCCGGTTATCACGACGACAGGGCCACCGGTGACCTGCAAGGCCTGGACCACAGCATCCGCCAGTACCGTGTCCCGCAACCTTTGAAAATCCACCATCAAGGGCAGCATCTCTTTGGGCAAGGCGTCGCAGTGGTTGGCCATCTGGTCCGCCTCGCGCAGCTGTTGGTCTGCGTCTGTCAGCGGCACGTCCAGTCCGAATGTCGCTGCCTTTGTGCCAAAAAAGCCCGCCGCGCCTTTCTCCATAGCGACCCTTGCATCTGACCGCGGCACCAGCCCGCCAAACTGCAGCGCGCCCTCTGCGGCTGCAAAGACCGGGGCGTAGAGCTCAAACGCCGGCCATCCAGAGCTGGACCAGTCAAGATATTGGGAAACCTGATCCGTATCCGACAAAGGAAAAGCAGCCAGGCCTTCGGCTTGCGATTGGGTGATCATCTCCCAGACCACCGCTTTGGGATCCAAAGCGGCCACTATATCTGCCTGCATCTGATGATGCGCTGGATTGTCATGGATTTCGCCCAGGATCACCACATCCGCAACCGCCAATTGCTGCACAACATCAGGGTCTGGAACCGCAGAAGCCGTACTGGCACTGGCGGTGAACAGAAAAATAGCGCCACCCCACAAGGTGACGCTATTTCTTACAAATTTAATAAGGATACTCATACGAGTAGGCTATGAACCTCTCGGGATTGATTTTCAAGGCTTTTCCGCATTTTCAGAAAAGCAGCGGCCTCTAGCTGGCGGACACGCTCTTTGGACAGACCCAATTCAGAGCCCAGACTTTCGAGGGTGCGTGGTCGATCCCGCAGTTTACGTTCTTTGACAATGAAGCGCTCGCGGCGGTTCAAGGCCTGCATCGCCGCCACCAACCAGACCCGCAACTGCCGTCTGTCGTGACGTTTCTCGACCAGTTCCTCGGCCTGGATGCTGTCGTCTTCCAATGCGTCAATCCATTCGCGGCCATCCTCATCCGCCGATTGCACTGCATTCAACGAGAAATCAGACCCGGACAACCGGCCTTCCATCATTTCCACATCCCGGATCGGCACCCCAATTTCGGTGGCGATCTTTTGGTGTAACTGATGGCGGTCCAGCTTGTGGCCCTTCGCGGATTGGACCCGTTCCAACTGCGCCTGAACACGCCGCATATTGAAAAACAGCGATTTCTGCGACGAGGTCGAACCAGTGCGGACCATCGACCAATTGCGCATCACGTGGTCCTGAATAGAAGCCTTGATCCACCAGACCGCATAAGTCGAGAACCGGACCCCCCGATCCGGATCAAACTTATCGGCGGCCTTCATCAAGCCCAAACCTGCTTCTTGAATCAAATCATTCATCGGCGCGCCATAGCGCTTGAATTTGGCAGCCATTGAAATTGCCAGTCTTAGATAGGCGTTGATCAGGCGGTGCAGGGCTGCCTCATCCTTTTGATCCCGCCAGGCATAGGCCAGTCGCAATTCTGTTTCTGCGTCCAGCAATTCTGCCTTCATTGCCTTCTTTGGCAATGGATTGTCATTATGTGTTTCACGTGCCATGCATTTTCCCCCGAAAACGGCAAAAGCGTCTACGTCCTGAAGTAACGCGATGTACAAGATGGGCCCAACATGTCGGCGTGCAGTTTTTACGGCTCAGTGGCATTCTGCCACGTGGCAACAAGTTCAGTGAGCGGATGGGCGCAAAATACCCCATCCAGTTGCCGGCCACCCCGCTCTGGTATGCGACACGGGGAACTGCCTCTGTCTCAGCTTGTTTTTAGCGGGCCCTGCAGTTACCCACAGGTACGGCTTCTGTATCTAAAAGGTTATTGAATTTGTCTAAACAAGTCACACTGATTTTGGGGGGAGCAGCCTCTGGAAAGAGTTCATATGCCGAACGTATATGTTTTAATTCCGCAAAAAGAAGGACTTACTTAGCCACATCACAAATAGTTGATAGTGAAATGCGCGTTAAAATAGACAAACATGTCGTGCAAAGAGGGGGCGGGTGGACAACCTATGAGGAGCATTTGGACCTTTCGCCAATTCTGCTCTCATTTGATCAATCCCAAATTTGCCTATTGGATTGCGCTACAATGTGGTTGTCAAATCAATTACTGGCCGGAAATAACCTCCAAATTGCTCAGCAGGAATTACTGACTGCAATTTCTTGCTGCAAATCAGAGCTGGTAATTGTTTCAAATGAGGTCGGAATGGGAATTGTCCCGGACAATGCTCTGGCCCGCCAATTTCGCGAAGCCCAGGGACGATTAAACATTGTCCTTGCCGAGCATGCGGACTGCGTCGTTCATGTGGTTGCCGGACTACCAAATGTGCTGAAAGGTGCTGTTTCGTGACCCGCCTGTATTTGGTTCGACATGGTCCAACCCATGCCAAATGTATGGTCGGATGGTCAGATTTGCCCGCCGATCTATCCGATGGCGCTGCCTTGGCGCGACTGGATAATTATCTGCCACAGGATGCGCTTGTCGTTTCATCGGACCTGACACGGGCCGTGGCCACCGCCGATGCCATACAGGGCAGCCGGCCCCGCCTGCCCCACACCCAAAACTTGCGTGAAATTCACTTTGGCGACTGGGAATTACGGACCTGGGCCGAGATTGACGCTGAAGACCCGGTGCGGATCAAGGCCTACTGGGAAACCCCAGGAGATGTGACTCCACCGCGCGGTGAAAGCTGGAATCAGGTCTGCACACGCGTTGACGCAGCTATTGATCAGCTTGTTCAGGCCCATTCTGGCAGGAATTTAATTGTCGTGGGACATTTCGGCCAAATATTAACACAAGTGCAGCGTGCTGAAAAACTAACCGCAGAAGAGGTCTTTGCTCATCGCATTGACAATCTGTCGGTCAGCGAAATCAGCAAGAGTTCCAAAGGATGGAGTATAGGCAAAATCAATCACTGTCCTTGATGACCTTTACCAAAAACTTTCATTTTACCTGATGCCTTTTACACTCCTATCCTGCTGCCATGACATATGATCTTTATATTGGCGACCGCATGTTTTCCAGTTGGTCTTTACGCGGCTGGCTCATGCTCGAAAAGTTTGCAATCCCGCATAACACTCACATGATTGGGTTGTATTCCGGCACCATGGCCAAAGACATGGAGGAATTGGCGCCGGCGCGGCTGGTTCCGACCCTGCGCACTCCAGACGGGCTGGTCGTCGGGGAATCCTTGGCAATGGGGGAAACCCTGGCCGAACTAAACCCAACGGCTGGTCTATGGCCCAGTGACCCTGCACAACGGGCAACTGCACGTTGGTTATGTGCAGAAATGGTCGGTGGATTTGGGGCGCTTCGCAGTGACTGCGCCATGCAGTTTCGCCATATTTGGAAAGATTTTATCCCGTCCGATGCCGTCAAAGCGGATCTGGCCCGCGTCGAGACCCTTTGGGCACATGCCCGCGCTATGTCGGGCAGTGCAGACGGTTTCCTGTTTGGCACCTATTCGCTGGCGGATGTTTTCTATACGCCTGTAGCAGCGCGCATTGTTGGGTATGACCTACCCGTATCACAGGCAGCGCGCGCCTATTGTAATCTGTTGTTAGCAGACCCCGCCGTTTTAAAATGGCAACAGCTGGCACAAGACGTGACATATGACCCGATGCCCTATGATATGGATCTGCCCAAGCGCCCCTGGACCCTGGCGAACTAAGGGCGATTTCATCGTGAAATGACGGTGACGTTAACCCCTTGGAAACCATATTTCTCAACCATCTCTCTCTGAACCATTAGGAGCAGGGAGAGATGACCGCGCGCGCCTATACCGTTGCATTCCAGGGGGTCGAGGCCCGCCAGGTCGAGGTGCAATGTGCTGTCGCACCGGGCCTGCCTGCGTTTTCGGTGGTCGGGTTGCCCGACAAGGCCGTATCCGAGGCCCGCGACAGGGTGCGATCAGCCTTTGCGACCATGTCGATTGCGCTGCCGTCCAAGCGGATCACCATCAATCTGTCGCCGGCTGACCTGCCGAAGGAGGGCAGCCATTTCGACCTGTCCATTGCCCTGGCGCTGCTGGCGGCCATTGACATTATCCCGGCCGAGGCCGCCGCCGAAACCATTGCGCTGGGTGAGCTGTCGCTCGACGGGACGCTGGTTCCTGTTATCGGCGCCCTGCCAGCCGCTATGACCGCCGCCGAAGAACAACGCACCTTACTGTGTCCGCAGGCCTCGGGTGCCGAGGCGGCCTGGGTCACGACCGCAAACGTAATTGGCGCCGCTAACCTGGCCGAGGTGGTGCGCCATTTCACTGGTCAGATGCTGATTGCCCCGTCCCAGCCCGGCGAGGTCAGCAGCCCGGCAGCGGTCAAGGATCTGCGGGACGTCAGGGGCCAGGAACGGGCCAAACGGGCGCTGGAAATTGCGGCGGCCGGCCGTCATCACATTTTGATGGTGGGCACACCG
The DNA here is from genome assembly GCF_004006175.1 of Parasedimentitalea marina. Classification (GTDB taxonomy): domain Bacteria; phylum Pseudomonadota; class Alphaproteobacteria; order Rhodobacterales; family Rhodobacteraceae; genus Parasedimentitalea; species Parasedimentitalea marina. The sequence goes on from NZ_CP033219.1 coordinate 3,644,635, forward strand.
GGGTCCGGAAAATCGATGTTGGCCGCAAGACTACCCGGTATTCTGCCACCGCTGTCTCCGGGTGAGGCACTGCAGACATCGATGATCCAGTCCCTGTGCGGCATGATCGAAGAAGGTGGCATCAACCGCACCCGCCCGTTTCGCGAACCGCATCACACGGCGTCGATGGCGGCGATTGTCGGCGGCGGCCGTCAGGCCAAACCGGGCGAGATCAGTCTGGCGCACAACGGCATCTTATTTCTGGACGAGTTCCCCGAGTTCAACCGCGCGGTGTTGGAAACCCTGCGCCAGCCCATTGAAACCGGCGAAGTGATGATTGCCCGCGCCAACGCGCACGTAAAATACCCCAGCCGGTTCATGCTGGTGGCGGCCGCCAATCCCTGCAAATGCGGCTATCTGACCGACCCCGCCCGGGCCTGTTCGCGGGCGCCGATCTGTGGCGAGGATTATATGGGGCGCATTTCCGGCCCCCTGATGGACCGGTTTGATTTGCGGGTCGAAGTGCCGCCGGTTGCATTTAGCGATCTGGACCTGCCCGCAAACGGCGATAGCACAGAACAGGTCGCTGCCCGCGTTGCTGCCGCGCGCGCGCTGCAAAGCACTCGTTTTAAAGATCACAGTGAATTGCGGCAGAATACCGATATCGAGGGGGAGTTGCTGGAACAGGTGGCGCGACCAGACAGCGAAAGTCGCGACTTATTACGCCGCGCCTCAGATCGGTTTGGCCTGACAGCGCGGGGCTATCACCGGGTGCTACGTGTGGCCCGAACAATTGCGGATCTTGACGGTGCGCCAGACATCCGCCGCCGCGATGTGGCCGAGGCGCTGAGCTTCAGACTGGCCACATCACGCTAGGGTCAGGATGCATTCCCCTTCAACCCAGCGCTCTCTTCCTGCTTCATCTGGCCAAAAATATCTCGGGGGTGAATTGGCCGAATGGCCAAGAGGGGGCAGCGCCCCTTTTTCGCCCCAGTGCTGTGCTGATGGGCCCGAACAATGCCGCTGTCCTCTAGCATGTATTCAAAGTTCGGGTCACCACTCAAGCCCTGGAAAAGACGCAGGTTTTATAGTTTGGCCTCAATCGCTTGCCAGATCTTCTCGGCAATATTCACCCCATCAAAGCGCTCCAGCTCTTGGATACCAGTCGGAGAAGTCACGTTGATTTCGGTCAGATAGTCGCCAATCACGTCGATGCCGACAAAAACCTGACCTTTTTCCTTCAACAATGGGCCGATGGCGGCGCAGATTTCCAGATCGCGTTCGGTCAGGCCGATTTTCTCGGGGCGACCGCCGACGTGCATGTTAGACCGGGTTTCGCCCTTGGCTGGGACACGGTTGATGGCGCCGACTGGTTCGCCATCGACCAATATCACGCGCTTGTCGCCATTGCTGACGTCGGGCAGGAATTTCTGCACGATCAGCGGCTCGCGGCTGAAACTTGTGAACAACTCGTGCAGTGAGGTCAGATTGCGGTCATTGGCGTCCAGTCGAAACACCCCGGCGCCGCCGTTGCCATAAAGTGGCTTCAGAATCACATCGCCGTGCTTGGCCTTGAACGCCTTGATGGTGTCCAGATCGCGTGCAATCGTTGTCGGTGGCGTCAGGTCCGGGAAATCCAGAACCAGCAGTTTTTCCGGGTAATTGCGCACCCAGAACGGGTCATTCACCACCAGAACCTGATCCTTGAGCCGGTCCAGTATATGGGTTGCAGTGATGTAGTTCATGTCGAACGGAGGATCCTGACGCAACCAGATCACATCGAAGTCTGCCAGATCCACCTCGCGCTCGGGGCCTAAGATAGCCGGATCGCCTGCCACCCGCTGCACGGTCATGTCCTGACCACGGGCGGTGACGCGGCCCTCTTGATAGGCCAGTTGGTCCGGCCCGTAGAAAAACAGCGTGTGCCCGCGGGCCTGTGCCTCTTCGGCCAGCCGGAAGCTGCTGTCTGCGTTGATGTCCACGTCCCCGATTGGGTCCATCTGAAAGGCGATCTTCATGCGTCTATCCCTTAACTGTCGGTCAATTACATGGCCCAGCGCCCGGCCATGTTCAATGGGTCAACCCTGTCCAAAGGCATTTTCGATGATTTCAATCTGGCCCGCCCCATCGACCAAGGCCACGTCAAAGCGGGATTCGGTCAGCTGGCCTGCAGGTTCATTGTCCAAATACTGTCCCGCACTGGCGTAAATCCGGCGCATCTGTGCCTCTGTGATCCGCAGGGCGGCGCGGGCGCGGGTTTTGCTGTGCTTTACCTCGACAAAGACCAAGGCAGCACCCGAGCGAAAAATCAGATCGATCTCGCCGCCTGCACCACGCCAACGCCGCTCGGCAAGGCTATAGCCGCGGGCCTCATAGTGTTTGACCACCTGATCCTCGGCCGCCTCCCCCGCCAGATAAGCCCGCTGTCCGCGTCCATGGGGATCTTGCGGCCCTGCCATGTCTTAGCCCGCGTCCTTGGGCAGTTTCAGCGCCAGCTGGTAGACCTTGCGGCGTGGCAGATCATGTAGTTTCGACACAATATCCGCTGCATCCTTGACCGAGTTGTCCTGCAACGCGGCGCGCAGGTCTTGCTCCAGATCTTCGGGGTTCACGTCCTTGCTGCGCGACCGATCCACCAGCACAACGATTTCGCCTTTCACGCCTGTCTCGGCCAGTTGCACCGCCAACTCGCTAAGTGAGGCGCGGCGCACCTCTTCAAACTTCTTGGTGATCTCGCGGCACAGGGCAGCGGGGCGATCCCCCAGCACCTCGGCCATATCCGCCAGCGAGGCCGCCACCCGTTTGGGCGATTCGTAAAAGATGAGCGTTCCGGGGATTCGGCTGACTTCTTCCAGGCGTTTGCGCCGCGCACCACTGGCATTGGGCAGGAAGCCGGCAAAAAAGAAGGCATCGGTGGGCAAGCCAGCCAGGGTCAGCGCCGCCAAACCGGCAGAGGCACCTGGCGCAATGGTGACCACATGACCTGCCTCGGCTGCGGCACGGCTAAGATCATAACCGGGGTCGGCAATCAGTGGCATTCCCGCCTCAGATGCGTAGGCCACTGATTTGCCTTCGGCCAGCGCCGCAAGCAGGCCGGCACGGGCGCCGGCGCCGCTGTGATCGTGATAGGCTATCACCCGGCGACCTCCCAAAGGCACGCCGTGGATCTCCATCAGACGGCGCAGCGAGCGGGTGTCTTCGGCGGCGATAACCTCGGCGGATGCCAAAACATCCAGCGCCCTAAGCGTAATATCGCGTGCGGTGCCAATCGGAGTGGCAACAAAGTACAGCCCCGGAGACAATCTGACATTCTGGTGATTCAACGCTGGACCCGCCTTTATCGTCGTTTATTATTCAACCCCAACACCAACACGGCACATCATTGCCGGATCAGGGAGTTTTAAGTCTATTATGTTTGCTGTTTTCAAGCCCGCCCGCAAGGTCGCACTCGCGGCTATCGTCGCTGTTTCTTCAATTGCTCTGAGTGCCTGCGACCCCATTAGCACAGGTGGAGGCCCGTCGATCAATACGTCCAAGCCGGTTCCGGTGGCATTGTTAGTGCCGCGCGGGTCAGGCCAGTCCGGAGATGAAGTTCTGGCCCAGAGCCTGGAAAACGCGGCGCGCATGGCCATTGCTGATTTGCAGGGCATTCAGATTGATCTGAAAGTCTATAACACGGCCGGCAATGCACAGACTGCCGCCGCGGCCGCGACGCAGGCGGTAAACGACGGGGCGCTTATTATTTTAGGTCCGCTTTACGCCGAAGCTGCCAATGCGGCGGGTTTGGCTGCGGCCAAACGCAACGTGAATGTGCTCGCCTTTTCCAACAATTCGGCGATTGCCGGCGGCAATGTATTTATTCTCGGCTCGACCTTTGACAACACTGCCCGGCGCCTGGCCAGCTATGCCGCCAGTCAAGGCAAGGGAAACATGCTGGTGGTCAGCGGCAACGATGCCTCTGGCGAGGCCGGCCGCACCGCCATTTCAAATGCAGCAGCCGCCACCAGTGCCAATGTTGTCGGCAGTGTCAGCTATGAATTGTCGCAACAGGATGTGATCAATTCCATCCAGACAATCCGAAACGCTGCCAGCAGCAATGGGGCCACGTCGATCTTTATGACCGCCACCACAGTCGGCGCGTTGCCACTGCTAACGCAACTTCTGCCAGAAGCCGGACTTGACCCGTCGACCACCCAATATATCGGACTGACCCGGTGGGACATTCCAGCGCAGAACCTGGCGTTGCCCGGTGTTCAGGGCGGTTGGTTTGCGCTGCCAGACCCTGCCAAATCCCAACAATTCCGCAGCCGTTACACCGCCACTTACGGCGATGCGCCAGGCCCCATTGGCGGTTTGGCTTATGATGGTATCGCCGCAATTGGCGCCTTGGTCGGCGCGGGTAACTCTAATGCCTTAACCGGCGCCGCGCTGACCCAAGGTGCTGGCTTTCAAGGGGTAAACGGGATCTTCCGCCTGCGTCCCGATGGCACCAATGAGCGCGGCCTGGCCGTTGCAACAATCCAAGAACAGAAGGTGGTCGTCATTGACCCAGCTCCAAGCAGCTTCTCCGGCGCCGGATCGTGATCTGGCGGCCGAGGCCGTAACCCGCTACCCGCACGCCTCGGGGCCATTGGTCTGCGATCCGCACGAGATTTTTGATACCTCGAAAATCCGGGCACAGATCGCAGATCTGGCCACGGACCGGGACAACACAGCGCTTCGGAGTGAAGTCGTCTCGCTGTTGCGGGACGCCAATAAAGCTGGACGCAAGGTGATTGCCGATGGCTTTGCCAAGGCGCCGTTCGACTCGCGGCCGGTGACCCGATCCTACACCTATTTGACCGATGGGCTGGTGACTTCGGCCCTGTTCGCGGCCAGCGAGTTCATGCATCCACTGGCGAACCCGACACGCGGAGAGCGCATTGCTGTGCTGGCTGTTGGAGGCTATGGGCGCGGGGAAATGGCGCCCTCGTCAGACGTTGATCTGTTGTTCCTGACCCCATACAAAATCACCGCCTGGGCCGAAAGCGTCATTGAATCGATGCTTTATATTCTGTGGGATCTCAAGCAAAAAGTCGGCCACGCCAGCCGGACGATCCAGGACTGTCTGCGCCTGGGCCGCGAAGATTTCACCATTCGCACCGCTATGCTGGAGCACCGCTTTCTGGCTGGTGATGAACCGCTGGGCGACGAGCTGGACGAACGGCTAAAGAGTGACCTGTTTCAGGGCACCGCCTATGAGTTCATCGAGGCCAAGTTGAGCGAGCGCGAGGCGCGCCATATCAAGCAAGGCCAGCGCTATATGGTCGAGCCCAACGTCAAAGAGGGCAAAGGGGGCCTGCGCGATTTGCAGTCCATGTACTGGATCGCCAAATACCTGTATCAGGTGCATGACACCGCTGAACTGGTGCCTCTGGGGCTGTTCGAACCCGAAGAATACGATCTGTTTGCCAAAGCCGAGAACTTTCTCTGGGCGGTGCGCTCGCATCTGCACCTGCTAACCGGGCGCCCAACCGAGGTGCTGTCGTTTGACATGCAGGTCGAGGTCGCCGAGCGGATGGGATATCAAGATGTCGCAGGACGCCGGGCCGTAGAGATCTTTATGCAGGATTACTTTCGTCAGGCTACCACGGTGGGGGATCTGACGCGTATTTTCCTGACCAAACTGGAAGCCACCCACCAGAAGAGTGCACCACTGCTGGAGCGGCTGTTTCGCCGCCGCCCACGCACCAAACTTGGCTATAAGGTGGTCAACAACCGGCTCGACATTTCCAACCCTGACGAATTTCTCTTGGATAAGCTGAACCTGCTGCGATTGTTTCAGGAAGCTTTGCGCACCGGGATGCTGATCCACCCCGACGCAATGCGCCTGGTGACGGCCAATCTGGATCTGATCGACGACAAGTTCCGCAACACCTCTGAGGCCCGGCAGATCTTTCTGGACCTGCTGTTGAAGCACGGCAACCCGGAACGGGCGCTGCGCCGGATGAATGAACTGGGGGTGCTGTCGGCATTTTTGCCGGAGTTTGCGCCCATCGTAGCGATGATGCAGTTCAACATGTATCACTCTTATACGGTGGACGAGCACACCATTCAGGTGATTTCGAACTTTGCCGCCATTGAGCGCGAAGAGCTGGAAGACGAGCTGCCGCTGAGTTCCAAAATCATGCGCAAAGGATTGAACCGCAAGGTTTTGATGGTGGCGATGCTGCTGCATGACATTGGCAAAGGCCAGCCTGTTGATCACTCGATCCTGGGGGCCCAGATTGCCCGCAAAGTGGCCCCGCGACTGGGGCTGAACAAGGCCGACAGCGAAACAGTGGAATGGCTGGTGCGCTATCACCTGCTGATGTCCGACATGGCGCAAAAACGCGACATTGCCGACCCACGGACAGTGCGGGCCTTTGCCAAGGCTGTGAAAACGGTGAAACGGCTGGACCTGCTGACGGTTCTGACGGTCTGTGATATTCGCGGTGTAGGCCCGGATACCTGGAACAACTGGAAGGCCGCCCTGTTGCGGTCCTTGTATAAGCAGACCCGCGAGGCGCTGGAAAACGGTATGGAGGCGCTGAACCGTGAACAGCGGGGTGCTGAGGCCAAAAAGAACCTGCGGGCTGCCTTACCGGATTGGCCCAAGGCCCTGCTCAAGAAAGAAGTCGCGCGCCATTACCCGCCCTATTGGCAGGGTCTGCACATCACCGGTCATGTCGATTTTGCCGAAATGCTGCGTGAGCTGGAGGAAAGCGACGCGCCCAACGGAATTGTCATCCGGCTGTTTCCCGACGAAGACCGCGATGCCACGCGCGCCTGTTTTGTGATGCCCGATCACCCCGGCATCTTCTCACGCGTGGCTGGTGCGCTGGCGCTGGTTGGGGCCAATGTGGTCGATGCCCGCTCGTACACCACCCAAGATGGCTATGTCACTGATGCCTTCTGGATTCAGGATGCCGATGGCAGCCCCTTTGAGGCGTCGCGCCTGCCGCGTCTAAGCCAAATGATCCGCAAGACGCTGAATGGTGAAGTGGTGGCACGGGATGCCTTGAAATCACGTGACAAGATCAAGAAACGCGAACGCGCCTTCCAGGTTCCGACCCATATCACCTTTGATAACGAAGGATCCGAGATCTACACCATAATCGAGGTCGACACCCGCGACCGGCCCGGGTTGCTGTTCGATCTGGCCCGGACCTTTGCCACCACAAACGTCTATGTCGCCAATGCGGTGATCGCGACCTATGGTGAACAGGTGGTAGACACCTTTTATGTCAAGGATATGTTCGGGTTGAAATACCACGCCAAGTCAAAGCAGGATTTCCTTGAGAATAAACTGCGCGTGGCAATCACAGACGGCGCAAAACGGGCCCAAACATGAAACCCATAAAACTGCTATCCGGATTCCTGACTGTAGGGTTCTGGACACTGGCCAGCCGGGTGTTGGGCTTTGCCCGCGAGATCCTGCTGACTGCCTATGTCGGCCCCGGTCCGGTCATGGATGCCTTTGTCGCGGCGTTTCGCCTGCCCAACATGTTCCGCCGGTTCTTTGCCGAGGGCGCCTTTAACGCGGCCTTTGTGCCGATGTTCGCCAAAAAGCTAGAGGCGGGCGAGGACGCGCAGGGGTTTGCCCAAGCAGCGTTCAATCTGCTGTTACTGGCGGTTTTGGTTCTGGTGGGGCTGGGCATGGTGTTCATGCCCGGGTTGGTCTGGGTCACGGCCCAGGGCTTTGCTGGTGATGCGCGGTTCGACATGACCGTTGGCTTTGGCTACATCGTCTTTCCCTACATTCTGTTCATGTCACTGGCAGCGCTGTTTTCCGGTGTGCTGAATGCCATGGGGCGCTTTGCCGCCGCTGCCGCCGCTCCGGTGCTGCTGAATATCTTTGCCTGCACCGCCATGGTGGTGGGGGCTGTGGTTGGCGGCGAGGTAATCAACTGGCTGATCTGGACCATTCCAGTGGCCGGCCTGGCGCAATTGGCACTGGTTTGGACGGCCGCCGGGCGGGCCGGCATTCGCCTGCGCCCCGGCCGCCCAGGCCTGTCCCGCGAGATGCGCAACCTGGTGCGGGTCGCCGTTCCGGCTGCGCTGGCCATGGGTGTCACCCAGATCAATCTGGTGGTTGGCCAAGTGGTGGCCTCGGATATCGAGAACGCCGTAAGCTGGCTGTTTGTTGCAGATCGGCTGTATCAACTGCCGCTGGGTGTGGTTGGCATCGCCGTGGGCATTGTGTTGCTGCCGGACCTGTCTCGCCGGTTGCGCGCCGGTGACGACAGTGGTGCACGGGATGCACTATCGCGGGCCGGAGAGTTCTCTCTGATGCTGACGATCCCTTCCACCGTGGCCTTTCTGGTGATGCCGCTGCCGCTGGTGTCGGTGCTGTATGAACGCGGTGCAACCGGCCCCGACGATGTTGCCGCCATTGCCCTAGCAGTCGCAGTCTATGGCGTGGGCCTACCCTCGTTCGTGTTGCATAAACTGCTGCAACCGCTCTATTTCGCCCGCGAGGATACCCGGTCTCCGTTCCACTACGCGCTGGTGGCGATGGTGGTGAACGCAGCCCTGGCCTTTGGCCTGAAACCAGTGGTGGGATGGATCGCACCTGCCATCGCAGCCTCGGCCGCCGGCTGGGTGATGGTGGCACTGCTGGCGTTCGGGGCCCGCGGCATGGGTGAAGTGGCCCGGTTTGACGCACGCTTTCACCGCCGTGTCTGGCGGATCGTGGCGGCCTCGGTGGTGATGGGTGCGGTGCTGCTTGCAGCAGTCACAGGTTTTGACTGGGCCTTTGCCCTGCCCCGCTGGCGCTATCTGGCACTGTTCGGACTGATTGTGCTGGGTGCAGTCAGCTATTTCGGCGCCGGTCAGATGCTGGGCGCTTTTCGGCTGGGTGACCTAAAACGCGCCATGCGCCGTGGCGGCCAAACATGACCCCAGCAAGAGACCGCCACCGCGCCGCGCGATAGCGCGGCGCCACGCCCAACGCCTGGGGGCTCATCTGTGATGAGCCATCAGGGGGCGGGAGAGCCTGTTTCAGGCGCGCCCTGATTAGTCACGGTGGATCTTACCGCGCATCCGCGCCCAACCGCCGGGGGCCAGGAAAAACGACAAGCCAAACCCTGTGGCAAAGCCTGCTAGATCCGCCACCCAATCTTTTTGGCCACCAAAGATCAGGCCAAAAATCAATTGTATGCCCAGAAGAAACGCAATCAGTGTAAAGGCGCGGCTTTGCTGGGCGCCGACCAGCGCCAGCGACCGCCATAAGATATAGGTAAAGGCACCAATCAGGCCATAAACGGCAGGAAAGCCTCCAAACAGCGGAAACTGCGCGTTCACCAGCACCGCGTATCCCAGTGCCCCGCCAATGCCGGACAGCAAGAAAATCACCACCATGGCCAGATCGCCCATGACCTCGCCCACCATTTTGCCCATCGCCAGCACAAAGACACAGACAAACAGCGCCTGGGTAAAGGCGCCGTGCACAAAGGCATATGAGACAAAGCGGATCAGGTGCTCAGCCGGCCAGTGCCCCGTCTCCCACATCCACCAGAAAATCTCGCTGGAAAATCCATAGACCTGCAGGGCCTCTAGCCGCCACCCAACCGCGCCGGGGCCGCCGATGATACCGCGGGCACCCAGCGAGAATGTCGCTTCGATCCCCATGATAACCAGAACCAGCGCCACCACAGCAGGCGGCAAAGAATTAACCGGGGAGGGATTGGGATTGCTGCTCATATGATAACTCCTTAGCCACTATTGGCCGTGTTTGACCTTCACAGACCTTAGCGCCTGTTGACGATGGTCGAACCCATGGGTAAGCCACCGGGGATCGTAATTCCAGACAGGAGTTATCGCCAGATGAGCGAAACCAGTTTTACCCCACGTGTGTTCTCGGGCATTCAGCCGTCCGGCAACCTGCATCTGGGCAACTACTTGGGCGCAATCAAGCGCTTTGTTGATATGCAGGGCTCGGACTTCGAGACCGTTTATTGCATGGTGGACCTGCATGCGATCACTGTCTGGCAAAACCCCCAGGACCTGATGAAATCCACCCGCGAGCTTTGCGCAGGGTTCATTGCCAGTGGCATCGACCCCGAGCAATCGATTCTGATCAACCAAAGCCAGGTCCCCGAACACGCCCAACTGGCCTGGATCTTCAACTGTGTCGCCCGCATGGGCTGGATGCAGCGGATGACTCAGTTCAAGGACAAGGCCGGTAAAAACTCGCAGAACGCCTCATTGGGGCTGTTTGCCTATCCGGCGCTGATGGCAGCTGACATCCTGGTCTATCACGCCACCCATGTCCCCGTGGGAGAGGATCAGAAACAGCACCTGGAACTGACCCGCGACATCGCGGCCAAGTTCAACCATGACTATGGCGTTGATTTCTTCCCGATGACCGAACCGGTGATCGAGGGCGCAGCCACCCGGGTGATGAGCCTGCGCGACGGGTCCAAGAAAATGTCGAAATCGGACGCCTCGGACGCCAGCCGCATCAACATGACCGATGATGCCGACACCCTGGCCAAGAAGATCCGCAAGGCAAAAACTGATCCGGATGCGCTGCCAAGCGAGGCCAAAGGACTGGAGGCCCGCCCCGAAGCGCGAAACCTGATCAATATTTACGCTGCACTGAACGACCAAACCGTCGACGCGGTGCTGGCTGAGGTTGGCGGCAAGCAATTTGGTGAGTTCAAACCAATGCTGGCCGATCTGGCCGTCGCCAAGCTGGCGCCAATTGCGTCTGAGATGGCAAGGTTGATGAATGATCAAACAGAGATTGACCGCATCCTTGCTCGTGGTGCAGAACGGGCGCGAGATATCACTGCGCCGATTCTGCGCAAGACATATGACATTGTCGGCATGGTTCCACCGGCCGCATTGTAATAACTGAACGACCACAAGCCCTTACACGTTGTTTGGGCGACATACTGGAGATAATCGGATGGCCAACGGCACCGTAAAATGGTTTAACGCAACTAAAGGTTTCGGCTTTATTGAGCCAGAAGCAGGCGGAAAAGACGTATTTGTACACATCTCTGCTGTTGAGCGTTCGGGCCTGAACGGCCTCAACGACAACCAGAAAGTGTCTTACGAGCTGGAAACTGGCCGTGACGGCAAAGAATCTGCTGGTTCGCTGAAACTGCTGTAAGGCAGATCTTGCGGCTTTCGCTGCAATCCTATTTAGGGCCGCCCTTTTCCAAGGGCGGCCCTTTTCGTTCTGCATGATCAAAAACGCGAAGCTCCCGCCCGTTCTGGCGGCCTACAAGAGGCCCCCAATCCAGTTGGGCATGGCAGCGCACCTATCGGCGCGCTGCGGGTGCCCGGAGCGCGGTCAGAGCCCGTTTAGCCCGTTTAGTGTCAGGTTGGCGACGGTGCTGGCATAGGCCTCGCGAGCCTGAGATCCTGCACCTGAGTTCCACATGTAATACCAGTTCAGCATGCCAAACACTGACATGGTCGCCGCACGCAATTTGGCGGCATCATCGGCAAAGACCTGCGGGGCGGCGCGGTTGAGCGTATCGCTGAGGAATTGAACCAACTCACGCTGATACGCCCTGAGCAATTTCTGCTGATCGTCAGGCAAGGCAGACATGGCACTGATTTGCACCTGATGTTCGTGATCCGCCCCCTGATAGGCCTGCAAGATCCCGGCCACGATCCGGTGCAGTTGCTGATCCGGCTGTATGTCCTGCAGGTCAATGCCGCAAACGCGGTCACGCAGGTCACGCAAATAACAGTCGAGGATGTCAAACAAGATGGCGTCCTTGCTGTCATAGTAGTGATAGATATTGGCCTTTGAGATCCCACATTCGCGCGCCAGTTGCGACATCGAGGCACGGTCAAACCCCTGATCTGCAAACACCTTGGCTGCGGATTTCAGGATTTGACTGCGTTTTTGGTCGTGATCTTTGGCTATGGTGCGGGCCATGGCGTCACCCCTTTGAGCGGTTGTCGATGACACGAACCGCCTTGCCCTGAGAGCGGGCCACTGAGCCTGGATCGCCAACCAGGACCTCGGTCGAGACACCAACGATATCCTTGATCCGTTTGATCAGCATGCGCGAGGCGGCGGTCTTGGACAATTCATCCGCTGCGCCAGGCTCAGCCTCGACAAAGACCCGCATCGCGTCCATGCGGCCGGATTTGTAAAGCTCGATCTGAAAATAGGGCGCCAGCCCGCCCGTTGCCATCACCTGCTCTTCGACCTGGGTTGGAAACACATTCACCCCCCGCAGGATGATCATGTCATCCGAGCGCCCGGTGATCTTCTCCATCCGCCGCATTGAGCGCGCAGTGCCAGGCAGCAACCGGGTCAGGTCGCGGGTGCGGTAGCGGACCATGGGCAGGCCCTCTTTGGTCAGAGTGGTGAACACCAGCTCGCCCATCTCACCGTCCTCGCAGACCTCGCCGGTTTCGGGGTTGATGATTTCAGGATAGAAATGATCTTCCCAGATATGCAGCCCGTCTTTGGTTTCGACGCATTCATTGGCCACCCCCGGCCCCATGATTTCAGACAGCCCATAGATATCCACGGCGTGCATATCAAAGGCCGCTTCGACCTCGAGCCGCATAGCATTGGTCCAGGGCTCAGCCCCGAAGACACCAACCGACAGCGAGCTTTCGCGTGGGTCTAGCCCCTGTTTGTGAAACTGCTCTAGAATGTTCAGCATGTAGGACGGCGTGACCATAATGCCGTCGGGCTTGAAATCAGTGATCAACCCAACCTGTTTCTCGGTCTGGCCGCCCCCCATGGGGACCACTGTGGCGCCAAGCCGTTCAATCCCGTAATGCGCGCCCAGACCGCCGGTGAACAGCCCATAGCCATAGGCGTTGTGCACCATGTCGCCCCTGCGCAGCCCCGAGGCCCGGAGCGAGCGGGCCAGTAGATCGGCCCAATTGTCGATGTCAGTCTGCGTATAGCCCACCACCGTGGCCTTACCGGTGGTGCCAGAGGAGGCGTGCAGACGGATAATCTGCTCCCGCGGGACCGCGAACAGGCCGAAGGGGTAGTTGTCTCGCAGATCATTTTTGTAAGTGAAAGGGAATTTGGCCAGATCGGCCAATGTGTGCAGATCATCCGGGTGAACGCCGGCCGCGTCGAACCGCTGTTTGTACATGGCGACGTTATCATAGGCGTGGCGCAGCGACGTTTTCAGCCGTTGCAACTGCAAAGCGCGGATTTCATCCACCGACGCGATTTCGATTGGATCCAGGTCAGCCTTGTTTGGGGTCAGGTCCTTCATGGGGTCGTCCTTATCCTATTCGTCAAATAATTGGCCTTTGATCGCGCGGGACATGCCCCGAAACTCGGCGATCTTTTGGCCCTGTTGGTTGGTGACTGTCACGTCATAGATACCACTGCGCCCGGTCAGCGAGACTTCGCGGGCAGAGGCGATCAGCCGGTCACCCAAACGGCCCGGTGCGGTGAAACTGATCACGTTGTGCTGGGCCACAGTGGACTGATTGCGGCTATTGCAGGCAAAGGCAAAGGCGCTGTCGGCCAGCATGAATGTGACGCCGCCGTGGCAGATACCGTGGCCATTGCAATGGTGCTGCACCACTGTCAGTTCCAGTGTCGCGGTGCCTTCGTCTACGGCGGTGATTTCCATCCCCGCCCATTTCGAGGCGTGATCATCGGCCCACATGGCCGCCGCAGATCTTTCAGCGCGCTGTTGTGGTGTCATCGTCATTTCCCTTTAAACACCGGTGTGCGTTTTTGTAGGAAGGCCGAGACACCCTCTGCGTAATCCGCGCTTTCACCGCAGGTTTTCATCGCATCCTCTTCTATTTCTAGCTGGTCGCTTAGCGTGCCGGTGGCCGAGGCCTGTATGGTCTGTTTTGTCAGCCCCAATCCCAGCGTTGGACCATTGGCCAGTTTCTCAGCCAGGGCGCGCGCCTCACCCATCAGGGCATCGTCGGGGAGTGCTTTCCAGATCAGGCCCCAGTCCTCGGCTTTGCGGGCTGGCAAGGGTTCAGCCGTCAGCGCCAGACCTTTGGCACGCGCCTCACCCAGAAGATGTGGCAAATGCCAGCTGCCGCCGGTGTCGGGGATCAGGCCGACCTTGGAAAACGATTGGATGAACTTGGCGCTTTCGCCGGCCAGCACCAGATCACAGGCCAGCGCCAGATTGGCCCCTGCCCCTGCAGCCACGCCGTTGACAGCACAGATAACCGGGAAGTTGAGCGAGCGGATCAGGCGCACCAGCGGCGCGTAAAACGTCCGTACGGTATTGCCCAGATCCGGCGGTCCGTCCGACTTAGAGGGATCCCGGTCACCCAAGTCCTGCCCGGCACAAAAGCCGCGCCCAGCGCCGGTCAACAGGATCGCCCTAGCCCCTGCATCGCGCGCCGCCACAATCGCCGATCGCAGCGCATAATGCATCTCGTCATTAAATGAATTCAGCCGGTCCGGGCGGTTCAGCGTGATCTCGACCCATGTGCCGTGATCCACCGTGAGAATACTATCGGTCATTCGTCCCCCTCAATTCAGATCGCAAAATATGCGGTCCAACAAATTTCTTGCATAAACCGACCGGTTGGTCAATAAATTCCACATCTTTCTTTTTCATCCCCCAAAGGAGCCCCCACCAATGAGCATTCAACAGGTTTCCAGTTTTGCCAGTGGTCAGTGGATCGCTCCGGGGGCCGGGGCACGTCATATTGCCAGTGCGATAACTGGCGAGGTCATCGCAACGGCCGGCAACGACGCGCTAGACGTGCAGGCCATGCTGGACCATGCCCGCAGTGTTGGTGGCCCGGCCCTGCGCGCGCTCAGCTTTCATGACCGAGCGCGGATGCTCAAGGCGCTGGCGGGGCATCTGAACCAACACAAACAGGCGCTTTACGCAGCTTCTTTTGACACGGGTGCCATCCAAAGCGACCACATGATCGATGTGGATGGCGGCATTGGCACCATGTTTGTCTTTGCCTCGAAGGGTCGGCGCGAGATGCCGGACGGCCAGGTCTATCTGGACGGCGAGGTTGAACAACTTGGCCGAACCGGCAGCTTTCTGGGGCAGCATATCTGCACATCGTTGCAGGGTGTGGCCGTGCATATCAACGCCTTCAACTTTCCGGTTTGGGGGATGCTTGAGAAACTGGCGCCAACCCTGCTGGCCGGCGTTCCGGCGATTGTGAAACCGGCGACCAACAGCTGTTATGTCACCGAACTTGCCGTGCGGCTGATGCTGGACAGCGGCATTCTGCCTGCCGGGGCTCTGCAATTGGTGTCTGGCGGTCTTGGCGACATGCTGGACCATCTGGGTATGATGGATGTGGTCAGTTTTACCGGATCCGCCCATACCGCGCTCAAACTGCGCTCAAACCCGGTAATCCTGGAAAACTCGGTTCGCTTTGTCGCCGAACAAGACAGCCTGAACGGCTCTATCCTGGGGCCCGATGCGGTGCCGGGCACGCCCGAGTTTGATCTGTTCATCAAAGAAGTCAGCCGCGAGATGACCACCAAGGCGGGTCAGAAATGCACCGCGATTCGGCGTATCATCGCCCCCGAGGGCCAGGTTGAGGCGGTGATAGGCGCGCTGTCTGCCCGGTTGGACAAAGTGGTGATTGGCGACCCGCGTCTGGACACCACCCGCATGGGTGCTTTGGTCAGCGCCGGCCAGAAACGCGATGTGCTGGAAAAAGCTGCGATCATTGGTCAAGAGGCAACCCGAGTTTACGGTGATCCGGATAATTTCACTGTGGATGGCGCCGACGGCGACAAGGGCGCGTTTGTGCCGCCGATGCTGTTTCACTGCGGCGACCCCGACAATGCCCAACGGGTCCATGACACCGAGGCCTTTGGCCCGGTATCCACCGTCATGGGCTACCGCGACGTCGATCACGCAGTTGCGCTGGTGAACAAGGGTCAGGGTTCACTTGTGGCCTCGGTCATCACCCGCGACCCCGCCGTCGCACGGCAGGTGGCTATGGGGGCTGGCGCCTACCATGGGCGGTTGTATTTCAACAACCGCGACTCGATGAAA
This sequence comes from Parasedimentitalea marina, assembly GCF_004006175.1. Classification (GTDB taxonomy): domain Bacteria; phylum Pseudomonadota; class Alphaproteobacteria; order Rhodobacterales; family Rhodobacteraceae; genus Parasedimentitalea; species Parasedimentitalea marina. The sequence continues at coordinate 3,660,591 of NZ_CP033219.1, forward strand.
GAAAGCACCGGGCATGGCTCTCCGCTGCCCCATATGGTGCATGGTGGCCCCGGTCGCGCCGGCGGCGGCGAGGAACTGGGCGGAATACGGGGCGTGATGCATTATATGCAGCGTACCGCCATTCAGGGCAGCCCCGACATCCTGTCGGCGATTGGCCAGACATGGGTGCCCGGCAGCACCGAAATCAAGGGCCCGGCGCACCCGTTCACCCGCACCTTTGACGAGCTGGCAATCGGCGAGACCCTGAACAGCCCGTCCCGCACCGTCACGCTAGACGACATCGAGATATTCGCCAATTTCACCGGCGACACGTTTTACGCCCATATGGATGACGACGCGGCCAAACGGAACCCGTTCTTCCCCGGTCGGGTCGCACATGGGTATCTGCTCCTGTCCTTTGCTGCGGGCCTGTTTGTCGAACCCAATGAGGGACCAGTGCTGGCCAATACCGGGTTGGACAACCTGCGGTTCATGAAGCCGGTATCCGCCGGTGACAGTATCAAGGTCCGGCTGACTGTGAAGAAAAAGACCCCCCGAAACGAAGAGTATGGCGAGGTGCGCTGGCACGTCACGCTGTCCAATCAGGAAGACGAAAAGGTCGCCGAATATGAATTGCTCACCATGAATGCATTCAAAGCCAACTAGGGCCACCCCCGCCCGGGGCAAGCAACGCTTTGCCTTCGCAGGAAATTGGGCTGGTCTCCCCGGTTGGGGAGACCTACATAGTCCTTATGATCCAATCCCAAAACCAATGGTTTGAAACCAGCATTGGCCTACTCAGCGACCCACAAAATCAACGGGTCTGGTCGGTTATAATATCGTTGTTCGGCGATATGGCACAGCGGCCCAACGATCAGATCAGCGGTGCGGCACTGACCCGCATCATCACGCCCATGGGTATCAAACCCGAGGCCATTCGGGTTGCGCTGCACCGTTTGCGCAAAGACGGCTGGATCGAAAGCGCACGATCAGGCCGGGCCTCGACCCATTACCTGACCCAATATGGTCGCGACCAATGCGCCGCTGTCACGTCCCGGATTTATGCCCGTGACCCGGTTTTACCGCAAAAATTGCACGTGCTGATCGCCGACGGTGGCGGAGGCCAAGAGGCCTTGGACGAGGTGCTGTTGCTGCCGGGTTACATTGCGATCAACCGGACCACAGCTTTGGGTTACGGACCTAAGCCAAAGACGTCCCATGATTTATTGGCGCTGGAGGCAGACAATTTCTCATTGCCCGGCTGGTTTAAAACCCAACTCTTCCCCACCGAGCTGACCAATTCCTGTCATGCGTTACTAAAAGTCGTCAGTAAGATCTCAGATCCGCCTGCTGGGTTAAATTCCGCACAAGTGGCGTCACTGCGTACCCTGATCGTCCATCGCTGGCGTCGCGTGGTATTGCGCCACCCAGATCTTCCACCTGACTTTCACCCCCCGACCTGGCGCGGTGTCGCCTGCCGGGACCGTGTATTTACACTGCTAGACCAATTACCGCTTCCAAATCTGGCCGAACTCCGGGATCCTGTGGACGTTTAGATTTTCCTCACGGTATGGACCCTGAATATGACTGTCTTAAACTCTCTCGCCGTTGCATCGGTGGCCGTGACCGCTGCCTTCCTGTCGGCCTCGCATTTGAAAACCCGGCGTCTGGCGCGCAAGGCCGAAGAGATGGTGCCGCCGGTTGGCAAGTTTCAGCCCGTTCCCGGCGGCGTAATCCACTATGTCGAAATGGGTCCCGCCGATGCCCCGCCTTTGGTCCTGATCCACGGGCTGTCCGGGCAGTTACAGCATTTCACCTATGCCTTGGCTGACCTGCTGGCACCGGATTTCCGTCTTATCATTCTGGACCGTCCCGGATGTGGGTATTCAACCCGTGACCATGATCGGCTGGCCATCCTGCCCGAACAGGCGAAGATGATCCAATCCTTTCTCGACTTACTCAAGATCGAGCAACCGATCCTGTGTGGTCATTCACTGGGCGGAGCCATTGCATTGGCCATGGCGCTGGATGCCCCAGATAAAATACGTGGCCTGGCGCTGCTGGCCCCACTGACCCACCCAATTGAAGAGGCAGGTGTTTTCAAAGGCTTGATTGTCCACTCGCCGTTTATGCGTCGCGTGATGGCACAGACCGTGGCGGTGCCGATGGCACAATGCAGTGCCGCCGAGGTGCTACAACAGGTTTTCGCCCCCTCCCCCTGCCCCGATGACTTTCCGATCCAGGCCGGAGCTGTATTAGGCCTGCGCCCAAAAAGCTTTATCACAGCATCAGCGGACGCGACTCTGGGCAGCGGCAACATTGCACTGCAGTCGGCCCGGTACGCCTCGGCCTTGAAAACCCCTGGCGCGGTGCTGTTTGGCGATCAGGACACAGTGCTAAACCCGCAGACGAACGGCTCCACGATGGAGCGGTTTGGCTTGCAATGTCAGATGCTGCCCGATCAGGGCCATATGCTGCCAATATGCGCTCCGGCACAGTGCAACGCCTTCATTCGAGAGACCATAGCACAACTGCCCTGAGCAAGGATTTGCCACCCAGATCCCGGCTTGGACGGCTGGTATTCCGGTCTGTAGGAAAAAGCGAACTGAATACTCCATTCCAGCGATTTATCTCTTGACCCCACCCCGTGAAACTCCTAAATCGCCTGCACACAGAGTGGCGGTATAGCTCAGTTGGTTAGAGCAGCGGAATCATAATCCGCGTGTCCGGGGTTCAAGTCCCTGTACCGCCACCAAATACTCCTTAGAAGTCAAACGATCGCAACCAGCAGTCAAAACCCTCCGGGTGGGTTTTCTGCCAGGATGGCATTGGGGCTGCGGCCCGACGGAAAGGATTCTGACCCGGTTCAAACCGATTGTCTCGCCCATGAGCTCGGCCCCAAAAGGTTTTCGACAAAGCCCGAATTCTGACGAGGCGCCATCGCGAAGAGCAATTTCACCGCCAACTAACGACCACATTAGCTTCACAACATGAATCCACCACCGGATTAATGCAACAATGCTGTTTGGCACAATCAACGATCTGAGCTGACGCGGTCAGATGAACGACGGCAAAGTTTGTAGCTTTGCCGTTGGTGAGACGCTTAGCGAAATTAGGCTGCAGGCTTAATTGTCGCGCCCCATCTCCACCAAACGGGAATGCAAGACTGTTGCGCTGCCGTGCCCCGCATCAAGCGCATAGATATAGGCTTGTGTCAGATAGAACCCCATAGCGTCCTGACTTGCGGCGGTGTCGGCCGCTTCGGTGTAAAGGGCAACCAGCGCCGGAGTGTCACCGGCTGCATGTGCAGCCAGTAACCGGTTGTTCAGACGGGTCATTCGGCCGCTGTTGACTGATCGCGATGCGCTTGTACGCGTGTTGCGACCCAGTCGTGAAACAAATGCGTTGGCCCGTCCATAGCCGGAGAGAACCGACCGCCGTCAAAGCCCGGAGCATTGCGTCCGCGCTGCATGCCTTCAACGACAAAGACGTCCTCGGCAAACACCTCTTTCCACTGCTCTGTATTGCGCTGGCGCAGGTTGGCGTCGGTGTCGGTGGTTGCGTAGTAGATATGGATATGTTCGCGTGTCTTCCCTTGTCCCTGAGGATGTAAAAGGATCACAAACGCATGATCCCGATGCACGCCAAGCAGCACATTTGGATAGACCGCAATATACTCTGCCGCCTTGTCCCATTTATCACTCAGACCGTCAAAATCAGCAAACACCGTGCCTTCATCACTCTTGAGCTGGCGATAAACCAACGTGCCCTGACCGGAATATGCACCGGGCTGTTCGATATGGTAATGATCCTCTAACCGGGAGTAGCTGTTTAGTCCCGGGTGCACCCATGGCAGGTGATAACTTTCACAATAGTTCTCGACGGCCAGTTTCCAGTTGCAGTTCAGGTCCAACTGGAAACGACTGTCAGCACCGCCATGAAACAGTGGAGTGTCAAACTCTGCCCAGCGGGCGATGACGTCCGCCATGGCCTGTTCAAAAGCCGCTGCCTCGCCTGAGAGGTTGACCCAGACGACATCCCGCCAAATATGACTGCGGACTTCAATCAGGCCAAGCAGGTCACGATCGATGCCTTCATGGGTGTTTTTGCCCGGTCCACCCACATGCGGTGTGCTGACAAGTTTGCCATCCGTAGCATAACACCAGCTGTGATATGGGCAGCGAATTGCACCTTCGATTTTGCGCGGCGCGTCGACCAGAATCATTCCGCGATGGCGGCAGGTGTTTTGAAACACACGCACCGCGCCTTTGCGGTCGCGAATCAACAACAGCGGAATGTCCAGAAAACTAATCGGCACGGCGTCGCCTGGCTCGGGCACATCAGCTGCCACAGCCAAACCGGCCCATTCGCTATAAAGCAGCGCCTGTTTCTCTTCTGTAAAAACAGCCCCATCGATGTAGTGGGCATTGGGCAGGCCCCGGGCCTGATGAATAGGCGAGCACACAGCGGACAGATCAGTGACAGACATCAGTTTCCCTCGTTCAAGTTATCGCATTGTGAAAACCTGCGGGCGTCATTGTCCGTCTGTTTCGCGACCTGACTTTTCTCAAGGCGACATGAAAGCGAACATTTCCCAAGTGAACCCCCATCCCTCAAGGGCAGCCCCTGCTACACCAGTAGATTTGGCCAGCTTACCCGCTGTGCCGCAGGCCCCAATTGGCCCAGTCCGAGCACAAACCTGAAGCCCGCGCCCAGCGCAAAGACCAGACGTTTTTTTTCAGGCAACAGGTGACGGGGCTTAGCGGCGCTCTAGCCAATCATGCGTTACGAGGAAGGTCACAGCGTAAACGACATGGCCGATCAACGCGACCCACGTGATGCCGGTGAAGCCAAGGAAGGCGGGCATTCCGACAACCCAGTGCGCCATAATGTACAGCGCGAAGATCCAGAGGCCGATGCCATAGGCTATGGCGATCAAAATTTTGGGGACCCAGGGTGTCAATCGATCCGAAAGGGGCAGTGCGACCAAGATCCAACCCAAGGGATAGCCGATCAGGCCGATGAGAAAATGCAGCAAGTGCCCTGCCCCTGGTACTGTCGCCCCGAAAAGAGTTTTGATCGTGCCATTTGCCAGCCCGACCGGAGCAAGCTTGGCATATCCAGCAAGCGGGCTGAGAGCCTGCCCGAAAAGGTCGAACACAACCGTTGCAACGCTGCCCGCAATCAGGATCGCCACAACCATCGCAACAGGGACTGGAGCCGAGGACGCACGGTCGCCCGTCATATTTACTGCCATTTATCTATCTCCTTATTTCCAGAATGAGAGCGCGAAGGGCGAAGTGCCCCCCTTCGCGCCACAACATCGACCTAGTCCAACAGCGCGACGCCGAGGGGAACGGAGAACTGTTCACACCAGATGTAGACTTCTGAAAAATCAGAAACGTTTAGGTCGGCTGGTACTCGAAAACTCTGCGCGCCGGTTTTTGAGTGCAAAGCGCCAATCAGGGTGCCGTCGACATAGCTGCCGTCTTTTCCGAAACCGACCTTGGGATCGGGGGCACCGTCGAGCGAGAATTTCGGCCCCAGCTGCACAACGTAGCCCCCGGCATCCTTGGTGATTGTTACGCCGCCGGAAGTGACGTGGTCCGACGCACCGGTGAACTGCCCACTGCGGCTGGTCGTGTCGGCGAAAGCGCTGGTGGCGAGAGCAGCAGAGAAGGCAATTAAGGTGAGGGTTCTGCGGATCATGGTGGATATTCCTATACAGTTTGCGGTTTTGTTCGTAGGTGACAGCCAAAATATGCCAGCCTGATCCCTCAATTGGAAATATCGATAGCCTTTCGATTCAATAGCCAGTGGCTATCGACATACCGAAACTCTCACTCCATATTGCCTTCTGACCAAAACATTGGCCCCGATCAAAAGGCAGTGACTATGGAAATGCATCAAGTTCGGTATTTTCTCGCAGTGTGCAAAGTAGAGAATTTCACACGCGCGGCCGAGTCCTGCAATGTCGCGCAGCCCTCATTGACGAAGGCCATTCGCAAGCTGGAGGACGAATTCGGAGGGCCGCTTTTCCATCGCGAACGCAATCGATCGATCCTCACTGAGTTGGGCCGCAGGGTGAAGCCGCATATCGACAGGATGGCCGAAGCAAGCATGGCCGCGAAACAGGATGCAGCCGGATTTTTCACCGACGGCACGATGAAAGTCCGCCTTGGTGTGATGTCGACGATTGCGCCGACGCGAATGGTAGGATTTTTGGCGCGGCTGCGCGAAGAAGTCCACCATCTGGAACTAGAGCTGAAAGAGGCCTCCGGCTCGGCGTTGATCGCCGCGATGACGGCTGGTGAACTGGACGTTGCACTAATGGCGATGCCGAACTTGCCCGACAGCCTTTACGCAACTCCACTCTATCTTGAACGCTATGTGGTCGCGTTTCCGGCAGGCCATGCCTTTCAGCAAAGCAATACTCTAAGCATCGATACCCTTAAGGGGGCCGATTACCTTACACGCGTTCATTGCGAATTCGCGGATCACTACGAGGCGCTCGGCAAATCACGTCCGCTCAACGTGAACGTTCGCTATTCGTCAGAGCGCGAAGACTGGGTCCAAGCAATGGTGGCAGCAGGGCTGGGATGTTCGATCATGCCTGAGCACCTGCCTTCAATGGACGGTATCACCACACGGCCATTGGAGGACCCCAAGGTCTCGCGCTGTGTTTCACTGGTCACCGTTGCAGGGCGGCGGCACTCTCCGGCACTGGCCGCGATGGTACGTGTTGCGAAACGTCACATATGGCCCACAGAATAGGGCACTAAAGAAAGCCGGGCTGAAAACATGCAACGGCAGACATATACCAAAGGACGGTTTTGCAGAGGCTTGCACAGCTCAAAGTAAATATCGCGATCCTTGGGATTGACTGGCATTTGAACCCGCCTCTGGGTTCCATCTTCGGGAACAGAACAAAGACAAAACGTGATTCTGGGAAACTTTATGGGAAACCAGCTCTCTGGTTACCACCAAAACCTCTTAAGTCTTTGATTGTACTGGCAGGGGTGCACAGGCTCGAACTGTGGACCTACGGTTTTGGAGACCGTCGCTCTACCAACTGAGCTACACCCCTGCAGTGCGGCATGACCTAAGCCAGCAACAGCCGACTGACAAGAGGAAAAACGGATTTTTTGCAAGCAACTTGCGAACCTTGCACCTGCTGATCTTTGCGATTCCCATTCCTTGCTTTAAGAGAAGGAAAAAAGAGGACTTTTCGCTTGAGCCTGAGAAGAAAAATTGCAGATAGCAACGCCTTTAACTCGGCCGTCGAAGGGTTGATCACGGCTTATGTAAAGTTCTGCTATCGCAGCTCTCGCTGGACACGCAGCGGATTTGACGCAATGGAGGCGAGTGTGGTTGCAGGCGAGCCGGTGATCATGGTTTTGTGGCACCAGCGGTTGATTATGTCTCCCTACCTGTTTGATTCCACAAAGGGACGTATCTGCACCCTGACCTCTGCGGCCCGCGCGGGCCGTCTGGCGGGCAAGGTGCAAGAGCGGATGGGCTTTGACACCATTCCGATGTCCAGCCGCAAGCGCCATGTTGCCCTGTCACGCGAGGTGCTGCGTCGCATCAAGAATGGCAGCTCGGTTGGTATTGCCGCTGATGGTCCACGTGGACCTGCCCGTGTCTCATCAGGCGTCCCAATCATCTGGGCCCGCAGTTCCGGCTGTCGGGTCTTTACAATCAGTTTTGCCCAACGTCGGACGGTTAAGATGCCCACCTGGGACAAACAGATGCTACCTGTGCCATTCTCGCGCGGTGTTCTGATGTGCGAAGAATGGGACGAGCAAGTGCCGCGCAAACCGACGCCAGAACAGGCCGAGGATCTGCGCCTCAGCCTTGAAGCTGCTTTGGACAGGATTACAGACGCCAGTGACGCCGCTGTGGGGCGCAGTTGTCCAACCACGCCCCAGTAAGCCCCCAGTAGCGTCACATCAAAGCCAGCCCCATCAGGATAAGCCCAACGAAGCCCACTGTGTAGGCGGCAGACCGAATGACAGGCACAGCCATCAGATAGGTCGGCAGGTAGACCAGGCGGGCAAAAAAGAACACCGTTGCCCCCAGGGTGGCTTGTTCAACCTTCACATCAGGCAATACCAGCGCCAGGGTGGCAAGAACAACAAATGGAGCCAGGTTTTCCTGAAAGTTCCGGTGTGCCCGCTGGGCACGTGCATGGATCGTCACCGGGGACGGATCCCCGTCGCGAGATCCAAGATAGGCCCCAACCCCTATTTGGGGGATCAAAAACATCGAAGGCAGAAACAGGCCCGCGTAGTACAATATCAACACCAATAAAATCCAAGTCAGCATGAGAAGTCCTTTGCCATTGCTATCCGGGCCAAGTTAGAAACGGCAGGGAATGACAGCAATTCCCTTGGAGGGAATAAAATGACTTCTTTTGGCCACGTCTTGAAAGACATCCGAGCTGCACGTGGAATGTCGCAAGCCAAACTGGCATTGGCATTGGATTCAACTCAACGACATCTGTCGTTCTTGGAAACAGGTCGTTCTCTGCCAACCGCATCGTTTCTGGCTCGCATCTGCAGGACGCTGGACCTCAATATCGCTCAACGGGTCAATATCTACGACGCATCTGGGTTGGCCAATCCCTATGCACAGCGCGATATAAGATCAGAAGAGATCCATGCCGCATTAGATATGATTGAAGTAAGGGTCCTGAAAAACTGGCCCTTCCCGGCGCTGGTTTTGGACCCGGATTGGAATGTCTTGCGCAGCAATTCAGCGTTTGATCAGATTTTTGGCGGGTTGATGCCGCAGGGCAATGCGCCACCAAACCTTCTGGAAGTCATGATGAGCGAGATGTTTCAGGGGTTGGTTCAAAACTGGGATGAGGCCGCTGGCATCTTGTTTTATCGTCTTCAGCGCGCCGCTGCCCACAGCCCACGGATCGCTCAAGTTTTGCGTACCGCCCAGTCTCAGGGGCGTTTTACCGGCATGGAGCACCATCTGGGCGAGTTGGGTGAAGTTCCAATTTTCCTGCCGATCCGTCTCGCACTGCCCAACGGGCCAGTGATGGAACTCAGTTCATTGTTGGGAAAGCTCGCCTCGTGCCAGGATGCGCTGATTGAGGGGCTAGAGATTGAACTGATGGTGCCACTGACCGAGGCATCGGAACAGTCGATGCGGGGACTGGCGGGCCCTAAATGAAAAAGGGCCGCCCTGGGGCAGCCCTTTCTATCGTCTCATCGGTGTGGCTTGCGGGAGCTTTTGCCTAGGCAAAAGCCCCTGTCGCCCTCACAGCAGAGCTGTGATTACTCGACGATTTTGGAGACAACACCAGCGCCGACGGTGCGGCCGCCTTCGCGGATCGCGAAGCGGAGGCCGGTTTCCATGGCGATTGGTGCGATCAGCTCAACGTTGAACTTCAGGTTGTCGCCTGGCATCACCATTTCGGTGCCCTCGGGCAGAACAACAGTACCGGTGACGTCAGTTGTACGGAAGTAGAACTGAGGACGGTAGTTGGCGAAGAATGGTGTGTGACGACCGCCTTCTTCCTTGTTCAGGATATAAGCCTCGGCTTCGAACTTAGTGTGTGGGTTCACCGACTTAGGTGCACACAGAACCTGGCCACGCTCAACGCCGTCACGGTCAACACCACGCAGCAATGCGCCAACGTTGTCGCCAGCCTCACCACGGTCCAGCAGCTTGCGGAACATTTCAACACCGGTACAGGTGGTTTTCTTGGTGTCGCGGATGCCAACGATTTCAATTTCGTCGCCAACGTTGATCACGCCACGCTCGATACGGCCGGTCACAACTGTACCACGACCGGAAATCGAGAACACGTCTTCCACAGGCATCAGGAACGGCTGGTCAACAGCGCGCTCTGGTGTTGGGATGTACTCGTCCACAGCAGCCATCAGCGCTTTGATCGAATCTTCGCCGATTGCGTTGTCGCGACCTTCCATGGCGGCCAGAGCCGAACCAGGGATCACAGGAATGTCGTCGCCAGGGTATTCATACGAAGACAGCAGCTCGCGGATTTCCATTTCCACCAGTTCCAGCAGCTCTTCGTCGTCAACCTGGTCAACTTTGTTCATGTAGACAACCATGTAAGGGATGCCAACCTGGCGGCCCAGCAGGATGTGCTCACGTGTCTGCGGCATTGGGCCGTCAGCTGCGTTCACAACCAGGATGGCGCCATCCATCTGAGCCGCACCAGTGATCATGTTTTTGACGTAGTCGGCGTGGCCGGGGCAGTCAACGTGAGCATAGTGACGGGTCTCGGTTTCATACTCAACGTGCGCGGTCGAGATGGTGATACCACGGGCTTTTTCTTCCGGAGCGCCATCGATCTGGTCGTAGGCCTGGAAGTCACCAAAGTACTTGGTGATCGCTGCGGTCAGCGTGGTTTTGCCGTGGTCAACGTGGCCGATGGTGCCGATGTTGACGTGTGGTTTGTTACGTTCGAACTTTTCCTTAGCCATGATGGCCTCCTATGTGTTTGAGGCGGGCGCGCGACGATCGCGCACCCGCTAAATATCAGACGCTTACGCGTATTTTGCCTGGATCTCTTCCGAGATCGCATTCGGAACCGGATCGTAGTGGTCAAACTGCATCGAGAACTGGGCGCGGCCCGAGCTCATCGAACGCAGAGTGTTGATGTAGCCGAACATGTTGGCCAAAGGCACAAAGCTGTCGATGGCAATTGCGTTGCCACGAGGCTCTTGTCCAGTCACCTGACCACGACGCGATGTCAGATCGCCGATGATACCGCCGGTATATTCTTCCGGAGTGATCACTTCAACTTTCATGATTGGCTCAAGCATCTTGGCGCCAGCAAGGCGCATACCTTCACGCATGCACATACGTGCAGCGATTTCGAAGGCCAGAATGCTGGAGTCAACATCGTGGAACTTACCGTCGAGCAACTGCACCTTGAAGTCGATCACAGGGAAGCCAGCCAGAGGGCCGCTATCCATGACAGACTTGATGCCTTTTTCAACACCAGGAATGTATTCCTTAGGCACCGCACCACCAACAATCTTGGATTCGAAGGAGAAACCTTCGCCCGCTTCTGTTGGAGTGATCAGCAGCTTCACTTCGCCGTACTGACCCGAACCACCAGACTGTTTCTTGTGGGTGTAGGTATGTTCGACTTCGTGACCGATGGTCTCGCGGTAAGCAACCTGAGGCGCACCGATGTTGGCATCAACACCAAATTCACGACGCAGACGGTCCACCAGGATATCCAGGTGAAGTTCGCCCATGCCCTTCATGATGGTCTGACCCGATTCAAAATCGGTTTCAACACGGAAGGAAGGATCTTCTGCAGACAGACGCTGAAGGCCAGTCGACATCTTTTCCTGATCGCCCTTGGTCTTGGGCTCAATGGCAATCTCGATCACAGGATCGGGGAAGTTCATTGTTTCCAGGATAACCGGGTCGTTGATCGCGCACAGAGTGTCACCCGTTGTGGTGTCTTTCAGTCCGCCCAGAGCGATAATGTCACCAGCGAATGCTTCGGCGATTTCATCACGGTCGTTGGAGTGCATGATCATCATGCGGCCAACGCGCTCTTTTTTGCCTTTGGTCGAGTTCAGGAATGAGTCGCCCTTTTCCAATTTACCGGAGTAAATGCGGGTAAAGGTCAGCGATCCCACAAAGGGGTCATTCCAGATTTTGAACGCCAGGCCCGAGAACGGCATGTCGTCGTCTGCACGACGCGCAATGTTACGCTCTTCGGTTTCATCACCGGGCAGGAAGCCCATGTAATCGACAACGTCCATTGGGCTAGGCAGAAAGTCGATCACAGCGTTCAACAGAGGCTGAACACCTTTGTTTTTGAACGCGGACCCACAGAGAACCGGCACGAAAGACATGGCCAGCGTACCCTTACGGATCAGCTCGCGCAGTTTTTCAACTGTTGGTTCTTCACCTTCGAGATAGGCTTCCATGGCATCGTCGTCCATTTCGACGGCCAATTCGATCATCTCGCTGCGCATCTCGTCGCACTTGTCCTTAAGCTCAGCGCGAATTTCACGCTGCTCCCAGGATGCGCCCAGATCTTCGCCAGCCCAAACCCATTCTTTCATGGTGATCAGGTCAACCATGCCTTCAAGCTCGGTCTCAGCGCCAATTGGGCACTGGATCGGCATCGGGCGGGCACCGGTACGGTCGGCGATCATTTCAACACAGTTGAAGAAGTCAGCGCCGATCTTGTCCATCTTGTTGACGAACACGATACGCGGAACCTTGTAGCGGTCAGCCTGACGCCACACGGTTTCGGTCTGAGGTTCAACACCAGCGTTGGCGTCAAGCAGTGCAACCGCACCATCGAGAACCGCCAGCGAACGCTCAACTTCAATCGTGAAGTCAACGTGGCCAGGGGTATCGATGATGTTCATGCGGTGCTTTTCAGAATCCGGAGTGTCACCGTCTTCGGTGCGTTCCCAGAAAGTGGTGGTCGCAGCCGAGGTGATGGTGATTCCGCGCTCTTGCTCCTGCTCCATGTGGTCCATGGTAGCAGCGCCGTCGTGCACTTCGCCGATGTTGTGTGACTTACCAGTATAAAACAGGATGCGCTCGGAACAGGTAGTTTTACCTGCATCGATGTGCGCCATGATCCCGAAGTTACGGTAGCGGTCGAGGGGATATTCGCGAGCCATTGTTCTCGTCCTAATCCTTTAGAGGTTACCAGCGGTAATGGCTGAATGCTTTGTTCGCATCGGCCATCTTGTGGGTGTCTTCGCGCTTTTTAACGGCGGAACCACGGGACTGGACAGCGTCCATAAGCTCGCCTGCAAGGCGCTCTTCCATGGTGTTCTCGTTGCGGGCACGAGACGCGTTAATCAACCAACGGATGGCCAGGGCTTCGCGACGCTCGGGGCGCACTTCAACCGGAACCTGGTAGGTTGCACCACCCACGCGGCGCGAACGAACTTCGACCGATGGTTTGATGTTGTCGAGGGCTTCGTGGAAGACTTCGACTGGCGAACGTTTGATCTTGTTTTCAACGCGATCCATTGCGTTGTAAACGATCCGCTCTGCGGTCGATTTTTTACCATCGATCATCAGATTGTTCATGAATTTGCTCAATACACGATCACCAAACTTGGCGTCGGGTAGAATTTCGCGCTTCTCAGCGGCGTGACGACGTGACATCTGCTGATCTCCTTACTTAGGACGCTTCGCGCCGTACTTCGAACGACGTTGTTTCCGGTCTTTGACGCCCTGAGTATCCAGAACACCGCGAAGGATGTGGTAACGTACGCCGGGAAGATCCTTTACCCGGCCGCCACGGATCAGAACCACGGAGTGTTCCTGAAGGTTGTGGCTTTCACCTGGGATATAGGAGATCACTTCGAAACCGTTGGTCAGGCGAACCTTGGCAACTTTCCGCATAGCGGAGTTAGGTTTCTTTGGAGTGGTCGTGTACACGCGTGTGCAGACGCCGCGTTTTTGCGGACAGCCTTGCATGTGCATGGACTTCGATCGTTTTACTTTAGGCTGCCGCGGTTTGCGGATCAGCTGTTGAATCGTTGGCATTCCGGTTCATTCCCCGTTTTGCAACTCATGGTCATGCACGCTGACGCGTGCGGCTCAATTTCTCACGCTATGATAACACAAGCGCAAAAACCGCAATCGCTCCCATTCCGAGGTGAACGACGCGGTGGGTTTACAGAGGATCCACGCGATAGGTGCTTGAATCTTGGTCCACTACAGTTTTGATATCGGCTTATGAGGAGACCTCAAATGCCGGATATCGCGCGTATATGGGGAGTCGCATGTGATGTCAACAGGGGCCAAGGGGGCCGCATCCGCCTGCTTCACGCCTTGCTGAAACACACTATTGTCTAACTTGCTCGCGTCCATCCGGCGCGCCATAGTGCAGTATACGTAGACATTTTTCGATCAGGGTCAAATTTCATGCAAATCATAGGGCTGTGCCGGTTCTCATACCCTGCCTATGGTGGGTTTCAGGTCGAACATGAAACCATCGAAGACCGGGTCGCCTTTCTCTATGGCGCGCACCGTCTGGAAGAGCGGTTTCGGTTGATGGAGACCGTCGCCCTACCCTGTCTGAAGGCGCAGACTGACCAGGATTTTGATCTAATCATTGTGATCGGCGACAGCTTTCCCAAACCGTATTTTGACCGTCTGCATGACCTGTGTGCAGATATTCCGCAAATCCGCATCCATGCGGAGCCACCGCGCAGACATCGTCCGGTGATGAAAGAAATCCTGAACGCAGCACGGCGCGATCCTGCACAACCCTGCCTGCAGTTTCGCCATGATGACGATGACGCCATCTCGGTGGATTTTATCGAGCGCCTTAGAGGCTCAGTTTCAGACTGCCCGGGATTGATTGCCAAAAACCGGACAGTCGCCTTTGACTTCAACCGTGGCTATGTGGCTAAAGTCGACGCCAAGGGGATCGCGGCGGTTGAAGTTCATCAACCTTATTATGTGGCCTCTATGGGGATGTACGTAGAAGGCGGCTGTCGCCAGACTATCATGAACTTTGCACATGAAAAAATTCACCGATTTATGCCAACCGTAACAATCACCGACGCCCCAATGTTCGTTCGAACCCATAATGGTTATAACGACTCCCGCCAAAAATCCGCAAAACCTCTCTCGGTCGAGCCCCTTACCCGCGAATTGGAAGGCGAGTTTTTCGCCCGGTTTGCAATGGATTCGGATCACATTCGTCGGACATTTTCAGCCGCCTGAGAGCTTACGCTCGCGATAGAGCGTAAACAGGCCAGTTGCGACGACGATCATCGCCCCCAGCAGGGTCAGTGCATCTGGCCAGTCGCCAAACACCAACCAGCCAAGCAACAGCGCCCAGAGTAGCCCTGTGTAGCGAAATGGTGAAATGAAGGCGACGTCGCCAACGCGCATCGTCATGACTGAGCATATGTATCCCACAACAATGAACAGTGCGGCGCCAGTCACCGCGGCCAAGCCATTGGCAGAAACCGGTTCCCAGGACACTTGGGTGGAGGCCAAGCCTGCAAACAGCAATACAACGAGAGAGGCCATCAACGTCACGACAATAGATGGCACCTCGGTAGACATACGTCTGGTCACCAGATCGCGCGCGGTTATGGCCAGAACTGCCGCCAGAGCATAAAGCGTCCCCTCGCCAAAACCATCCACACTAGGGCGGATGATCAACAAGATACCGCAGAACCCTACCAGAATGGCCGCCATCCTGCGCCAGCCGACCGGTTCGGCAAAAAACACAGCTGCGCCCAACGTGATGGTCAAAGGCAGGCTTTGCAGAATCGCCGTCAGATTTGCCAGCGGTGTCACCATAAGAGCAGTCAGGAAAAGATAGGTTGCAGAAACTTCTGCCACGCAACGCGCGGCAATCAGCCACCAGTCGCGCCGGGGAAATTTCCAATGTAACGTACCCAGTCGCCGCGCCAGTATGTAAATCAGAATTGAAGTAACGAGGCCGCGCAGGGTCAAAATTTGCGACAAGGGCATCGTATCGCCGATTGTTTTCACCAACATATCGTTAAAGGTGAAACCCGCCATACTGCCCATCATCAGCAGCGCACCAAGCTGGTTCCCGGTCATTGCAACAACTCCTCCAAGGCGGACACAGACAGGTCGAAATGTTGTTTCAAACCGGACTTAATCCGTGCCTGACCCCATTGCCGGGTTAGGCCCATCTGAGTTGGATCAGATTTATTGTCGCCGTGAATGGTGCGCACAAATGACGGCACCGAAATGTCTGAAAACGTATTAAAGTACTGCGCAAATTTCCGGTGATTGAAACGATACGGATTAGCGCCATGCCCAGCCGGGGACACCAATGCGGTGCCGGTGGACAACGGCGCCTTTTCACAGGCGTCGTATACTTCAACGCCATCCTCACCCTTTTGCACATAAAAACCTCGGTTATTGGCAAGAACAAACGGTGTTTCTGCACCCTGAAGAGGGATCATGCCCTGTGCCATATGTTTAGTGCGTCGCACGAAATTGATATCTACAGCATCATCGTCATCCAGCCGAAACAGGATCTGGTGGCTGGCATTGTCCAGCGGCACCGAGGCATATGCGCGTTTCAACAAGCGGTAATGAACGCCAGTGCCGACAACGCGGCAAAACACGTTGGGCAATGGATTCAGCAAGGCTCGAAGATGAGATAAATAGGGTTTGGGCATGAACTTGGAGGTCAGCACCACCAGCGTATAATCCATATCGCTTTGCCGCATCAGAGAGGGCAGACATAGGGATTCGAAAATCCGAAACCGAAGCGCCATCCGCTCGGGCGAGAACAGATGGGCAGCAGTTTCGTCCAGTGTATTGAAGCGTTCAGAGTAATAGGTCGGGCTCAGCACCGAAAAGCGCAACAGTCCAACCATTTTAATATTCAGATCCATAGATCGCCCCGGCACCCCGTCTAATATCCTCTGACCCAATCACTTGCGGTCAAAAAAGGAAAGAGGTCTCCTGTGTAAGAAAATGCAGACCAAAGAAAAAAGGCCCCCGCACATCACTGTGCGAGGGCCTTTTCAATTCATATGATCAACGGATCAATCGCGGCTTTCCGGAGTTTCCACCAGATTGTCGAACACATCACCACCAATGACATCTTCGTCCATCACCGGAGCGGCCAAAGCTGCAGCGGCTTCAGCCTCTTCGCGACGCGCCTCGAGAACGACATTGTCGCGGCCCTGAGCAATGTTACGCACGCGATCCGTGGCCCCACCGGTACCGGCTGGGATCAAGCGGCCAACGATGACGTTCTCTTTGAGACCGACCAGTTTGTCGCGCTTACCCTGTACCGAAGCCTCGGTCAGAACCCGCGTGGTTTCCTGGAACGATGCCGCCGAGATGAACGAGCGGGTCTGCAACGAAGCTTTGGTGATCCCAAGCAGGATCGGCTCGCCACGGGCCGCACGGCCACCTTTGGAGTCTGCTTTTGCACAGGCCAGATCGAACTCGTGCTTGTCGACGTGTTCACCCTTGAGCAGGGTGGTGTCACCGCTGTCCAGAACTTCCCACTTTTGCAGCATCTGACGTACGATAACTTCGATGTGCTTATCGTTGATCTTCACGCCCTGCAGACGATACACATCCTGCACTTCGTCGATCATATAGTCAGCCAGTGCCTCGACACCCATAACCGCAAGAATATCGTGCGGAGCCGGGTTACCGTCCATCAGGTATTCACCCTTAGCGATAAAGTCACCTTCTTGAACCGGGATGTGCTTGCCCTTGGGCACCATGTATTCCACGGTTTCCATTGACTCATCCGCTGGCTCGATCGAGACGCGACGCTTGTTCTTGTAGTCGCGGCCAAAGCGCACGTAGCCATCGATTTCGGCGATGATTGCGTGATCCTTGGGACGACGTGCTTCGAACAGTTCCGCAACCCGTGGCAGACCACCGGTAATATCCTTGGTCTTGGCGCCTTCACGCGGGATACGCGCAATAACGTCACCAGCCTGGATTTCGTCCCCGTCTTCGACCGACAGAACCGCGTCAACCGACATACCGTAGTGAACTGGGTGACCCAGATCGTTGCGGACAGGTTCGCCATCTTTATCAACCAGAATAAGTTCCGGCTTCAGCTCGCTGCCCTTGGGGGCAGTGCGCCAGTCGATGACGATCTTCTGTGTCATACCAGTGGCTTCATCGGTTTCTTCGCGCAGTGCGATACCGTTCGCCAGATCGACATACTTAATAGTACCTGCCTTTTCAGCAAGGATTGGCAGAGTGTAGGGATCCCATTCGTACAGTTTGTCACCGCGGGCCACTTGCTGACCTTCGGATACAAACAGTTTGGAACCATAGGCCAGCTTGTGGTTGGCCCGATCCTCACCATGCTCATCCTGGACGATCATCTTCATGCTACGACCCAGAACCATGACTTCGCCACTGGCGTTGGTCAGGGTCTGCGCGTTTTCAAAGACGATCTTACCATCGACTGCCGCTTCCTGGAACGACTGCTGACCAGCCTGCGCAACACCACCAATGTGGAAGGTCCGCATTGTCAGCTGTGTACCAGGTTCACCAATCGACTGCGCCGCGATGATACCGACAGCTTCGCCAGTGTTCACCATGGTGCCGCGCGCCAAGTCACGACCGTAGCACATGACGCAGACGCCTTCTTCGGCCTCACAAGTCAGCGGGCTACGAAGACGAGCAGACCGAACACCAGCCTCTTCGATCGAGTCAGCCATACGTTCGTCGATCAGCTGGCCATGGGCCACCAGTACATCGTCGGTGCCTGGCTTTTTGATGTCTTCAGCTGCAACACGACCCAGGACACGTTCGCCCAGAGTTGCAACAACTTCACCATCATTGACAGCCGCCACCGCAGTGATCGCCATATCAGTGCCGCAGTCGTGATCGCGAACGATACAATCCTGTGCCACATCAACCAGACGACGGGTCAGGTAACCCGAGTTCGCCGTTTTCAAAGCAGTATCCGACAGACCCTTACGGGCACCGTGGGTGGAGTTGAAGTACTCCAGAACGGACAGACCTTCTTTAAAGTTCGAGATGATCGGTGTCTCGATGATGTCACCGTTTGGCTTGGCCATCAGACCGCGCATACCGCCCAGCTGTTTCATCTGAGTAACCGAACCACGCGCACCGGAGTGAGCCATCATGTAAACCGAGTTCGGCTCCATTTCAGCGCCAGCCTCGTCGCGTTTGGAGGCCGAAATGGCGCCCATCATCGCTTCGGTGACTTTGTCGTTACACTTGGCCCAGGCATCAACAACTTTGTTGTACTTTTCACCCTGAGTGATCAGGCCGTCCATGTACTGCTGTTCAAAATCCTTCACCATGTCGCGGGTTTCATTAACCAGCGGCCACTTGGTGTCTGGGATCAGCATGTCGTCTTTACCAAACGAAATACCGGCCTTGAACGCTTCGCGGAAGCCCATCGTCATGATCTGGTCACAGAAGATAACCGACTCTTTCTGACCGCAGTAACGGTAGACAGTGTCAATGACGGTCTGCACTTCTTTCTTACGCAGCAGACGGTTGACCAGGTGGAATGGGGCCTTGGCGTTCTTGGGCAATAGATCGCCCAGCAACATACGACCCGGAGTGGTTTCAAAGCGTTCGTAAACTTCGTTACCTTCCTCGTCGATCTGCATGACCCGCGCGGTGATCTTGGTGTGCAGGTGAATTTGCTTGGCGTCCAGTGCGTGCTGCACTTCCTCCAGCGATGCAAACACCGACCCTTCGCCCGGCATGCCTTCACGTTCCAGGGTCACATAGTACAGACCCAGGATCATATCCTGCGACGGAACAATGATCGGCGCGCCGTTTGCAGGCGACAGAACGTTGTTGGTCGACATCATCAGAACACGTGCTTCCAGCTGGGCCTCAAGGCTCAGTGGAACGTGGACCGCCATCTGGTCACCATCAAAGTCAGCGTTGAACGCCGAGCAGACCAGCGGGTGCAGCTGGATGGCTTTACCTTCGATCAGCGTGGGTTCAAACGCCTGAATACCAAGACGGTGCAGTGTTGGCGCACGGTTCAGCATGACAGGGTGTTCGCGGATCACTTCATCCAGGATATCCCAAACTTCGGGACGCTCTTTTTCAACCAGCTTCTTGGCTTGCTTCACAGTGGAAGACAGACCCTTGGCCTCGAGACGCGAGTAGATGAACGGCTTGAACAGTTCGAGCGCCATCTTTTTCGGCAGACCACATTGGTGCAGCTTCAATTCCGGGCCAGTCACAATGACCGAACGACCCGAGAAGTCGACGCGCTTACCCAAAAGGTTTTGACGGAAGCGACCTTGCTTACCCTTCAGCATGTCGGACAGCGATTTCAGCGGACGCTTGTTGGCGCCAGTGATTACGCGACCACGACGGCCGTTGTCGAACAGCGCATCCACAGATTCCTGCAGCATCCGCTTTTCGTTGCGGACGATGATGTCAGGTGCGCGCAATTCGATCAGACGCTTCAGACGGTTGTTCCGGTTGATCACGCGGCGATACAGATCGTTCAGATCCGAGGTCGCGAAACGACCACCATCCAGAGGCACCAGTGGGCGCAGTTCTGGCGGAATTACCGGAATCACGGTCAGAACCATCCACTCAGGGCGGTTGCCCGACTCGAGGAAGGATTCAACAACTTTCAGACGCTTGATGATCTTCTTGGGCTTCAACTCACCAGTGGCTTCGGCCAGATCGGCACGCAGCTGGTCAGCTTCGGATTCCAGATCGATCGCAGCCAGCATTTCACGGATCGCTTCAGCGCCGATGTTGGCGGTGAAAGCATCCATGCCATAGGCATCTTGCGCGTCCATGAACTCTTCTTCGGTCATCATCTGGCCATAGGTCAGATCGGTCAGACCAGGTTCGATCACAACGTAGTTCTCAAAGTAGAGAACCCGCTCCAGATCACGCAGAGTCATATCCAGCATCAGGCCGATGCGCGATGGCAACGACTTGAGGAACCAGATGTGCGCAACTGGCGAGGCCAGCTCGATGTGGCCCATACGCTCGCGGCGTACTTTCTGAAGCGTAACTTCAACACCACATTTTTCGCAGACAACGCCGCGATATTTCATGCGCTTATATTTTCCGCACAGGCATTCGTAATCTTTGATCGGGCCAAAGATACGTGCGCAGAACAGGCCGTCACGCTCAGGCTTGAACGTACGGTAGTTGATGGTTTCTGGCTTTTTGATTTCGCCATACGACCACGACAGGATCCGCTCTGGCGAGGCCAGCGAGACTTTGATCTCGTCGAACACCTTAGGCGGTGTCAGCGGATTGAACGGGTTGTTCGTCAGTTCCTGGTTCATTTTGCGTCCTTACAAATTGGGATGGGATGAGTGTGGGGCGAGACCGCCCCTACTCTTCCTCCGCATCCAGGAGTTCCATATTCAGGCCAAGGCCACGAACTTCTTTCACCAGAACGTTGAACGATTCTGGGACGCCTGCTTCGTAGTTATCCTCACCCTTGACGATGCTTTCATAGACCTTGGTCCGGCCTGCCACGTCATCCGACTTGACTGTCAGCATTTCCTGCAGGGTGTAGGCGGCGCCGTAAGCTTCGAGAGCCCAGACTTCCATTTCCCCAAAGCGCTGACCACCGAACTGCGCCTTACCACCCAGCGGCTGCTGAGTAACAAGCGAGTATGGTCCGGTTGAACGCGCGTGGATTTTGTCGTCCACCAGGTGGTGCAGTTTCAGCAGGTACTTCATGCCGACGGTAACAGGGCGGGCAAACTGCTCGCCTGTGCGACCATCAAACAGGATCGACTGACCGCTTTCAGAGAAGCCAGCACGTACCAGAGCATCGTTGACGTCTGCCTCTTTGGCACCGTCAAAGACCGGTGTCGCAATCGGAACACCACTGGTCACGTTACCCGCAGCCTCGACCAGCTCGGCCTCAGTCATATCAACCAGACCATCAGCATAAACGGCATCGCCATAAGCATGCTTCATCGCGTCACGAACCGGGGTCAGATCGCCGGAACGGCGGTATTCACCCAGCGCTTCGTCGATATTGATACCCAGACCACGTGCGGCCCAACCCATGTGAGTTTCAAGGATCTGACCAACGTTCATACGCGACGGCACACCCAGTGGGTTCAGACAGAAGTCAACTGGCGTACCATCGGCCAGGAACGGCATGTCTTCCATCGGTACAACCTTGGAAATAACACCCTTGTTCCCGTGACGACCGGCCATCTTATCACCCGGCTGCAGCTTACGCTTCACCGCGATGAAGACTTTGACCATCTTCATCACACCTGGCGGCAGATCGTCGCCACGACGGACTTTCTCGACCTTGTCCTCAAAACGGGCATCCAAAGCGCGCTTTTGCACTTCGTATTGCTCGTTCAGGGCTTCAACAGCCTGAGCGCCCTGCTCGTCTTCCAGGGCCAGCATCCACCACTGACTGCGGATCATCGAGGTCAACATGTCCTCGGTGATCACAGTGCCACCGCGAATACCACGTGGGCCTTTGACGGCGACCTGATCCAGAACCATACCCTTGAGACGGGCATAGATGTTGCGATCCAGGATTGTCAGCTCATCGTCACGGTCACGGGCCAGGCGTTCAACTTCTTCACGCTCGATCTGGATCGCACGTTCGTCTTTTTCCACACCGTGGCGGTTAAAGACGCGCACTTCGACGATCGTGCCAAAATCACCCGGCTTCACACGCAGCGAGGTATCGCGAACGTCCGAGGCTTTTTCACCAAAGATGGCGCGCAGCAGTTTTTCTTCTGGCGTCATCGGGCTTTCGCCCTTGGGGGTGATCTTACCAACCAGAATGTCGCCCGGTTCTACATCGGCACCGATGTAAACGATACCCGCTTCGTCGAGGTTGCGCAGAGCTTCCTCGCCGACGTTCGGAATATCACGGGTGATTTCTTCTGGGCCAAGCTTGGTGTCACGGGCGGCGACTTCGAACTCTTCGATATGAACCGAAGTGAACACGTCGTCCCGCGCGATACGCTCGGAGATCAGGATGGAGTCTTCGTAGTTGTAACCATTCCAAGGCATAAACGCGACGACCACGTTTTTACCCAAGGCCAGTTCGCCCAGATCAGTCGACGGACCATCGGCGATAACTTCGCCTTTGATCACTGTGTCGCCTACCTTCACCAGCGGACGCTGGTTGATGCAGGTGTTCTGGTTTGAGCGCTGGAATTTGCGCATGCGATAAATATCAACGCCTGCGTCACCAAGTTCCAGATCAGCAGTTGCACGAATAACGATACGCTGGGCGTCGACCTGGTCAACGATACCGGCGCGTTTCGCCATGTATGCAGCACCAGAGTCACGGGCCACAACTTCTTCGATACCGGTTCCGACCAGCGGAGCCTCGGCACGCAGCAGCGGAACCGCCTGACGCATCATGTTCGAACCCATCAGGGCCCGGTTCGCATCGTCGTTTTCGAGGAACGGGATCAGCGAGGCCGCAACCGAGACCAGCTGCTTGGGCGACACATCGATCAGGTCAACGTTTTCACGTTGCGCCAGTGTGTAGTCGCCCGACTGACGGGTCGAGACCAGCTCGTTGATGAAGTTACCGTTCTCGTCCAGCGTCGCGTTGGCCTGCGCCACAGTGTGACGCATTTCTTCGGTTGCTGACATGTAGTGAACTTCGTCGGTCACGTGACCGTCGGTTACCACACGATAAGGTGTTTCGATGAAGCCGTATTTGTTCACGCGGGCATAAGTGGCCAGCGAGTTGATCAGACCAATGTTCGGGCCTTCAGGCGTTTCAATCGGGCACATCCGACCATAGTGGGTCGGGTGAACGTCACGCACTTCAAAGCCAGCACGCTCGCGGGTCAAACCGCCAGGGCCAAGCGCCGAGAGACGGCGTTTGTGTGTCACTTCGGACAGTGGGTTGGTTTGGTCCATGAACTGCGACAGCTGCGAGGAACCAAAGAATTCACGCACAGCGGCAGCAGCCGGTTTGGCGTTGATCAGGTCCTGCGGCATAACAGTGTCGATTTCGACGCTCGACATGCGCTCTTTGATGGCACGCTCCATACGCAGCAAACCAACACGGTACTGGTTTTCCATCAGCTCGCCAACGGACCGCACACGACGGTTGCCGAGGTGGTCAATGTCGTCGACACCGCCGCGACCATCGCGCAAGTCAACCAGCGCTTTGATGCAGGAAATGATGTCTTCCTTGCGCAGCGTCCGCTCAGTGTCGTCCGCGTCCAGAGCAAGACGCATGTTCATCTTCACCCGGCCAACAGCCGACAGATCATAACGTTCGCTGTCAAAGAACAATGTGTTGAACAGCGCCGAAGCGGCTTCGACGGTGGGTGGCTCACCCGGACGCATAACGCGGTAGATGTCCATAAGCGCGGTGTCGCGACCCATGTTCTTGTCTGCCGCCATAGTGTTGCGCATGTAAGGACCGACATTGATGTTGTCGATGTCCAGTACGGGGATCTCGGTGATGCCCGCATCCATCAGGTCCTTGAGGGACCCACCAATGAGTTCACCAGCCTTGTCGTATTCCATGGTCAGCTCGTCGCCGGCCTCGACATAGATGGCACCGTTCTCTTCGTTGATGATATCCTTGGCAACAAATTTGCCCAGGATGTGATCAAACGGAACCAGCAGATCGGAAACTGCGCCCTCGTCGATCAGCTTTTTGGCTGCGCGCGGGGTGATTTTCTTACCAGCTTCGGCAATGATTTCGCCAGTCTTGGCATCAACCAGATCATAGGTCGGACGGGTACCGCGGACACGCTCGGGGAAGAACGGGGTAACCCAACCACGGCCCTGCTCCAGGGTGTAGCTGACGGTTTCGTAATAGGCATCCATGATGCCTTCCTGGTCCAGACCCAGAGCATACAGCAGGGTGGTCACAGGCAGTTTGCGGCGACGGTCGATACGGGCAAAGACGATGTCCTTGGCGTCGAACTCAAAGTCCAGCCACGAGCCGCGATACGGGATAATGCGGCAAGCAAACAACAGTTTACCCGAAGAGTGGGTTTTGCCTTTGTCGTGATCAAAGAACACACCAGGCGAACGGTGCATCTGGGATACGATAACGCGCTCGGTGCCGTTGACGACAAAAGTACCATTCGGTGTCATCAGGGGCATGTCGCCCATGAACACGTCCTGTTCTTTGATGTCCTTGACCGATTTTGCACCGGTATCTTCATCGATATCAAACACGATAAGACGCAGGGTGACCTTCAGCGGAGCCGCATAGGTCATGTCGCGCTGCATACATTCTTCGACGTCGTACTTGGGCTTCTCAAGATCGTATTTCACGAATTCCAGAATGGAAGTTTCGTTGAAATCCTTGATCGGAAATACCGACTGGAACACACCTTTGATGCCTTCGCCGTCCAACGGCTGGGGTTCATCGCCAGAGCGCAAGAAAAGATCATAAGAAGATTTCTGCACCTCAATGAGGTTCGGCATCTCCAGAACTTCGCGGATTTTGCCGTAGTATGTACGAAGACGTTTCTGGCCAAGGAACGATTGAGCCATGTCAGATGTCACCTTTTCAAATTCTCACCGGTCAAGGATGCCGCCGGGTTCCGGTTCCTTGCCCATACGAGACAGCGCTGTCGGATCAATTCATGGCCACCGTCCCGAATGGCGGCCTCCCGATCCATATAACCTCGCCTTAGAAAACACCTGACACGATCAGGTCCTTGCTAAGACAGGTTCGGCTGGACCCGGAATTTCCGGGCCCAGCCAAATTTCCGAGAGTATGAACAGACACCACTAGGGACGTCGGTCCAACCTCTCTGAAGCGGTGACTTAGACCACTTCGACTTCGGCGCCAGCTGCTTCCAGCTTGCCTTTGATGTCGTCAGCTTCGTCCTTGGACACAGCTTCTTTGACTTTGCCGTTAGCTTCGACCAGAGTCTTAGCTTCTTTCAGGCCCAGACCGGTGATCGCGCGAACTTCTTTGATCACGTTGATCTTCGAAGCGCCTGCGCTTTTCAGCACAACGTCGAATTCAGTCTTTTCTTCTTCAGCTGCACCAGCGTCGCCAGCTGCAGCCATAACAACGGCGCCACCAGCGGCGGGCTCGATGCCGTACTCATCCTTGAGGATGGTTTTCAGTTCTTGTGCTTCCAGCAGGGTCAGGCCCACGATGCTTTCTGCGAGTGCTTTCAGATCAGCCATTTTATCAGCTCTTTCCGTTAATCAGTGTGTTTTTTCCAACGCCAGGGCACATGCCCCACATCGGTCATTCAGTGCCAACCGCTTACGCAGCTTCCGCCTTCTCTTCGATGGTCGAAAGGATGCTTGCGATATTGCTTGCAGGTGCGCCAATTGCGCCAGCGATGTTCGAAGCAGGTGCGCCGATGCAGCCAACGATGGAAGCAATAAGCTCCTCGCGGGAAGGCATTTTCGACACGGCTTCAACGCCAGCAACGTCCAGAGCATTCTCACCCATTGCACCACCAAGGATTACGAACTTTTTGTTCTCCTTGGCGAATTCCTGAGCAACCTTGGCAGCTGCCACAGGATCCTCAGAATAGGTTAGAACAGTCATCCCTGTCAGCAGGTTAGAAATGCTTTCACATGACTTTCCCTCGAGGGCGATTTTGGCGAGCCTGTTTTTGGCAACACGCACAGATCCACCCGCTTCGCTCGCACGAGCACGCAGATCTTGCATATCAGCAACTGTCAGACCGACGTAGTGTGATACCACAACAACGCCAGAGCTTTCGAAGATCTGGCCGAGTTCCTCGACCAATTTCTCTTTCTGGGCTCTATCCACAGTTCTCTCCAAGTTTGGGATGTCAGACATCCCGGCTCAATTTTGCAAGGTTTCGAAAAACCCAGCGTTCAGGTCCGTATTTACGGGGTGAGCCAAAAATCGCCCGAGGTGTTGAAAATCCTCGATCTTTTTTGTCTTTCCCGTCTCAGGAGGGAAATTAAGACCCCAATTTAGGGCCACCCACCATCTTGGACGAAACGAAGTGAAGCGCACGACGAATCGTACGCTTCACTTCGAGGTCATTCCTAAGAGGATTTTAGGGGGTTTCCAAGCGCAAAATTCAATTCGAACGCTGCGGCATGTCACAATCTTCATCCAACCCAGGCATACCAATGAAAAGGGCCCGAACTTGCAGCAGCAACTCCGAGCCCAATTCTTGTCGCGTCAGCCGAATTATTCGGCAGCAGCGTTATCAATTTCGACAGTGACGCTCGGACCCATGGTCGAGGACAGTGCGATTTTGGTCATGTAAGCACCCTTGGCACCCGATGGACGGGCTTTAGCCACGGCCGACACGAATGCGCGGATGTTTTCAGCCAGTTTGGCCGCATCGAACGATGCTTTGCCGATACCGGCGTGGACAACACCACCTTTTTCAGCTTTGAACTGAACTTCGCCACCCTTGGCTGCTTCTACGGCTGCTTTCACATCCATAGTTACAGTGCCGACTTTTGGGTTCGGCATCAGGTTACGCGGGCCCAGAACTTTACCCAGACGACCAACGATAGGCATCATGTCAGGTGTCGCAATGCAACGATCGAAATCGATGGTGCCGCCCTGGATGGTTTCCATCAGGTCTTCTGCGCCGATGATGTCTGCGCCAGCAGCCTTGGCTTCATCAGCCTTGGCGCCACGTGCAAAAACAGCAACGCGCATGGATTTACCGGTGCCATTTGGCAGGCCGATAACACCGCGAACCATCTGGTCAGCGTGGCGCGTGTCAACGCCAAGGTTCATTGCGATTTCGATGGTTTCATCGAACTTGGCATTGGCATTGCTCTTGATCAGAGCAACAGCATCTTCAACCGACACATTTACTTTGCCAGCGAAAGCTTCGCGCGCTGCGCGGGTACGTTTTCCAAGCTTAGCCATCTTACTTCACCTCGATGCCCATAGAGCGGGCAGAGCCCAGGATGATCTGCATAGCGCCTTCGATGTCGTTGGCGTTCAGATCTTTCATCTTGGCTTCAGCGATCTCTTTCACCTGAGCCGCGGTCACAGTGCCGACGGTTTCACGCGATGGTGTTTTTGCACCGGATTTCACGTTGGCAGCCTTTTTCAGGAAGTAGGACGCAGGAGGCGTCTTGATGTCCATAGTGAAGGACTTGTCCTGATAGTAGGTGATCACGGTTGGGCACGGCGCACCGGGCTCCAGATCTGCAGTCTTAGCGTTGAACGCCTTACAGAATTCCATGATGTTAATGCCGCGCTGACCCAACGCCGGACCAACTGGTGGCGACGGGTTTGCCTTGCCGGCGGGAACTTGCAGCTTCATTTTGCCTGCGAGCTTCTTGGCCATAAGCCTTCTCCTTTATCATCGGTGTATGCAAGCACACACCCTATACATCCAGAACGCGTTCTGGTGCCTTGGTAAGCGTGGTACAGATCCGACGCGCGCGCCCTCACCTCCCACGAATGAACCCGGTTACCCGGGCGTATGGTGCGTGCTAGCACGCACCGACCACTCAGACCTGTTTGGTGACCTGAGTGAATTCCAATTCGACCGGAGTTTCCCGGCCAAAGATCGACACCGTCACCTTAAGGCGCTGGTTGTCTTCATCAACTTCTTCAACCATGCCGTCGAAATCTTCGAACGGACCTTCGTTGACCTTGACCTTCTCACCCACTTCAAAGTGGATCAGTGTGCGAGGCGCGTCTTCGCCTTCTTGCACCCGGTTCAGAATCTGGTTCACTTCGGCATCGCGCATCGGCATCGGGCGACCCTGCGGGCCCAGAAAACCGGTCACCCGGTTGATCGAGTTGATCAGGTGATAGCCGTGATCGCTCATTTCCATGTGCACCAAGACATAGCCCGGCATGAAGCGACGTTCAGTGGTCACTTTCTTACCGCGACGCACCTCGATCACTTCTTCGGTGGGCACCAACACTTCATCGATGTCAGCATCCAAGCCAGTTTCCTCGGCTGTCGTGCGGATCTGTTCTGCGATCTTCTTTTCGAAGTTCGAAAGCACGCTGACCGTATACCACCGTTTCGCCATGAACCTGATCGTCCTTGTCCTGCCGGGTTGGCACCATTGCCTTGCCGTCGCCTAAATTTCTTTGCAGCCGCGGGCTGCGCCTTAACAAAAATCGGCGCGCAACACGATTCGCCGCACGCCTTTGCCAAAGTTACGGCCCACCTACCCGCCAATCGAGACGAGATCAAGAGCCGCACCACCTTTTCGACAGGGCATCGACGCCCCGTCAGTAAGGCTTACTTGAACATATCCAACACGCCAGCCAGCCCAAAGCGGATAAGCACATCGACCAGCGCAAAAAAGACGGCCGTCAGGGATGCCATGATAAAGACCATAACGGTGGTCAGCAGAACTTCACGACGGGTCGGCCAGACAATTTTGGAGACCTCGGCACGAACCTGCTGGATGAACTGAACTGGATTAATGGTGGCCATTTGACTGGTTCTCTCTGCTAACAATCAGCGTTGGACTTAGCTCGTGAGACCATCGAATTCAAGCCCTGTTCGCTGTATGTGGCCAGGCGGCAGGCGCTCCTCCCCTGCGCGTCCGGATTATGGCGGACATTGGTCAGTCCAAATTTAATTTTAACGATCCAGAAAAGGAGCCGATCCCAACTCGGCTCCCAAAGGCGGCCATTGGATACAGCCCGATGACAGTGAAGAAAAATCCGGTGACTTTCATCCAAACGCCAGACCCAGCCGAGCGGTTGGCGGGCCTCACCGCTCCGGAAGTCGGCGCCATCGCGCGGGCACAGCCCGCGCGCCCGGCCCAACGGAAGAAGATCATGACATGATCGTACGACGGACGGGAGCCGCTACCAGCGTGTCAGTGCAGTCTCATCCTCATCCTTGGACGCAACCCAGTCTTCCGCCCCGTCGGCCAAGATCTCTTTCTTCCAGAACGGCGCACGGGACTTAAGATAATCCATCAAAAACTCAGCCGCCTCAAACGCATCTTTGCGATGGCGCGAGGCGGTGGCGACCATCATGATCTGTTCCCCCGGTGCCAAACGGCCATACCGATGAATGACCAGTGCGTCACCCAGCGACCAGCGGTCCATTGCTGACTGTGCGATATCCGTCAACGCCCTGAGGGTCATGCCTGGATAGTGTTCGATCTCCATCGCCACCAACCCGCCCTGATCCGCGTCCCGCACGATGCCAGTAAAGGTAACAATGGCGCCGGACTTGTTGTTGGCTTGAGCGAAAGCTTCGGCCTCAACTCCCAATTCAAACCGGTCTTCCTGCACCGATACCCGCATAAGATCAGCCCCCGGTCATCGGAGGAAAGAACGCCACCTCGCGAACGCCGTCCAACGGTGCATCGAAATCGCTTAACTCTTGATCCAGCGCAACCCTCAGGGCGGACAGATCCGCAAAAGCAGCTGCATAGCGATCCTCACGGGTGCGCAGCTCTTCGACCAGTCCCGCAACAGTGACGGCGCTGGATTCAATCCGTTCACGCGGCACCCCGATACGTTCGCGAACCCAGGCGAAATAGAGGATGTCCATCAGGTGTTTTCCTTTAGAAACGGGAAGGCCTTGCGCAGGTAATCAGCCCCGGTGATCAGGGTCAGTGCTGCCGCGACCCACAGCAGCCACAGCCCCACACGTCCCGTCCAAACCATGGCTTCAAACTTCCAGCGGATACCTTGCAAATCTTCGATTTCACCCAACATGATCTGGTCAACAAACAATTGATCCATCCCCCAGACCGACATACCCAGGTAATGCTCGAAAACACCCTGGGCAAACAGCACCGCAATCGCGACCATCTGAGCCGTGGTTTTCCATTTTGCCAGCTGGGTGACTTTCAGCGTACCGGCGGTATCGCCCAAAAATTCGCGCAGCCCCGAGACAAAGACCTCGCGAAATAAAATAAAGGTGGCAGGCAGCACCAACCAAGGCGACATGGAGGAATAGCCAACGATCACCATCAGGGCAATCACCACCATCGCTTTGTCAGCGATCGGGTCCAGCATTGCTCCAAGTTTGGTTTCCTGTTTCCAGGTCCGCGCAATATAGCCATCAACCCAATCGGTCAGGGCAGCGATGACAAACAGCATCAACGCAAACCAATCCGCATAGGGACGGCTGAAATACAGGAACATCACAGCAAGACCGGGAGCGGCCACCAGACGAAGCAGAGTAAGAATATTAGGTAAAGTCCATATCATAGAGCGGACCTTAACTTGCCCGCGCCCGGGTGGAAAGCCGATGCTGGCAAAATCTGCCCGTGCCGGGCAGATGCCTCCGGCGGGGATATTTTTAGCCAGATGAATGAAGAATCAGTGCAAGACATTTCCATCTTCTTCGTCATTTGTCCTGGAAATAGTCATAAATGCGCTGCGCCAGTGCTGCAGAAACGCCATCAACCACTTTGAGGTCCGATAAGTTGGCACGGCTTACTGCCTTGGCGCTGCCGAAATGCGCCAGTAGCGCTCGCTTACGGCTGGCCCCGACACCTGGCACGTCGTCCAATGGTGTTGCACTGATCGCCTTGGCGCGTTTGGCGCGGTGGGTGCCAATCGCAAACCGGTGCACCTCGTCGCGCATGCGTTGAACAAAATACAGGACCGGATCGTTGCGTTGCAGAGCAAAGGGGCGCTGCCCCATGCGGTGGAACTCTTCCTTGCCGTGGTCACGGTCGACACCTTTGGCCACCCCCACCATTGGAATGTCATCGACGCTGTGCTCTGCCATAATCTGTGCCACCGCCGAGACCTGGCCGGCCCCGCCGTCGATCAACAGCAGATCCGGCCAGTGCCCCTTACTGCGGTCCGGGTCTTCTTTCTGCAGGCGTGAAAACCGGCGGTGCAGCACCTCCTTCATCATGCCAAAGTCATCGCCCGGCGTCAGGTCATCGCCTTTGATGTTGAATTTGCGGTAGGCATTTTTCATGAAACCTTCGGGCCCGGCCACGATCATACCGCCGACCGCATTGGTGCCTTGAATGTGCGAGTTATCATAGACCTCGATCCGCTTGGGAGGACCGTCGAGATCAAAGGCCTCGGCCAGCCCCCGCAACAGCTTGGCCTGGGTGGCGCTCTCGGACATGCGGCGCGCCAAAGATTCGCGGGCATTGCGGACTGCGAAGGCAATCAGTTCAGCCTTTTCGCCGCGCTGTGGAACTATGATTTCGACTTTATAAGTGACCTTGCCACTTAGCGCTTCGACCATCAGGTCGTCGTTTTCGATACCGTCCGACAGAATCAATTGCCGGGGGGGCTCTTTGTTGTCGTAGAACTGGCCGATAAAGGCTTCCATCACCTCGGCCGGGCTAACGTCCGCACCGATGCGCGGGTAGAAGTCCTGATTGCCCCAGTTCTGGTTGGCCCGAATAAAGAAGACCTGCACGCAGGCCTGACCGCCTTCCATATGCAGCCCGATAATATCCGCCTCGGCCACGCCGCGCGGGTTGATGCCCTGGGCGGTCTGCACCTGTGTCAGCGCCTTGATCCGGTCCCGCAGGGCAGCGGCACGTTCGAACTCCATTGCCTCCGAGGCCGCCATCATCTGCGCCGCCAGATCCTCTTGCACCTTGGTCGAACGGCCCGACAGAAAGCGTTCGGCATCACTGACACTATCGGCGTAGTCCTCGCGGGTGATTGCCCCGGTACATGGCGCCGAGCAGCGCTTGATCTGGTGTTGCAGACAAGGTCGCGTGCGGCTTTCGAACATCGAATCCGAGCAGTTGCGCAGCAGGAATGCCTTTTGCAGTTGGTTCAGGGTTCGGTTCACCGCCCCGGCGCTGGCAAAGGGTCCGAAATAGCTGCCCTTTTCCTTACGCGCGCCGCGGTGCTTCTTGATCTGCGGATAATCATGCGTTTTGCCCAACAGGATGTTCGGGAAACTTTTGTCATCGCGCAACAACACATTGTATTTCGGTTTTAACTGCTTGATCAGGTTCTGCTCCAGCAGCAGCGCCTCGGTCTCAGTTCTTGTGGTCAGGAACATCATCGAACTGGTCAGTGCGATCATCCGCTCAATCCGAGGGCTATTGCCTGGGCGGCTGTAGTTCGACACCCGTGCCCGCAGATTGCGGGCCTTGCCCACATAGAGCACCCGGTTCTCGGCATCGAGCATCCGATACACGCCGGGAGACCCATCCAACGTCTTCAGATATCCCAGGACAACACCGTAGCCGGTTTCTGGTACTGGCGGCTCAAAAGGGGGGGAATCAGTCATGTTACCAGAGATATGATTCCCTGCCTCCGGCTGCAACGTTCAAGCTCACATTTCAACCTCTAACAAATCCACCGATCCTGTGGATAACTGTGGAGATATCTTTTGTCTAAGCGACACTTTTCGTTGATAACGAGAGGAAAATCATAAATGCTCACTTTTTAGGCAGTACTGTAGTTCATTGAAATCATTCATTTCTTTTTTGCACACAGGTTAACTTATTGAAAACAAATACATTTTTATTACAAATTTATGACGGATTTTCTCCCGGTGCACAACTTTCCGAAGACTGTGCGCCTGCGGCACAAATATTGACTATTCCCGACCCATTGCATCCGGGGTTTTCCAGCTCAAATGTTGCCCTCCGTCGACGCAAATCAACTGACCGGTGACCGCGCGTGCCTCTAGCAGATACGCCAATGCTGCGGCGACATCACTGGGGTTGGCGCCCCGTTGCAAAACCGTTTGAGCACGTTGGTGACCAAAGTCATCGAGCGACTGACGAGGACCCGCCAAAGTCGGACCCGGCCCAATGGCATTAACCCGCAACTGAGGCGCAAGCGCCTGCGCAGCTGTTTGCGTCAACGTCCAGAGTGCTGATTTGGCCAGCGTGTAGCTGAAGAAATTGGGCGTCAGCTTGCGTACGCGCTGGTCTATCATATTGACCACCAATCCACCGGAAAGCGGTTCACCATTGGCATCCACCGAGACATCCAGATCCTGCGCCGCCATGTTCTGGATCAACACAAAAGGCGCCCGCAGGTTGCTACCCATATGCCGGTCCCAGCTTTCTCGACTGGCTGTGATGGCACTGTCATGTTCAAAGATCGAGGCGTTGTTGACCAAGCAGGTTATCGGTCCGCCAAGTGCTTGTGACGCTGCGGGCAACAAGCCTTGGGCCTCATCCTCGGACAACAGATCTGCCCTGACAGCTGCGGCCCGACGGCCCAGAGCGCAAATTTCGCCTACAGTGTTCTCAGCCTCATGTTGCGAACTGTTGTAATGGACCGCCACATCATAGCCGTGCTCTGCCAGTCTAAGGGCCATGACCCGGCCCAGACGCTTGCCAGCCCCTGTTACCAATGCGCGCATGATCCGTCCTTCTCTGACTGCTGAGGCCTTGGGCTTACAGGACCACCGTCATGTAAGCCAGATACAGGCCCGTCAGCACAAAACCCCAGGTTCGGGTGATGTCCTGTTTGAAAAACACAAATGGCACCAACAGCATCGAGGCCCCTAGCATCACCCAGAGGTCAAATTCCAGAAAGGCGGGTTTAACCGGGATTGGACCAACAAAGGTAGCAATGCCAACGATGGCCAACAGATTAAACATGTTCGATCCGATGACATTGCCCAGTGCAACATCGGCCTGACGACGTAACGCCGCCATCACCGTGGTGGCCAATTCAGGTAGCGACGTACCGATTGCGATCAGGGTCAGGCCAATCACCCGCTCGCTGACGTGGTAAGTCCGCGCGATCTCGGTGCCATTGTCGACCAGGATATGAGCGCCCAGCGGCAGACCGATCAAGCCCAACACCAAATATACCCCAACGCGCCAATAGGGCATGTTGGGGTCGGCCTCTTCGATGTCTTCCAGGTCATCGCTTCCGTCATCACAGCAACGACGATGCGCCCGTGCTTCGCGAAAGGCGACACCCAGCACCAACGTCAATGCCGCCAACAGCACTAAACCTGACCAGATCGTAAACACGCCGCAAAACGCCAGTCCGATAAACAACACCGAAGCGGCCAGCATGAAGATATAGTTCTTGCGTGTATTACACTCGCTGGTGTGAAGACCGGTTAAAATTGCCGGGATACCAAGAACCAGCAGGATATTGGCTGTATTTGACCCCACCACATTACCCAGTGCGATACTGGGCGCATGCTCAGCCACAGCCTGAATGGCAATCAGCAATTCGGGGGCCGAGGTGCCAAACGCAACGATGGTCAGGCTGACTATAAGCGCCGGCACACCCAATCTCAGGCTGAGATTCACCGCACCGCGCACCAGCGCATCCCCTGCCAGCAATAATATCACCAGACCCAAGCCCGACATCAGCCATGGCATCATCATCCGTGCCGTCCTTTTCCACAGGCACAGGGGCCTTTGCCAATCTTGAACCGCCCACACTTGGGACAGCGGGCGGACTGCAGCCGTTTTTGTCCCGGAAACCTCAGTTTACCGAACATTGCCAGCACTGCCATTCCGACCAGAAACAGAGAAACGATCTTGAAAATCATATTACAGACCAAAGCGCGCAAAAGCCGCGCGTTCCTCGATACTACCCAGCGCCTCTTGTGCCATCGAGACACCGAACCGGCTGAGCAGTGGTTTTTTCATACCGTAGCGACGGAACCGAACTTTCTCACCGAATACCTCCTGCATTTTGGGTTTGAGATGGGCAACGCCCTCGATCAACCCCAATTCAGCGGCCCGGCGTGCCAGCCAGATCTCACCGGTGAACAGGTTCTGTTCAGTACTCAACTTGCCCTCGCGCCGTGTGGTCACATGGGTGATGAAGTTCTGGTGAATATCGCCCAGAAGCGTCTTCAACCGTGCCACATCCTCGGCATTTTCGGGGCGAAACGGATCCAACATCGATTTGCTTTCACCGGCCGTGTAGACACGCCGTTCGACCCCTTGGCGGGCCAGCAGCTCATGCGCGCCAAACCCAGACGAAATCACCCCGATTGACCCGACAACCGAACTGTCATCAGCCCAAATTTGATCCGCCGACACCGCCAACCAATAGCCACCCGAAGCTGCGACATCCTCGACAAAGGCATAAACCGGCACCTTCATCTCGGCCGCAAGACGTCGGATACGCGCGCCGATCAGCGAACTCTGCACCGGCGATCCACCAGGTGAATTGATTTCCAGAGCCACCGCAGCGGGTTTCCCCTTGCGAAAGGCACGATGCAGAACGGGGGCCAGCGCGGCATCACTCAGCGCGCCGCGGCCCGGCATTCCAATGGCACCAGCAAGACGCACAACAGCGACCAGTGGCGGTTTTTTAAAAAAGGGAAGGCGTAAGGTCATCAAGCCGATGTAGATCGCCACCCTGTCCGAAACAAGGCACCGGCAGCCTGCGAAACGTCACGGCATGAAAAAACAACACATGATTGGGTAAATATGCAACGCATTTGCTCATAGCTTTACAGTCAGTTAATCCAATGCGCGCCGCAATATACGTCACGGCTCCTGCGTGTTCCGGTCCTGCGCCGCGCGTTAGCGCGGCGCTATGCCCAACGGGAGCAGTGCATCTCCGATGCACAAGCGACGGGCGGGAGACCCCCGTTATGAACGAATGCGCCAACCCGTTTTGAAGATCCACCAGATAACCGCAAGGCATAGTGTTGTGAAGCCACCGATCGCCAGCAAGCTCAGCCCCACTGGGACATCCGCAGTATCAAAGAATGCCCAACGGAATCCGGATATTAGGTAGACGACTGGGTTGAACATGGTGATTTTCTGCCAAATTGGCGGCAGCATCGAGATCGAGTAGAATGAGCCACCCAAAAACACCAGTGGTGTCACAATCATCAGTGGCACCAATTGCAACTGCTCGAAATTACCAGCCCAGATTCCGATGATAAACCCCAGCAATGCAAAGCTGAGACAAGTGAGCAACAGGAACAAAATCATGGCCAAAGGATGGGCAATGGTCAGGTCCACAAACAGCGCTGCGGTGGCCATGATCACCACCCCAATAAACAGTGCCTTGGTAGCCGCAGCCCCCACATAGCCCAGCACGATCTCCAGGAAATTCACCGGTGCCGACAACAGCTCGTAAATGGTGCCGATAAATTTTGGGAAATAAATCCCAAACGAGGCGTTGGAGATCGCCTGGGTCATCACACTTAGCATAATCAGGCCAGGCACAATGAAGGCGCCGTAAGCAATACCCTCAACTTGATCAATGCGACTGCCTATGGCGGCGCCAAAAACCACAAAATACAGCGACGTCGACATCACTGGCGACAAAAAACTCTGCATCAGGGTGCGAAAAAACCGGGCCATTTCGAACCGGTAGATGGATGCGACTGCGGTCCAGTTCATGGGGCGTCTCCTGAAACAAGATCGACAAAAATATCTTCGAGGCTGGATTGGCGGGTTTGAACATCTGCCAGCACAAGACCGGCCTGCGCCACGTCATTCAATAAGGCAGTAATACCCGTACGTTCTCTGCGTGTATCATAGGTATAGATCAGCGCATCGCCGCCGTTCACCAGTTGCAAATCGTGATGCGCCAGCGCCTCTGGCATGACAGCAACCGGGGCTGTTAACTGCACCTCCAATTGCTTTTGCCCCATACGGGCCATCAGGTTTTCCTTTTCCTCGACCAGCAGAAGCGCACCGTCATTGATCACCCCAACCCGGTCGGCAATCGCCTCGGCCTCTTCAATGTAATGGGTGGTGAGAATGATGGTCACACCCGAAGCCTTAAGTTCGGCAACGATGTTCCA
The DNA here is from genome assembly GCF_004006175.1 of Parasedimentitalea marina. Classification (GTDB taxonomy): domain Bacteria; phylum Pseudomonadota; class Alphaproteobacteria; order Rhodobacterales; family Rhodobacteraceae; genus Parasedimentitalea; species Parasedimentitalea marina. The sequence continues at coordinate 3,697,634 of NZ_CP033219.1, forward strand.
CATATCCTTGCGCAGCTCTACATCCACACCGGCAGTGGGTTCATCCAGGAACAGGACACGCGGTTCATGGCTGAGCGCCTTGGCGATCAACACTCGGCGTTTCATACCGCCCGACAGCTCCATGATCCGGTTCTTGCGTTTGTCCCAAAGCGACAGCTTACGCAGGATATCCTCGAGCAGCGCGTCATTGCGCGATTTGCCAAACAGCCCGCGCGAGAAACGAACCGTGTTCCAGACCGTCTCAAAGGGCTCCAGGTTGATTTCCTGCGGTACCAACCCGATCAATGACCGCGCTGCACGAAATTCCTCGAGGATATCATGGCCGCCAACGGTCACACTGCCCGAACTGGGGGTGATGATACCGCAGACTGTGGAAATCAGCGTGGTTTTACCTGCCCCGTTGGGGCCAAGCAACGCCAGGATTTCACCTTCTTCGATGTCCAGGGTCACGCCTTTCAGCGCTTCAAACCCATTTGCATATGATTTCCGCAAATCGCGGATGGCGAGGATAGCAGGCATGACGCTCCCATTCTGAACTGATCAGTTTGGCACAAGCTAATCATTCAAACCCTCAGCGGCCAGAGGGACACCCCACAAAAATAGTGCGCAAGTGTCTGTGCATCTGTGCAGGTCTAGCTGCGGCCAGTGATTTTGTTCAACCAACCCCTTTTCTCCTCGCCTTCAGGAGAGGGCTCACTGTCGGAGGCCTCAGCCACAGGCGCCAAGGCCTCTTGAAGATTGGTAAAAAACTGATCCGCCATCTTTTTTGCAAAACCATCAATCAACCGACTACCCAGTTGGGCCAACTTCCCGCCGACCCTGGCCTCTACGTCATAGGCCAACAGAGTTCCGGTTTCACTGGCGCTCAGAGTAACCACAGCGCCACCCTTGGCAAAGCCAGCCGCGCCACCCTTACCCTCGCCCGCGATGGTCAGCTTCTCATTCTCGACCAAATCCGACAACGTCACCTGCCCCTTGAAGGTCGCTTTGACTGGCCCGACCTTTTGCGTAACCGTGGCCTCAAATCCCTCTTCAGGCGAGCCGACCACTTCTTTGGCGCCAGGCACGCAGACCATAAGAACATCAGGATTAAGCAACGCCGCATAGACGGTAGCCGGATCGGCAGCGATCTCTTTGTGATCACTCATTTGCATGGTTAGTCCTTCCTGACGTTGCTCTTTTCCCACCTCTACTCGCAGCTCCTCCCGCCTGCCAAGTCTCGTACGACCAATTGGCAATAGCGGCTATGAAGTCACAACACAGCGCGTACATCCGCGCGGTGTTTTGTTGTTGGAGCCGACTGCCGTTGTTTTGTTGTCTGAGCTTTCAGTGGTTGGGTCCAATGCAAACAGCCCGCTGGAGCGGGGCGTAAGATGTGGTATCGTTGTTTTAAGTTGGTTGCGGGAGTAGGATTTGAACCTACGACCTTCAGGTTATGAGCCTGATGAGGTGAGACCGTTAATCAAACAGTCCGGGGACTGTTTGTAGGTCGAACGGGCTGTTGCGATCTTGAATTTGGTTGCGGGAGCAGGATTTGAACCTGCGACCTTCAGGTTATGAGCCTGATGAGGTGAGACCGTTAATCAAACAGTCCGGGGACTGTTTGTAGGTCGAACGGGCTGTTGCGATCTTGAATTTGGTTGCGGGAGCAGGATTTGAACCTGCGACCTTCAGGTTATGAGCCTGACGAGCTACCGGGCTGCTCCATCCCGCGACAGGGTTTGTAACCGGTTATATTTAATATTTATCGTTGTTTGAGGATTTTTCTAGGTTTGGCGGTGCCCTACTCTCCCACACCTTAAGATGCAGTACCATCGGCGCAACAGTGCTTAACTTCCGGGTTCGGGATGGGACCGGGTGTTTCACTTGCGCTATGACCACCAAACCGAGGAAAATCCTCGATTTGAGATACACGCCGTGTTTGCATGGCAAATCACGGCGAGTGGAGACAGTGTCTTTGCGAAGCAAAGGCGCGTTCCCACATCAACATGTTATTCAAGTCAGTTCGTCTGATACGTATTCGATTTCGTTTCGAATACGGTTGGAATGTATGCTTTGATTGTCGTTCACTTAAGTCTGACATAGTCAGTCTGTCTATTACTGGATCAAATCAAGCCTATCGGGCAATTAGTACCAGTCAACTGAACGTGTTACCACGCTTACATCTCTGGCCTATCGACGAGGTGGTCTACCTCGGCCCTCAGGGATACCTTGTTTTGAGGGGGCTTCCCGCTTAGATGCCTTCAGCGGTTATCCTGTCCGAACATAGCTACCCAGCACTGCCGTTGGCACGACAACTGGTCCACCAGTGGTTCGTTCACCCCGGTCCTCTCGTACTAGGGGCAACTCCTCTCAAGTATCCTACACCCACGGCAGATAGGGACCGAACTGTCTCACGACGTTCTAAACCCAGCTCACGTACCTCTTTAAACGGCGAACAGCCGTACCCTTGGGACCTGCTCCAGCCCCAGGATGAGATGAGCCGACATCGAGGTGCCAAACACTGCCGTCGATATGGACTCTGGGCAGTATCAGCCTGTTATCCCCGGCGTACCTTTTATCCGTTGAGCGATGGCCCTTCCACTCGGGACCACCGGATCACTATGACCGACTTTCGTCTCTGCTCGACTTGTCAGTCTCGCAGTCAGGCTGGCTTCTGCCATTGCACTCAACGACCGATTTCCGACCGGTCTGAGCCAACCTTCGCGCGCCTCCGTTACGCTTTAGGAGGCGACCGCCCCAGTCAAACTACCCGCCACACAGGGTCCCGGATCCAGATAATGGACCGCGGTTAGACATCAAGCAGAGCAAGGGTGGTATCTCAAGGGAGGCTCCACCAAAACTAGCGTTTTGGTTTCGAAGCCCACCACCTATCCTGCACATGCTCGGCCTAATGCCAATGTGAAGCTGTAGTAAAGGTGCACGGGGTCTTTCCGTCTAACCGCGGGAAGCCTGCATCTTGACAGGCAATTCAATTTCGCTGAGTCTATGTTGGAGACAGCGGGGAAGTCGTTACGCCATTCGTGCAGGTCGGAACTTACCCGACAAGGAATTTCGCTACCTTAGGACCGTTATAGTTACGGCCGCCGTTTACCTGGGCTTCAATTCAGAGCTCTCACCCCTCCTTTTAACCTTCAGGCACCGGGCAGGCGTCAGACCCTATACGTCGTCTTACGACTTCGCAGAGCCCTGTGTTTTAATAAACAGTCGCCACCCCTGGTTTGTGCCCCCAGCTCCCACTTGCGTAGAAACCGGGCCTCCTTCTCGCGAACTTACGGAGGTATTTTGCCGAGTTCCTTCAACATAGTTCTCTCAAGCGCCTTGGTATTCTCTACCTATCCACCTGTGTCGGTTTAGGGTACGATCTCATGGAAGGGCTATTTCCAGGGACCTCTCAGCAGCCCATTCAATCCAATAAGGATGAACTACCTTCGAGATCCGTCACCACTTCCTGGCCCAGGAATATTAACCTGGTTCCCATCGACTACGCCTTTCGGCCTCGCCTTAGGGGTCGGCTTACCCTGCTCAGATTAGCTTTAAGCAGGAACCCTTGGATTTTCGGCGAGAGTGTCTCTCACACTCTTTGTCGCTACTCATGTCATCATTCTCACTAGTGATCTCTCCACCAGATGGCTCACGCCCCGGCTTCATCGAAAGATCCGGTCCTCCAAGGTGCCACACGGAACTGGTCCGGGGACACTAAAGAGGATAGGATCTATGTCACACTACGCTCTGCTACCATGCACTATGTGCATCCTCGGCTTCGGCTCATGGCTTGAGCCCCGTTACATCTTCGCCGCAGGACAACTTAATTAGACCAGTGAGCTGTTACGCTATCTTTAAAGGATGGCTGCTTCTAAGCCAACCTCCTGGTTGTTTTGGTCGTCCCACCTGCTTTCCCACTTAGCCATGAATTAGGGGCCTTAGCCGGAGGTCAGGGTTGTTTCCTCTTCACTACGGACGTTAGCATCCGCAGTGTGTCTGCCGTCTAGTACTCCCGGGTATTCGGAGTTTGGTTAGGGTCAGTAAGGCTGTATGCCCCCATTGCCCATCCAGTGCTCTACCCCCCGGGGTATTCGGACGACGCTCTACCTAAATAGATTTCGCAGAGAACCAGCTATCTCCGAGTTTGATTGGCCTTTCACCCCTAGGCACAGCTCATCCCGATCTTTTTCAACAGATGTGGGTTCGGTCCTCCAGTGCATGTTACTGCACCTTCAACCTGGCCATGCCTAGATCACTCGGTTTCGGGTCTGATCCCACAAACTCATTCGCCCTATTAAGACTCGCTTTCGCTGCGCCTACACCTAACGGCTTAAGCTTGCTTGTGAGACCAAGTCGATGACCCATTATACAAAAGGTACGCTGTCAGGCCGCAAGGACCCTCCAACTGATTGTAGGCGTTCGGTTTCAGGTACTGTTTCACTCCCCTCGTCGGGGTGCTTTTCACCTTTCCCTCACGGTACTGGTTCACTATCGGTCAGTAAGGAGTACTTAGCCTTCGAAGGTGGTCCTCCGATCTTCAGACAGAATTTCACGTGTTCCGCCCTACTTAATACGTCCATCAAAGCTTAGAATACGGGACTATCACCCGCTATGGTCATGCTTCCCAACATGTTCTTCTCACTCATCTGGCTCGGCTGGTCCCCGTTCGCTCGCCGCTACTAGGGGAGTATCATATTGATTTCCTTTCCTCCGGGTACTTAGATGTTTCAGTTCCCCGGGTTTGCCTTTTTAACCCTATGTATTCAGGTTAAAAATACCTGGTTTACCTTATTATTAAGAACACTCCGTGCTCGCCCTTGGCGAGTCTCACCAGCAAGCTGGTTCGTCCCACCGCAGAACGGTCAGAAGAGTATAATAATAACAAAGTATCAGGTGGGTTGCCCCATTCAGAAATTCATGGATCAAAGCTTATTCTCAGCTCCCCATGACTTATCGCAGAGTATCACGTCTTTCATCGCCTCTTACTGCCAAGGCATTCACCAAACGCCCTTTTCGCGCTTGATTTGATCCAGAAATAGAAAGACTGGTTATTTGTCCTACCGCCTTGCGACCGCAGAACCAACCAATCGATCGAAGAACAGAAGCTGGTAAGAAACTGTTCCCACATATCCCTGGGATCAAAAGCATACTTTCCCGCTCGCACCACGTATGATGCGAACAATTTGAACACGTCCCGTATGCAACCACTATCCGTGCGGGAAGCGGCTGAAGACGTGTTCGGGTTAGTTTACTTGACTTGGACAACACCGTCGTTTCAGGCTGGCATACTCATGGACGTCCGAGGAAACAGACGTATTCACAAGCTCGCTTCACTTCCGAAGAAGATCAGCACCAATCTGAGGTCAATCCCTTACTCGGGCGACCAACAGTATTGTTGATTGTATCTCTCTAAACGATGTCAATTCCCGGTACTTCCGAAGGAAGTGTCCGGAATGCGATGTAGCGTATTCTCGAAGAGAATGCGCGTTCGCACCGTCCGATTGGACGGAACAGAAGTTCTAAAACTGCTGTTCGATCTAATCGATACCTAATCCTGTGAGCCGCTTCGGGACATCTTACTGCGTAAGATACCCTGCCGCTTGCCGCCAAGAGGAGGTGTTGTTCTTCTTCGTTTTGCCGAAGGCAAAGAAGAAGTGGTGGGTCGAGGAGGACTTGAACCTCCGACCTCACGCTTATCAGGCGTGCGCTCTAACCACCTGAGCTACCGACCCAGCGGGTTTTGCATCGCAAAACCGCGTTGCCCGACAGGCGATTTGCAAAGCAAATCTGCCGACAGGGCCGACCCCGTGGTGGTTATCACAAGGGCCAATGCTTGGTGGAGCCTAGGAGGATCGAACTCCTGACCTCCTGAATGCAAATCAGGCGCTCTCCCAGCTGAGCTAAGGCCCCTTGCTGAACCCTGAGATCAGGGCTCGGTTGTCTGAAGAGATATGAGGACGGCCTGGCTCTGCCTAAGATCTTGCGATCCCAGACTGAGACTTGCGTCTCTATGATCATTCACCCATTTCGGGCGCCCCTTCGTGAGAAGAGGAGATCTGCTAAGTGTTTCATGAGATCAGCAAGCTGATCTGGCTAGAAACATCCTTAGAAAGGAGGTGATCCAGCCGCAGGTTCCCCTACGGCTACCTTGTTACGACTTCACCCCAGTCGCTGAACCCACCGTGGTCCGCTGCCTCCTATTGCTAGGTTGGCGCACGGCCTTCGGGTAGACCCAACTCCCATGGTGTGACGGGCGGTGTGTACAAGGCCCGGGAACGTATTCACCGCGTCATGCTGTTACGCGATTACTAGCGATTCCGACTTCATGGGGTCGAGTTGCAGACCCCAATCCGAACTGAGACAGTTTTTGGGATTAACCCATTGTCACTGCCATTGTAGCACGTGTGTAGCCCAACCCGTAAGGGCCATGAGGACTTGACGTCATCCACACCTTCCTCCCGCTTATCACGGGCAGTTTCCTTAGAGTGCCCAGCCGAACTGCTGGCAACTAAGGATGTGGGTTGCGCTCGTTGCCGGACTTAACCGAACATCTCACGACACGAGCTGACGACAGCCATGCAGCACCTGTCACTAGGTCCCGAAGGAAGGCCTGATCTCTCAGGTTGTCCTAGGATGTCAAGGGTTGGTAAGGTTCTGCGCGTTGCTTCGAATTAAACCACATGCTCCACCGCTTGTGCGGGCCCCCGTCAATTCCTTTGAGTTTTAATCTTGCGACCGTACTCCCCAGGCGGAATGCTTAATCCGTTAGGTGTGTCACCGAATAGCATGCTACCCGACGACTGGCATTCATCGTTTACGGTGTGGACTACCAGGGTATCTAATCCTGTTTGCTCCCCACACTTTCGTACCTCAGCGTCAGTATCGAGCCAGTGAGCCGCCTTCGCCACTGGTGTTCCTCCGAATATCTACGAATTTCACCTCTACACTCGGAATTCCACTCACCTCTCTCGAACTCTAGACCAGGAGTTTATGAGGCAGTTCCAGGGTTGAGCCCTGGGATTTCACCCCATACTTTCTGATCCGCCTACGTACGCTTTACGCCCAGTAATTCCGAACAACGCTAGTCCCTCCGTATTACCGCGGCTGCTGGCACGGAGTTAGCCGGGACTTCTTTACTAGATACTGTCATTATCATCTCTAGCGAAAGTGCTTTACGACCCTAAGGCCTTCATCACACACGCGGCATGGCTGGATCAGGCTTGCGCCCATTGTCCAAGATTCCCCTGCTGCCTCCCGTAGGAGTCTGGGCCGTGTCTCAGTCCCAGTGTTGCTGATCATCCTCTAAAACCAGCTAAAGATCGTAGACTTGGTAGGCCATTACCCCACCAACTATCTAATCTTACGCGGGCTGATCCTTCACCGATAAATCTTTCCCCGAAGGGCGTATAAGGTATTACTCTCCGTTTCCAGAGGCTATTCCTTAGTGAAGGGTACATTCCCACGCGTTACTAACCCGTCCGCCGCTCGCTCCCCGCCCGAAGGTTGAGAGTGCGCTCGACTTGCATGTGTTAGGCCTGCCGCCAGCGTTCGTTCTGAGCCAGGATCAAACTCTCAAGTTGAAAGCATCTTGCAATGCTATCCTTGACGTCGAACCTCTGCACATATCGTCCCATTGTTCAAATGGGACAGTTTAACCGTTTGGTTGTGCTCAAGTTTCCAAAGAAACAAAAGCCGTCCAAACAGTGAAGCTGACACTGGTCATCGGTACCGCATTTACATACAATCCCTACCAGCGTTGATATATGCACAGGTTGATCCATCGAATGAACCAAACCGCCCACATATCTCTTCAGATATATAAATTTTCAAAGAGCAAACAGACCAAAGGTCCTAGATCATTAGATCCCAGAGACAAAAATCAAACAGATGCGCCAATCTCTCAGCGCGCCCGCTTTAACCCTCTCCTCCATTCCCCGTCTCTCCGAAGCGTCCCAGTGTCTCTCCACCGCGTCCCCAACAACACCTCAGCGCCGCCGGTAAGGGGGGTTCTAGGGATATCACAACAAACCCGCAACCCATAAATCAACGAAAACTCACCTTTTTCACAAATCCAGCAATTTACGCATGAAAACATGACATTACACTAAGCACAAGCCAGCGCTATGACGTAATTTCACAGCAACCACACACAACAAACACCCAAACCAACACCAAATGTCACCCATCCACAAACTTACACACAGACTCAACACCACCAAGCCCCAGAATCACAACACCTCAGACAACACGCAGCTTTCGTCGCAGAATCTTTCCTCGGGTGACTTCGCAGAAAAAACCCCTCAATCAGTTGACGTCAGCCGTTTATTTGCAAATGCAAACAAGCAACTTGCCACCACCAAGACAGGCTTGAGATCTCTCATCCATTGATTACGGAATTCCGGCAACATCAACGTATCGCATTGCGGACGCTAATTCCGACTGGACATCATGCTGTTCATTGGGGCCGGATTTTCGTGTTTCTGCGCGAATGGCAAATGACGGGCAGGTTTGCCCGCAACAGGGCTCGTGGTCAGTACCAAGAGATCTTGGGTCCAGCTGTCACGGCTCAACGGTACTAAGAATTGGAACAAAGGCTGATCATACCCCTCCCGTGACCCCTTTTTCGCCAACTGGTGCACCTGCCCTTTCCGTTGGGCGTGGCGCCGTGCCAGCACGGCGCCACGCCCAACGGAAAGAGAGTCTCTGTAAAGAGACCGATGACGGGCGGGAGGATACGCCCGCAGTTGAAGCTGAGTTGCCCAGCGATCGATAAGTCTTGAATTAGCACACCCAAATAAGCGTGGCGCCAATTTAGGGCACGGTGCGCTCTCCGATGACTATTGCGGCTCAAGCACCCACTTTGCCGTGCTCCAATCAGGTGACGTTCGGTAATTGTCCCCTGACCGGGCGCCCAACTTGACAGATCCGGCAAGAGACAGCCCCGTAGGCCGTAACACTGTGCATCAACTAGCAGGGACGTGAAAATGGCTGAGAACGTGATTATCGCTGGGGTTGGTATGACGAAATTTGTCAAGCCGGGCCAGAATGACCCCTACCCGATGATGGGAGCGACTGCTGTTCGCGATGCCCTGAGCGACGCGGGAATCAGTTACGACGCGGTGCAACAGGCCTATGCAGGCTATACCTATGGTGACAGCACATGCGGCCAGACTGTCCTGTACCAAGTCGGCATGACCGGCATTCCGGTGATCAACGTCAATAACAACTGCTCAACTGGCTCAACCGCGCTGTTTCTCGCGCGACAGGCTGTGGCCTCGGGCACTGTCGACGTTGCTTTGGCGCTGGGGTTTGAGCAGATGCAACCGGGGGCTCTTGGGTCGCACTGGGATGACCGGCCCAGCCCCTTTGATGCTTTTGATGCCGAAACCGATGCACTGGTGGGGCATCCCGAAATCCCCCTGGCGCTGCGGTATTTTGGCGGCGCAGGCAAGGCTCACATGGATAAATACGGCTCGACCATGACTGATCTGGCCCGCATTCGGGCCAAGGCCAGCCGCCATGCCGTAAACAACCCCCTGGCGCTGTTTCGGACTGAGCTAACCCCTGAGGATGTACTGGCAGCACCGGTGATCTGGGAGGGTGTGATGACCCGCCTGATGGCCTGCCCGCCAACCTGCGGTGCAGCTGCCGCCATCGTGGTCAGCGAGGAGTACGCCAAAAAACACGGGCTGAACGGTACGGTGCAAATCATCGGCCAGGCGATGTCCACTGACACCGCCAGCACCTTTGACAGTCACGACATGATGCGGGTGGTAGGCTATGATATGACCACCGCCGCCGCCGCCCAGGTTTACCAACAAACTGGCATTGGACCAGAAGATCTGGATACGGTCGAACTGCACGATTGTTTCGCCCATAACGAAATGATCACCTACGAGGGTCTGGGTCTGTGTCCCGAAGGTGGTGCCAGCCAGTTCATTGCCGATGGTGACAACAGTTATGGCGGCAAATACGTCACCAACCCTTCGGGCGGGCTGCTCTCCAAGGGTCACCCCCTGGGCGCCACCGGGTTAGCCCAATGCTACGAGCTAACGCGACAATTGCGTGGCACTGCGGGAAGCACTCAGGTGGACGGCGCCCGCACTGCACTGCAGCACAATTTGGGGCTGGGCGGTGCCTGCGTTGTCACCATGTATCAGGCGCAGTAACACTGCCTGATAAGAGTGTAAGGAAAGAAGAACCATGACAAAGCTCTTGGGGAAAACCGCCTATGTGACTGGTGCTGGCCGTGGCATTGGCCGCGCCATTGCGCTGAAACTGGCTGCAGAAGGCGCCAACTTGGTGATCAACGATCTGGACGCTGACCCCGCCCGCGCGGTGGTGGCTGAAATCAATGCCATGCGCGGCAAAGCCATGGCAGTCGCCGGATCTGTCAACGCTGACGGCTTTGCCGAAAGTTTCATTCAGGGCGGTATCGATCGCTTTGGCGGTGTCGATATCATCGTCAACAACGCAGGCTACACTTGGGATGCACTGATCGGCAAAATGTCGGATGCACAGTTTGATGCCATGATGGACGTACACCTGAAGGCCCCGTTCCGGATCCTGCGCGCGGCCACCCCCTTCATCGCCGACGCAGCAACCCGCGAATTCGCTGAGGGCCGCGAGGTGTTTCGCAAAGTGGTCAACATATCATCTGTGGCGGGCACCGGCGGCAACCCTGGCCAAGCCAACTACGCGGCCGCCAAGGCAGGGGTGTTGGGGCTGACCAAAACTCTGGCCAAGGAATGGGGGGGCTATAAAGTCAATGTGAACGCCGTGGCGTTTGGCATGATTGCCACCCGGCTGACCGCAGCCACCGCCGAGAAGGAAATGATTACAGTTGATGGCAATCAGGTTGGCGTCGGCATTCCGCAAAAGGTGGTTCAGGGAGTTGAAGCAATGATCCCGTTGCGCCGGGCTGGCACCGTCGAAGAAGCCGCCGGTGGGGTCTACCTGTTTTGCATTCCCGAAAGCAATTATGTCTCGGGCCAGACCCTGATTGTTGGTGGCGGCCTGTCGCTTTGAACCGGCGCTGCCCAATTGGGTCAAACACAGAGATGGAAGTTTAAGCCATGCTGAACGGCATCCGTATTATCGAGGTCGAGGGCCTGGGCCCCGGACCCTTTGCCGCCATGCTGCTGGCGGATCTTGGCGCCGACGTTATCTGCGTACACCGCAAAGGCGGCACTGTAACACCTGGAATGCCCGAGCACTCCATTCTGGATCGTGGCAAGCGGTCCATCGAGCTGGATCTGAAGGACGCCGATGACGTTCAGACGTTCAAATCGCTGGTGGCCACGGCGGATGGATTGATCGAGGGCTTTCGCCCCGGCGTAATGGAGAAATTGGGATTGGGGCCTGACATCTGTCAGGCGCTGAACCCTGCACTGGTGTTTGGCCGCATGACCGGCTGGGGTCAGGACAGCGCTTTGTCCCATACAGCCGGGCATGATCTCAATTACATCTCACTGTCCGGCGCTCTGTGGTACAGCTCCGCTCCAGGCGATGTGCCGCTGACACCACCAACCTTGGTGGGCGATATCGGCGGTGGCGCGATGTATCTGGCAGTGGGCATGCTGGCGGCAATCCTAAAGGCCAAGACCACTGGCTTAGGCTGCACAGTCGACGCAGCCATCTATGACGGTTCGGCCCATATGATGAACTTGCTGCTGACCATGCGCCAGACGGGTAACTTCGACGTTACTCGCGGTCAGAACCTGCTCGATGGCCCACACTGGAGCCGCACCTATCGCTGCGCAGATGGCGGCTTCATCTCGGTGCAATGCCTTGAGCCGAAATTCTACACCGAATTCCTGCATCTGCTAGGACTGGCCGAGGATCCAGGTTTCCAACATCAATACGACCGCAAAAACTGGGCCACTCTGATCGACCGCCTGACCGGGGTGTTTGCCAGCCAGCCGCGCGATCACTGGGCAGCGCTGTTCGACGGCAGCGATGCCTGCGTCGCGCCCGTGTTGAACCCGGAAGAGGCAATGGTCCATCCGATGAACAACCGCGCCACCTGGGTCGAGGCGCAGGGTGCTTTGCAAGCCGCCCCCGCGCCACGTTTTTCCGACCAGCCAGCCTGGGCTGCACCGCCGAGCCCGACACGGGGCCAACACACCGGTGAAATCCTGTTTGAGTTGGCCAAAACAAGAAAACCTGCCTAAAGATCAGGCCTGCTTTTTGGCAGCCGCCGCCGCTTTCATCCGCTCAAGCAACGCAGCTTTGGTGGCGTTCTTGCCAAACGGATTTTTCTCGGTCCCCTTGGCGTTATGCTCTTTGTGCCGTGGCACATTGTTACCCGCCTTTTGGGGGCCGCCCGTTCTACTATAATCCATCGCTATACCCTTTCAACTGGCACTCGTTGCGCCGCTGATGCCTGAAACCTCGCGCCACAACAAGCCATCGCCCGGATCCGCTTTCATCTGGCCCCAAATATCCCGGGGGCGAGCAGGCATTTTGGAAACTGTCCAGCGGACAGTTTCGCCTGAGAGCGGGCAGAGCCCATGAGGGGCTGGCCCCTCGCCCACATCAGATCAATTTTCCCGCACCGTATCAATCATCAGTTGCACGTTGTCCGGATTTGCATCTGGGGTAATGCCATGACCAAGATTGAAAATATGCGGCCCGCCTTTAAAGGCGTCGACGATGACACGGGTTTCATCCACCAGATCCTGACCGCCAGTGACCATATGGCGCGAGGCCAGATTGCCCTGTACACAGCCATCAACCTGTACGTTCTGCGCAGCCCAGTCCGGCGACACTGAATTATCCAGCGCCACACAGTCCACACCCGTCGCCTTGGCAAAACCAATGTATTTTTCTCCAGCTTCACGCGGGAACCCAATGATCGGAATACCCGGATGGCGCGCCTTCAGCGCAGCGGTGATCTCACGCGCGGGCTGCAACGCGTATTTTTCAAAGGCGTCGCCCTTTAACGATCCGGCCCAGCTGTCAAAGATCTTGACCACTTCGGCCCCGGCCTCAATCTGCATCGACAGGTATTCGATGGTTGCCGCAGTGATCCGCGCCAGTAGCGCCTCGAACAGGGCATTGTTTTCTTCGCGCAACAAATGCGCTGGCCCCTGATCCGGCGTGCCACGGCCAGCAATCATATAGGTCGCCACAGTCCAGGGTGCACCGGCAAAACCCATCAAGGTCGTCTCAGGCGGAAGCTCACGCGACAGGATCTTAACCGTCTCGTAAATCGGGTTCAGCACTTCGTGAATATCGTTAACTGGACCCAGCTTGTCGAAATCTGCCTGCGTGGTCACAGTGGACAGGCGCGGGCCTTCGCCAGTGACGAACCACAGATCCGCGCCCAGCGCCTGAGGCACCAACAGGATATCGGCAAACAGGATTGCGGCGTCAAACCCATAGCGGCGGATCGGCTGCAGCGTGACCTCGGCGGCCAGTTCAGGATTGTAACACAGCTTGAGGAAATCACCGGCCTGCGCCCGCGTTGCACGGTATTCGGGCAGGTAACGCCCGGCCTGCCGCATCATCCAGATCGGCGGTACATCCTGGGTCTCACCCGCCAATGCGCGCAGCAGTTTTTTCGTCTCGGCCATGTCATTCCTCATCTGTCGCTTGGGGTCTGAGGTCAGGCCTAAGCTGTCGTTTGTCAAGGCCAAGCCGCAATTCGCGACGGCCACAGCCTTTTGGGCGTGAAATAATCCATCCGCCCGCGCAATATCCTTGTCCTATGTCAAAGCGGGTCAATAACCGACACGGCACATGCAATAGCAGTTTCCACCGGACCCCAAAGTACATTAAGGCTGACACCATGACATTGATGCTGCCCTCCCCCGCCTCGCCCCTGAAGATCGGCACCCGTGGTTCGCCGCTGGCTCTGGCTCAGGCCTATGAAACCCGCGCCCGTCTGGGTGCCGCGTTTGATTTGCCCGAAGCGGCATTCGAGATCGTCATCATCAAGACCTCCGGCGACAATCAAGCTTTGATTGCGGCAGACAAACCCCTGAAAGAGCTGGGCGGCAAGGGCCTGTTCACCAAAGAGATCGAGGAAGACCTGCTGTCCGGAGCCATCGACATCGCCGTCCATTCGATGAAGGACATGCCGGTGGCCCAGCCCCAGGGCTTGTTGTTGGACACATATCTGCCACGTGAAGACGTGCGCGATGCCTTTGTTTCGCCAAACGTTTCCGGTCTGGATCAACTTGCCGCCGGGTCAGTGGTTGGGACTTCGTCGCTGCGACGCCGGGCACAACTGTTGAACCGTCGACCCGACCTGAAGGTGGTCGAATTTCGCGGCAATGTGCAGACCCGCCTGAAAAAGCTGGGCGCGGGCGTCGCAGATTGCACTTTCCTTGCGATGGCTGGCCTGAACCGGTTGAACATGGATGACGTCCCCGCCACGGCCGTCAATGTCGAGGACATGCTGCCCGCCGTTGCACAGGGCGCCATCGGGATCGAGCGCCGCGCGGATGACAGCAATACCGCCGATTTGCTCGCTGCGATCCACGATTCGCAAACAGGCCAGCGCCTTGCAGCCGAACGCGCCTTTCTTGCGGCGCTGGATGGGTCCTGTGAGACGCCAATTGCAGGCCTTGCAGAATTGGACGGCACCACCCTGCGTTTGCGGGGCGAGGTTCTGCGTCCTGATGGAAGCGAGGCCATTGCCGCGGATGAAACCTGCGCTATTGAAGATGGCGCTGATTTGGGTCGCGAGATGGCACAAAGCCTGCTGAAACGCGCCGGTGACGGTTTCTTTGACTGGCGCCAATAAGTCCGAAGACCAACGGCACTATCCGGGAAGCTGCCCGCTCCAGCGCAGCCAGCTTTCCGGGCTGCCGCGAAAGCTGTTCAAATCGACGTCCCCTTCGATGCCGGGCACCCGTCCGGTGCCACTGTATTGCCAGAACAGCCACTCGGCGCCGGGATAGACCTGGGCGGGATGACCGGCAACAGATCGCAACCAGAATTCGGTGCCTGACAGTCGGCCAATGCCGGTTTGGCGATAGAAATCCACGGTGGTGTAAAGAACTGGTCGGCGACCATAGTGTGCCTCGATCATATCCAGAAACCGCTTGGCCTCGCGGCGCACTGTGGCCCCATCTGGCCGTTTGGTGCAGGTCGGCGAATGTGGGGTCCATTCCATGTCCAGTACATGGGGCAAGGCTTTTGTATCGCGCGGCACATTTGATATGAACCAGCGCGCCTGCTGAACTGCAGGGCGGCAGAAATAGAAATAATGGTACGCACCCCGCCTGACCCCCGCCAATTTTGCCCCCGCCCAATAGCTCCGGAATTTCGGATCAAAGACATCGCCGCCCTCGGTTGCTTTGATATAGGCAAAGGACACCCCGGCATCACGGGCCTTACGCCAGTCGATATCTCCCTGCCAGCGCGACACGTCGATACCGTGGATAGGATAAGACGTGGGTTTGCGTCGTTCCCAGTCATAAGGATCGCTGTCGTCAAACCGGGGAGAGGTGACCAGTTTGCCAAGGATCTCAGCTGACGGCCCAGGTACGGCCTGCACTGGTTCAGGTTCTGACCGCCGCCCACAGGTGGCTAAGACCGCACCGATCACCATCAACATAATCAGATTGCGCATAATACCTCTGCCCCAACCGGGCGACACTGACACCAACACGTCTTAGCATACGGCTGGTTTGCCTCAATACCATGGGTATTGATGTGGATCAGCGGCAGCCCGCGCAAGACGCCGGTGCCAGAGAAAGCCCCATCCGCGGATTTGGGCCGTTGACCTGAGCGCCCAGCAAGAGCGCCCGGGTCGGAGTACGTTCCGCCCGTTCACCAACCCTGGTTGATCACACCCATTTGGCCATTGGTGGCAGACTCATCAATACCGCATTGGCATCATGGCCGGTTTCCAGGCCAAATTTAGTGCCCCGGTCATAGACCAGATTATACTCAGCATAGAGCCCGCGATGCACCAGTTGGGTGTCTTTGTCGGCCTCGGACCAATCCTGTACCCGGCGTTTTTCGACCAAAGGCACAAAGGCGGGCAAGAAGGCGCGGCCGATGTCCTGGGTCAGGGTAAAATCCCTCTCCCAGTCGCCACTGTTGCGGTCATCCATAAAGATACCACCAACCCCCCGGGCGCGCTTGCGGTGCGGAATATAGAAATACTCGTCCGCCCAGGCCTTTAGCTTGGGGTGAAGCAGCCCGCCATGAGGCTTTAGGTGCTTTTTCTGCTGGGCGTGGAAATGCGCAGTGTCGTCGTCATATTCGATGCAGGGGTTCAGGTCTGACCCACCACCAAACCACCAAGTATGCGGTGTCCAGAACATCCGGGTGTTCATATGCACGGCCGGCACATGCGGGTTCTGCATATGCGCCACCAGCGAAATTCCCGACGCCCAGAACCGCGGATCATCCTTCATTCCCGGAATACCCTTGCGCGCGGCCATCGCATTTTGCGCGCGCTCGCCCAGGGTGCCGTACACCTCAGAGACATTCACGCCGACTTTCTCAAATACCCGGCCACCACGCATCACGCTCATCAATCCGCCGCCAGCGTCTGCACCATCGTCTGCATCCCGCTTGGTCTCGGTCACTTCGAACCGACCCGGGGCCTGATCAGACAAAGGCCCAGTATCATGGCTGTCTTCCAACCCCTCAAAGGCAGCAACAATCTGGTCACGAAGCGTGCGAAACCATGCAGCAGCCTCGGCTTTTTCGGCTTTCATTTCGGCACTCATATTCGTGACTTTCATTGTTCAAGGACAGCGGTGTTCTAGTGAACCGGTGCGGCCACCGGATCCAGCAGCGTGCGGCCACCGTCCAGCGTCAGCACCTGCCCGGTTATAAAGCTTGAGGCCTCGGAGGCCAGGAACTGCGCTGTTTCTGTCAGTTCCGTGGGCGAGGCAATGCGGCCCAGCGGCGTATGTTCTTCGATGTCTTCGCGGTAAGCACGGTTTTCCTTGAGCACGGCCTTAAGCGAGGCGCTCATCACCGAGCCAAAGGCAATGCTGTTGACCCGAATGCGATGCGGGGCCAGGGCCACTGACAGGGACCGGGTCATCTGATCCATCGCCGCCGAGGAGACCGAATAGGCCATCAATTCGGGATGGGTCCGGCGCGCAGCAATCGACGACAGATTGATAATCGTCCCCTGAGGCGCATTCCCCTCACGGCCCTCACCCTGCTTGATCATTCGTTTTGCCACCTGCTGCGACAGACGCAGGGTCGGCAACACGTTCTGGGTCAGCAGCACATGGGTCGAGTCATCCTCGGGATCAAGGGGGTCACTGGTCAGCACCTGACGCGCGCCGTTGACCAGAATATCAATCTGGTCAAACGCATCGATGGTGGCGGACAACAGGTTTGCAATGGTCAAACGCTCGCGCAGATCACCGGCAAAATAACGCGTGCTGCTGTCCTCGGGCTGGTTTCCCAATTCGCGGATCAACCCGGCTTCGTCTACATCTGCGAACATCACATTGGCGCCGGCCGCAGCAAACTGCTTACCAATCGCCAAACCAATGCCATTAGCTGCACCCGTTACGATTGCGGTTTTTCCGGAAATTGAAAAAGACATATTACTAGGCTCCGTCAGGATGGTGCAGACGTCACGGTAAACCGCATTGGCTTACTTGGGAACAGTTACCGTTAACCCGGTTAACGACGCAGGCGCTTTGGGCGGCTGGCTTGCAAAACTTTGAAGCGGTTATCCCCGGCAACTTCAGACACCTGAACAAACAATTCAGTCAAAATCGTCTCATATGGCAAGTGCCGGTTCGCCACCATCCACAGGTTACCCGACGGTGTCAGCACCCGTGCGGCTGTGGCGATAAAGGCCTGCCCAAGCGATGGTTCGGCGTTGCGGCCGGTGTGAAAGGGCGGGTTCATTATGACGCCATCCAGCAAATGTGGTGGCTTCCAGTCCCGCGCATCTGCCCAGTGAAACTGCGCGCGTGGGTCTGTCACATTGCGTTTGGCGCAGCTCACGGCACTGTGGTCGGCCTCGACCAGGTGTAGGTTTTCAACGACGGTGTCCCGCTGCAACAGCTGTGCCGAAAGATAGCCCCAGCCTGCGCCCAGATCCGCAAGGTTGCGACCCAGCTTCGTCGGCAGGTTCTCAAACAACAGTCGCGAAGCAGGATCGATACCGTCCGCCGAAAACACACCCGGCGCCGTGGAGAACCCATCAACTTCAGTGAAGTCATCGGCCAGCCAATCGGCAAAAACCTGCCCGTCATCCTCGACCCAGAAGATTTTACCATGCGCTTTAGCGATCGGAGCAGAGGGCGTGGTCTGCTTACGGGCAGATTTGTACAGCGAATCAATACCGTCCGTTTTGGCCCCATCAATCAGAACCGGGCCACTGCTGGCAGCAACGGCCTGTGCCACCAGATGTCGTGCAAGTGCTTTGGCGCGCGGCAGGAACACCACCGCAGCGGCGATCTCGGTTCCCGGCTCTAGCGTCGCGACACATTCATATCCTTGACGGGCAAAAAGATCATGGTCCGGGCGCATTGGCTGCACCACTACCACCTGATCCTTTGGCAACGCCGACAGGTCATGATCAGCACGCGGAAGGAAAACGGCAATCTTGCCAGTTGCAGGCGTAGCAAAGCCACCTGACTCGATCGCCAGGGAAAGACGGATAGACATGCAGGGAGCCTCTTATTCTTCTTTTTCCATGGTACATTGCAGCGGATGTTGCTGCCGACGGGCAAAATCCATCACCTGGCCAACCTTGGTTTCGGCGATTTCATGGCTGTAAACACCAACCACCGCCAAACCCTTTTTGTGGACAATCAACATGATCTCAAACGCCTCGGCATGGGTCATGCCAAAGAAGCGTTCCAGTATCAGCACCACAAATTCCATGGGTGTATAGTCGTCATTCAGCAGCAACACCTTATATCGTGGAGGGCGCTGGGTCTTCGGCTTGGTCTTGGTGAGAACTCCGGTATCCGTAGAGTCATCAGACTGGTCCGTCATGATATGGGGCAGCAATGTCATTTGAGGTTTTATCCGGGTCAGGCATATAAGTGCGTCACCCGCTTATATAACCTCTATGTCGTCGAGGAAAAGAGAAAGCGAGCAATACTTATGGCACGCACCCTAACAACCGTCGGATTTGACGCTGATGATACGCTTTGGCACAACGAGCGTTTCTTTCGGATAACGCAACAAAAGTTTGCGGAGTTACTTGGCGATCACACGCCGGTAGACCTGGACCCCGAGCGTCTGGGCGACCGGCTATTGGCCGCCGAGCAGCGCAATCTTGGACGCTATGGTTATGGCGTCAAAGGATTCACCCTTTCAATGATCGAAACCGCAATAGAGGTGACAGATGCACGGGTGCCGGCCTCGGTTATTCACGAATTAATCGAGGCCGGGCAGATGATGCTGGCCTTTCCGATTGAGCTGCTTCCCCATGCACAAGAGGCTGTTACCGCATTAGCCGGTGACTATCGCGTCGTCTTGGTGACCAAAGGAGATTTACTGGATCAAGAGCGCAAACTGGCCCAATCCGGGCTGGGTGATCTTTTTGATGCAGTGGAAATCGTCTCGGAGAAAACCCCCGAGATCTACCGAGAGATATTTTCCAATCAACCTGGCGGAGTTGCAGGAACTATGATGGTCGGAAATTCAGTCCGCTCGGATGTGGTGCCGATGATTGCGGCTGGTGGTTGGGGGACCTACGTTCCCCATAACCTGACCTGGGAATACGAAAAGGAAGCCACTCCGGAAGGCGACCCGCATTTTCACCAGATTAAAGACCTATCCGAATTGGCAGGTCTATTGGCCAAACTTGGCTAAGGCCTGATAAGCGCAGTGAAGCAATTGGGCACGATTACCAAATGGCCTGCGCTGCGATGGCGAAACCGATTCCCACAGTTTGGCTGGCGCAGTATGGTGTCGTGAACGATGGACCGGGGATAGAAATGCCGCACGCTGAACTTAAGTATTCAACAGATCTAGATATTGACCCAAACGCAATTTTGGCTGAAATCGAAACCGTGATCCTAGAGCACGACGACAATGCAGGTGACTGCAAGGGGCGCGGCTATCCAACCGACCACTACCATCACAGTCACATCCATATTTCTGTTGCGCTGCTTGCCAAAGCTCACCGTGACGAGAAGTTTTTCCAGGCTTTGTCCGGCGCATTGGAAACGCGCATCAAACAGATGATTCCAATTCCGTGCTACTTCTCTCTCGGACTTGAAATCTTGCCAGCATTATATGTCGCTGGGCCCTACGAACCTTAACCAAACATCCTTGATTCTTGTGGCACGAAGGCACCAGTAAGTAAAAAAGCGCCTATATTTATGGTAACACTCTTTTAATAAACACCTCATCTAGTGGAAGCCCTTGTGTCAGCCCACCGCATGCCGGCCTTGCCGTAGAGCACCTTATAAACCGTGCCAAAGCTTTTGTTTTTTCCAGAATGCTGATGTGTTAACGTCTCATCAGGCATAAAAAAGTCAGCCGGAAAACCGGCGGCATGAGGCAGACATGGCAAATATCGCGCAGGTTCGGTGCATCCGTCCGACCCGTTTGGGTTGGGGTATTCTTACAGCATTTTGGCTGGGCATAGTGATGCCTATTGCCGCCAATGCCGCGCCCTATGCGGCGATGGTCATGGATGCTCGCACGGGCAAAGTTCTACACTCCCGAAACGCCGACACCAGGTTGCATCCGGCCTCGTTGACCAAAATGATGACGCTGTACATCGTCTTTGAGGCGGTGCGTAACGGTGAAATCTCGTTAGACACCGTGGTCAAAATCAGCCGGAACGCCACCTCTGAACCGCCCTCCAAATTGGGCCTTAGAACCGGTCAGAAAATTGCTCTGCGATATCTCATCCGGGCCGCAGCGGTGAAATCCGCCAATGACGCCGCCACCGCATTGGGAGAGGCCATTTCAGGATCCGAGGCTGCATTCGCGCGCCGCATGACCCGCACGGCAAAATCTCTTGGCATGACTCGCACCACGTTCAAGAACGCTCATGGCCTGACCCAGTCTGGCCATCTCTCAACTGCGCGTGACATGACGCTTCTGGGTCGCCATATTCTCTATGATTATCCTGAGTATTATAACCTGTTCTCGCGTAAATCGACCGATGCCGGTGTCAAGCAAGTGAACAACACCAATCGCCGCTTGCTGGCAGCTTATCGTGGCGCTGATGGCATCAAGACAGGCTATACCAACGCCGCTGGTTTCAATCTTGTTGCTTCGGCCAAACGTGGCAACGAGCGGGTCATCGCCACCGTATTCGGTGGCAAATCCAGCGCCTCCCGGAATGCCAAAGTTGCCGAACTTCTGGACCTTGGGTTTCGCCAGGCCCCGTCACAGGCCAGACTGCGCCGTCCGAGCCTGCCGCAATACGTCGGCAACATCGAGGCCCCTGTCGTGGCAGGTGCCACGGGTGCTGGTAAAACTGTAAGGGTCAACGGACTGGTCACCAGTAGCCTGCGCCCGAAATCCCGGCCCGCCGCCGACAGCAACGCAGAGGTTTTGCGGTTGGCCGAAGCCGAAGTCCCTCCTGTAGCGGGCTCAACCGAGACAGCTGCGATAGATCAAGACCTTCTTAGGAACGGCATTCAGGCTGCACTGGCAGAGATCGAAGAAACGCCGCCTGCAGCTACAATCGTTTCCGCCACTCAGATTGACGAAGAAGCAGTGCAGATTGCCAATGCAGTGGTCGTTCCGGCTCCGGAATCTGCCGTCTATACCGGACTGCGCCCTGTAGCGCGTCCAGCCAACCTAAGAACAGCCGGAGTGGTTGTTGCAGAACCGGTTGTGGTAACCCGCCTGTCCACATCAGGCGGACGTCATTGGGGCATCAACGTTGGACTTTTCAACACCCGCTATAAGGCCGAGAAAGTGCTGTTGCGGACCGCATTGGCAGAGATGTCGACCCTGGATGGGTCCCTGCGCAAAGTGGCGCAATCCAGCCGCGGGTACGAGGCCAATTTCCTGGGCATGACTCAGGAAGGTGCCGATTTGGCCTGTCGACGCTTAAGCGCGCGCAATGTTGCATGCACCACAATCGGGCCATCCTGACGGTTCTGTCGGGATGTGCGGGCAAACACACGCCCTACTCTGGTTTAGAAGCCGCGAACCATGAACGCAGAGATCGAGACTGGGCATTGCACCTGCACGCGCGGTACAGGGATCAAATGATCTCAGGGCTTGGGATGGTCATCCCATTCGTCACTTAGAATTCGACGTGAATCGCCCTCAGGGTCATCGTATTGATTGCTACGAACGGTATACAGGAACCCGGCTAAGCCCAATCCGCCAAGGACCAAAGAAATCGGGATCAGAAACGTCAGGACCTGCATTCTCTACCTCAGCCGCAATGCGTTCAGGGATACAGTAATCGACGAAGTCGACATCGCCAAGGCCGCAATCAAAGGTGTCGCCAGACCGGCCATTGCCAGAGGCACAGCAATCACATTGTACAATGTGGCGAGTTGGAAATTCTCGCGAATGCGTTTGGTGGCACGCCGGGCAACGTCACAGGCCTCGGCAATGGGCGTAAGATCCTGACCCAACAGCACAATATCTGACGCAACGCGCGCTGCGTCCAGCGCCGAGGCAGGCGAAATTGAAACATGCGCAGCAGCCAATGCAGCGGTGTCATTCAAGCCGTCACCAACCATCAGCACCTTACAGCCCTGATCTGACAAGGCTTTGATCTTTTCAACCTTATCTTCGGGTAGCGCCTCGGCCAGCCAATCCGTAAGGCCAAGCCGAGAGGCCATCGCCTCAACGGCGCCGCTGGAGTCTCCCGACAGCAGGAATACTTGTTTGCCAGCGGTCAACAGCGCCTGCACCGCATCGGCAGCGCCGGGGCGCAACGCGTCGGTGAATTGAAACCCCCGAGCTAAGCCATCGCCAGTGTCCAGCCAGGCCGTGGTGCAGGCACTTGCGGGTGCACCCACCCAGCCTGCACGGCCCAAACGCACCGGAACGCCAAGATACAGCGCTTCGGTACCAAAACCAGGGACCTCGCGTATGTCCGTGACTTTTGTCGGGGAAAATCCAGCGTCGCGTGCGGCCTGCGCCAGGCTGCGCGACAGTGGATGGGCCGAAGCCTCGGCCAGTGCCAGCGCCAGCTCCAGATCTGCCTGAGGGAAATCTGCCAGGTTGGTCAGCTGCGGCGTACCCGCGGTCAGGGTTCCCGTTTTGTCAAAAACCACGGTATCCACCTGCGCCAACCGTTCCAGCGCAGTGGCATGTTTGATCAGCATCCCCTTGCGAAACAACCGCCCCGAGGCTGCTGTTGTCACCGCCGGCACAGCAAGCCCCAGCGCGCAGGGACAGGTAATGATCAACACAGCTGCGGCGACATTCAACGCCATGCGCAGATCCCACGTATACAGATACCATCCGGCAAAACTAAGCGCCGACAGGATATGCACCCCCGGCGCATAGAGTTTCGCAGCATTGTCAGCCAGCGAGGTATACTTTGAGCGACCCGACTCAGCTATGGCGACCAGATCGCCCATCCGGTGTAGCGAAGTGTCCTTTCCCACGGCTGTGGCACGCAGGGTCAAGGGACCCGTCAAATTGACCTCTCCGGCGGAAATCACAGTGCCCGGCTCGGCAAACACTGGCAGTGTTTCACCGGTCAGTAATGAACGGTCAAGCTCGGACTGACCCGACACCACCTCGCCATCGACTGGCATACGACCACCGGGGCGCACCAGGATCAGATCGCCAATGCACAGCGTGCCCACGGCCACTTCCTGTTCACCTCCGTCACGCATCAAGGTGGCGCGGGGAACCTCTAACGCGGCGAGTTCTTCGGCTGCGGAACGTGCAACCGCACGGGTGCGAAAATCCAGATACCGCCCGGCCAGCAGAAAAAAGGTCAGTGTCAGCGCCGCATCAAAGTAGGCGTGCTCCCCAGAGAGCGAGGTTTCCCACAGCGACGTAATCAGAGCCAGCACCAGCGCCAGCACAATGGGCACATCCATATTCAGCCGCCGCACCCGCAACGCTGTCCAGGCCTGTTGGAAAAATGGCTGGGCGGAAAAGGCGATCGTTGGCACGGCAATTGCCGCTGAAATCCAATGAAACATGTCCCGCGTCGCATCCGAGGCTCCGGCCCAGACCGACACCGACAACAACATTACGTTCATCGAGGCAAACCCGGCGACAGCAAGACGCATCAACAGGTCGCGCCCCGCCTTATCGCTTTGGGTGGCTGACAACACCGCCAGATCAAGTTCGTGGGCCTCAAATCCCAGTTTAGTCAATACCGGGATCAAATCGGCGGCCTGTAGCTCCGGGTCTGCCTCGATCAGGGCCCGTTTCAGGGTTAGGTTCACCCGCGCAGAGATCACACCAGGGACCGCATTCAGCCCATGCTCCACCGTAGAAATACAGGCCTGACAATGGATGCCAGGCAGCGACAGCGCGAGACGCCCCCCTTCGGGGGCAAGTTCAACTGCATCACGCGGCACAGCCAGACAACCGGGACAGGCTGCCAGAGACGGATTTGGATGAGCGGTCATGCGTGATCAGCCTCTCACGTGCAAGATAACCCGTTGGCTGAACTCGGTGCCATTCTTGGCCCGCGCCACCATACGAATGTTCCAGTTCCCGGCCCCCAGTTGTGCCGGGGCGACATAGGCCTTGCCGTCAAACTGAAAGTCAGGGATTTGATCATCATTGACATGTGTCGCCCGGCCCAGCGTGGCGGTCAGCTTGGCCACCTCCACCGGATTGCCGTCAACATCGGTGATCGCCAGCTTGACCTGATCGTCGCTGGCCGTGGCATAAACAGACCAGCCCAGCGCCACCTGCGCATTACGGCGCAGATCAAATTCCTGACTGGCGACATATGAGTTGTTCACCTCTAACCCAGGAAAGGTTCTGACGGCGTTCACGGCCAGGGTGATATTGACCCCAATGATCACTGCAAAGGCACCACCAAACACCATCAGCGCATGGCGACCGGTAAATTCCCGTTGCGGTTTTTGAGACGTCATCGCTCAGTTCCCCTTGCCGGTAAAGGTTGTGTCTTTGTAGGCTCGCTCACCATCGGCGTCATCTTCGACCCAGATCCTAAACGGTGTCGCGTCTTGGGTCGAGGGGGCCGAACCCTTAGGACTGATCACATAGACCCGCTGCAAATGCGCGACGTTGGCGTCTACCGAAACTGTGGTCTTCTCCGCCCCCTCAATCTCCATGCGCAGTGCCGGATCACCGGTGACAGAAAGCTGAAACTGGCGTTGCTCGCCATGTTTGTTCCGCAACCGCACGTCGTAGGTATTGCGGATAGAGCCATCAGACAGCGTAACAAATGTAGGATTGCGGACCGGTGCAACGGTCAGCTCTATGTCGGCGCGAATGAACAGGGCAAAGACCAGTCCAACCCCCACAAGGGTCCACATGGCTGTATACATAATGGTTCTAGGCCGCAGAATATGCTTCCAGATGTTGCGGGCAGGCTGGCCTGCTCGTCCATCCGTTTCATCGCTGACCGCCATATAGTCGATCAAGCCGCGCGGCTTGCCAATCTTGGCCATCACATCATCGCAGGCATCGATGCAAAGCGCGCAGGTGATGCACTCCATTTGCTGACCGTCGCGGATGTCGATACCCACCGGACAGACATTGACGCAGGCCATACAGTCGATGCAATCGCCCTGCGGGGCCTCTGCCACCTCAGGCTTTGCCTTCCGCAGCTTGCCGCGCGGTTCACCGCGCCATTCGCGGTAACCCACAACCAGCGTGTCCTCATCCATCATTGCCGCCTGAATACGAGGCCAGGGGCAGGCGTAGATACAGATTTGCTCGCGCGCAAATCCGCCAAAGAAGAACGTCGTGGCGGTCAAGACGGCCATGGTGGTATAGGCGACTGGATGCGCGTTCCCGGTGATCAGGTCGACCAACAGGGTCGGCGCATCGGCAAAATAAAACACCCAGGCACCGCCGGTTGCCAGACCAATCAACAGCCAAACAGTCCACTTGGTGGCGCGAAGCCGCACTTTGCGCAGGTCCAGTTTCTTTTGGTGGTGCAGCCGCAACCGGGCATTCCGGTCCCCTTCGATCCAGCGCTCAACCAGGATATACAGGTCGGTCCAAACCGTCTGCGGGCAGGCATAGCCGCACCAGACCCGCCCCAAGGCCGAGGTGAACAGGAACAGCCCCAGCCCGGCCATGATCAACAGGCCAGCAACAAAATAGAACTCATGCGGCCAGATCTCGATCCAGAAAAAGTAAAAGCGCCGGTTGGCCAGATCCAATAAGACGGCTTGATCCGGCAGGCTTGGCCCGCGGTCCCAACGAATCCAGGGGACCAGATAGTAAATTCCCAATGTCACAGCCATTATGACCCACTTGAGGTTCCGGAATTTTCCTGACACTTTTTTCGGGAAAACTGGTTCTCTGGAGGCATAGAGACTAGGGGCTGGATTGGAATCGCTCACGGACTCTCTCCGAATGGTGGCATTGGTTCAATCTTCTCTCAGAAGACCAACAGGTCAACTTTGATATGGATCAAAAGCGCATCGGCAAAACATGTTTATAATCCACATTGTTGCATCCTACATTATTGTCGGCGTAGCCATTGAACAAACTGTCGCGCTGCAGGACGTAAGACACCGGGCCGCGTAACGATGTGATAACCACGGGTGTCAGTCTCGCAGAACAATTCGACAAGACGTCCGGATTTCAGATCGTCTTCGACAAAGTGGCGCACCATCACCACCACACCTTGCCCGGCCCGCACCCCATCCAGCACTAGGTTTCCCGGCACCTGTACACGGCTTGCCACTTTGGAAGACTGCACCCCATAAGACGCAAGCCAATTAGAAACTTCGGTCCTGCCCAGCTCTTCCAACCAAGGATAATTCACCAATTCCGCTGGGGTGATTTTCCCTTTTGTCTTTAGCAGCCCAGGTGCTGCAACGATGACAATCGGCGACGCAAGCAACATTTCGACCTCAAGCCCGGGCCAGTCCCCTTGGCCATACCGAATGGCCACATCAATTCCACCGGGCTTCAGGGTCACCAGAGTGGGCGATGGGTCCAGCATCAGATTAATCTCCGGATGCAATGCACGAAACCCCGGCAGACGCGGCATCAACCAAGACGCCGCAAAAGACGAAGTGCAGGATATATGCAGGGGGCGGTCGGCATCGGCGCCTTTCAAATCCTGAACCGCGGCCCCTATAGCGCCAAACCCCAGATCCAAAGCACGGGCCAACTGGTCGCCCTCGGCGGTCAGGGACAGGGCACGCCCTGAGCGATCCAACAGCGATATGCCCAGATGGGTCTCTAACCCACGAAGATGCTGGCTTATAGCCGCATGGCTTACATTAAGCGCCGCGCCGGCAAGCGTGACATTTCCAGTCTGAGAAAAGGCAGCAAAGGCCCTGAGTGATGCCAATGGAGGAAGGTCACGCCAATTCATATGTAATCACACCTTACACAACAACATCCATATTGAGTCGCATTTTGCGTCCTGATTGGCAACAGTGATCCCAGAACCAACCGCATCGGAGGATATTTAGATGCTCACAATCTACGCAAACGCCTTCAGGACTGCTACTCGCATGGGGCCAACCAACACTGTCGACGCAGCCGCCGTGGACAAACCGTCAAAGTCCCGCTGGCTGCCAAGTGGCCATTGGTGGGTGCAACAGGATCAGGGCACTTCGCGGTCCGATCACCAGTATGGCTACAAGGCCCGTCAATAGTCAGCGTTCTTTAGCTTGACTATGGGATTGGTAAAAAAGCGTCGGCGTTCCAGGAAACGCGCGAACAGATCGGAACACCGACGCTTTGCCCCACTCCACCTGCATATATGCACACGAAGGGGAATTTCCGGCACTCATCACTCCGCTATCAGTTTGCGAACCGTTGGGTGCCACTAGACGTCTTAAACCATCAAATGGTCACACCCTGTTTGATCCCGATCAACATCCGGTCAGAAATTACACCCAAGACGCGGATTTCCCCATATTGACGCATGCCGGATCTGAACGGGGCACAGGGGTGAAACGCAAAACGCAGCACCCTAAGGCGCTGCGCTTCTTGGGTGCCCGGCACAGCCGGACGCCCAAATCAAAGGCAGTGTTTACTCGCCGCCGCCCAATTGGTGGACATAAGCGGTAACTGCACGGATCTGCCATTCGGTCAGGCGCGTGTTCCAGGCTGGCATCACGCCATAGCGGGAGTTGTTGACCGTATCCGACAGTGCTTCGTAGTCACCTCCATACAGCCAGATCGCATCCGCCAAATTCGGCGCACCCTGCTCACGGTCGCCTGTGCCGTCTTCGGCATGGCACGATGAACAGTTATCTTCAAAGACAACTGCGCCCTCCGCCACTTTAGAGGCATCCTGCGCGTCGCCGGACAGTGACATGACAAAGTTCACGACCTGATCGATTTCTTCCTTTTCCAACAGCTCGTCGCGACCAAAAGCCGGCATCTCAGAATAGCGGGCATCATCGCTGTCTTCGTTGCGAATACCGTGGGTAATGGTGGTGTGGATTGCCTCCATGTCACCGCCCCACAGCCAATCGTCGTCCAGCAGGTTCGGATAGCCCGAGCCCATCCGGATACCATCGGCACCCGAGCCGTGGCACTGGGCGCACCAGGTGGCGAACACCGCTTTGCCTGCCGAAGAGGCATAGGTGTTCAGCTCTGCATCACCCGAAATTGCTGTCAGATCAACCGAGGCCAGCTTGGCATTGATGGCGGCGTTGCCCTCTTCCACTGCGGCGATTTCATTTGCCACATCGGCGCGGGTTGACCAGCCAAGCACACCTGTCGTTGCCTGATTGATCATCGGCCAGGCTGGATAGGCGATGGTATAGCCGATGCCCCAGATGATGGTCAGATAGAGCGACCACAACCACCAGCGTGGCATCGGGTTGTCAAACTCTTCGATCCCGTCCCAGACGTGACCGGTGGTGTTAGGATCGCCCTCAAACTTCTTCGATTTTTTGGTCATGTCCTCGCCTCCTTGGATGCGGCGGGTTGGTCGGCGCCCCTATCGGGCGCAGGTGCGTCAACGTGGCGAAACGGAATGTCGGCTACGTCTTGATAGATTTTGGTACTGCCGGGGCGAAACGCCCAGATGATGACAACGACAAAAACCACAAACAGGAACAACAACATCCAGCTGTCGGCGAATTCCCTAAGGAGAGTATAGATATCCATCTGTCCCCCCCCTAGCGGCTTGCGTCAGGCGTGAAGGTCGAGAAATCAACCAGCGTGCCCAACATCTGCAAATAAGCCACCAGCGC
This sequence comes from Parasedimentitalea marina, assembly GCF_004006175.1. Lineage (GTDB taxonomy): Bacteria > Pseudomonadota > Alphaproteobacteria > Rhodobacterales > Rhodobacteraceae > Parasedimentitalea > Parasedimentitalea marina. The sequence goes on from NZ_CP033219.1 coordinate 3,726,844, forward strand.
ATCCATTTCGGTCAGTTCCGCCTGACCGTCAAAATTGCGCACGCTGACCTTGTCGCCGTAGCGTTCCAGCAAACCATCATAGTCGCTGTCGGGATCTGCCTGAGCCTTAAAGTCGGCCTGAGCACTGGCGATCATCTCGTCCGAGTAAGGCACACCTACCATGGCGTTTGTCGCGATAAGCTCGGCCACGTATTTGCCATCGATCACTGTATCCTCAAGAAAACTGTACTTGGGCATGACAGATTCCGGCACCACCGACTGCGGATCGCGCAGGTGGTCAACGTGCCAGTCATCCGAATAGCGACCACCAACCCGCGCCAGATCAGGACCCGTCCGTTTGGATCCCCACTGGTGTGGGTGGTCGTATTTAGACTCGGCCGCCAGCGAGTAGTGACCATAGCGTTCCACTTCGTCGCGCATAGGGCGGATCATCTGACTGTGGCAGGTGTAACACCCTTCGCGAACGTAGATATCCCGACCCGTTAGTTCCAGCGGAGTGTAGGGGCGCATGCCGTCTACATCTTCGATGGTGTTTTCCAGCCAGAACAGCGGCGCGATTTGCACCAGACCGCCGATGGACACGACCAGCAGGCTGCAAACCAGCAGTAGGGTCGCGTTGGTCTCGAGGACCTTGTGTTTGTCGAGAAATGACATTGTTTCAGTCCTCCTTATTCAGCTGGAACCGCGACGGTCAGGCTGGCCTCTTTGGCCGGTGCCCGACGAACGGTCATCCAAAGGTTGTAACACATGACGATCGCACCCGAGAGGAACAGAAGCCCACCAAAACCACGCACGATGTTCATGGGCTGTTTGGCCGCGACAGTGTCTGCAAATGAGTTCACCAGGAAGCCATTGGCATCTACTTCACGCCACATCAGGCCTTCCATGATACCGGTGACCCACATCGACGCCGCGTAGAGAACGATACCGATGGTGGCGAGCCAGAAGTGGTAGGAGACCAGCTTCAACGAGTACAGACGCTCCCGCTTCCACAGCACTGGCACCAGATAATACAGCGCCCCAAAGGTGATCATGCCGTTCCAACCAAGCGCACCAGAATGCACGTGGCCAATGGTCCAGTCAGTGTAGTGGCTCAGCGCGTTGACGGCGCGGATCGACATCATCGGGCCCTCAAAGGTCGACATGCCGTAAAAGCCAAGCGAGATCACCATCATCCGGATCACCGGATCGGTCCGCAACTTGTCCCAGGCCCCGGACAGGGTCATCAACCCGTTGATCATGCCACCCCAGGACGGCATCCACAAAACAATCGAGAACACCATACCAAGGGTCGTCGCCCAGTCAGGCAGCGCGGTATAATGCAGGTGGTGCGGGCCAGCCCAGATATACAGAAAGATCAGCGCCCAGAAGTGGATGATTGACAACTTATAGCTGAACACCGGACGTTCGGCCTGTTTGGGAATGAAATAGTACATCATGCCCAGGAAACCGGCGGTCAGGAAGAAGCCAACGGCGTTGTGGCCGTACCACCATTGCACCATGGCATCCTGCACACCTGAAAACACCTGAACCGATTTGGAGCCCCAGATCGACACCGGGATCGACAGATTGTTGATCACATGCAGCATCGCGACAGTAATGATAAAGGCCAGGTAGAACCAGTTGGCGACATAAATGTGCGGCTCTTTGCGTTTGATCAACGTTCCCAGGAAGACCGCCAGATATGCCAGCCAGACAACGGTCAGCCAGATATCCACGTGCCATTCCGGCTCGGCATATTCTTTAGATTGGGTGGAGCCCAGCAAATAACCAGTGGCCGCCAGCACGATGAACAGCTGATAGCCCCAGAACACAAACCAGGCCAGATTGCCGCCCCACAGACGCGCAGCGCAGGTCCGCTGAACCACATAAAACGATGTCGCAATCAAGGCATTGCCACCAAAGGCGAAGATCACCGCCGACGTGTGCAACGGTCTCAGACGGCCAAAATTGGCATATCCTTCGGCCCAATCAAAGTTCAATACAGGAAAGGCGAGCTGAAACGCGATGAACACCCCAGCCAGGAAACCGACAACCCCCCAAAGGGCAGTGGCGATCACACCAGCGCGCACAACGCTGTCAAAATATTCATTTTCCACCGACCCAACCGCGACTTGCGGCTCGTCAGTGTTACGAAGAACGTGGATAAACAGCCCGGCTGCAACAACCATAATTATGATTGCATGCACCATATAAGCTACATCCCGCGCATAATTGGTCGCAAGCATCGCAAAAAGCACAACCAGACCAAGCGCTATAAGCTTGATATAATTAGACATACTATGTCCCTTTATCTTGCCCCGCGCGATTCTTTTGCCGCGCCAGACGGATTTAGACTGACCGCTTGATGCAAAATGAAAGGGCGCCGTGCTTTGATCTGCATCAAGACATACAATGATGATCTATGTGTAGCTCTCCTCAGAAAGCAATTCGTACGACCACATTTCGGTCACTTGCACTGCACATGAGGTAGAAATGTCCTATAAATCGTTGCTTACAGTCCTGACGTCGTCCAAGACCGCAAAAGCCCCGTTAACGCAACTCACAGCTCTGGCCGATCACTTTGGCGGCCACGCCGAGGCCCTATGCCTGGGCGTCGACCGCACTCAGACCGGATATTATTATGCGGGCGCCAACGCGATGGTGCTGCAGGAATCCCTGGCCCGTGCCAAAGAAGAAGCCTCCAACGTTCAAAGCCACGCCGAGTCAGAGTTGGGAAAATCCGGGGTCACCTGGTCGGCCGAATCGGGCGTGGCCCAAATTGCCGATCTCGGCCGCCATGTGGCACAACGCGCACGGTTCTCGGATCTGGTTGTTTTGGGCAAACCCTATGGCCGAGACCGTGACGTCGAAGCCGAGCCCATCGTCGAGGCCGCCTTGTTTGAGGGTCACGCGCCAGTGCTTGTGGTGCCCGATAAGGCCGATGTCGTAGCGCAGCCAAAGACGGTTATGGTGGCCTGGAATGAAAGCGTTGAAGCCTTGACCGCGATCCGCAAGGCTTTGCCGTTCCTAACCAAAGCAGAGCTGGTGCGGGTGGTGGTGATTGATCCCCCCCAGCACGGACCGGAACGGTCTGATCCGGGGGGAATGCTCAGCCAGATGCTGGCACGGCACGGGGCTGCTTGCGAGATTGACGTGCTCAGCAAATCCATGAGCCGGGTGTCCGACATCCTGAACCGCCATGCCGTCGACACCGGATCAGACATGATTGTAATGGGCGCCTATGGCCATTCACGGTTCCGCGAAGCCATTCTGGGCGGCGCCACACGCAATATGTTGGAACAGGCCATGGTGCCGGTTTTCATGGCTCACTGACGTCCGGTGTAGGGTGCGTGCTTGCACGCACCGCTACCCGGGAAAGTTCTCTAAACCAGATAACCACCATCACTGTCGTCGCCCGCTTCTTCCAGCAGGCGCCCCATATTGGGCACAGTAATATGACGTTTCCCCGTCAGAACGATCACACCATCGCGCTTTAGCGCAGACATTTGACGACTGACGGTTTCCAGGGTCAGTCCCAGATAATCGGCCATCGCCTCACGCGTCAGGGGCAGATCAAACACCACATTCTCACCAATGCTATTTGGCGTTAGCGAGGCCCCACGGCGCACAATAATTGATAGCAAACTGGCAATTTTCTCACGCGCCGTTTTGCGGCCCAGCACCAGCATCCATTCGCGCGCCGCGTCCAGCTCGTCCAGGGTCATTTCCAGCAACCGTTGCGCAATATGCGGGGTGCGCTCCATCAATTCCTCGAAAGGTTTCTTGCGAAAACAACACATCACAACATCTGTGGTCGCAACCACGTTATACGCCGCGCCATCACGTCCCGGGCGACCTACAAAATCGCTCGGCAACAACAGGCCAACCATCTGGGTTCGCCCGTCCTCCATTGTCTGCGTCAAGGTCGCAACGCCAGACACCACTGAGCTGACAAAACTCATTATGTCGCCGGACCAAATCACGGTCTGACCCGCCTCATAGGTACGGTAATATTTGATGGCATCCAGCTCCACCAATTCGTCGGCATTGCAACGTGCACAAACGGCGCGATGACGGATCGGGCAATTGTCGCAGTTGGATGAGGATATAGTCGGGGTATTCATCAGTCGTCCCAATTGATCTGGGTCAAAGTTAGTCCTGTTAGACTTCGTCTACATTACGCAAATGAAACAGCAATCACAATTGGCCAAGCTCGGTTTATTCGATGCCAAAGTGCCGCGTTACACCAGTTACCCGACCGCACCGCAATTCCGCAACGACGTTGATCCGGAACGCTTTTCTGCTTGGGTTTCAGAGATTAAGCCAAACAGCTCTATCTCCTTATACATTCACGTGCCGTTCTGCCGCAGGCTGTGTTGGTTTTGCGCCTGTCGCACCCAGGGCACCCAAAGCGATTCTCCAGTTCGCGCCTATCTTGAGGTTCTGAAGGCTGAAATCGCGATGCTGGGACGTATTCTGCCCGAAGGCGTCACCCTGTCACGCCTGCACTGGGGTGGCGGCACCCCCACCCTGCTGGCGCCCGACATGATGACCGATCTGGCCGGCGCCATTGCGGAAATTGCGCCTTTCGCACCAAATGCCGAATTCTCGGTTGAGATTGATCCCAACGAGATCGACGCGCCGCGTCTGGATGCGCTGGCTGCCGCCGGCATGAACCGCGCCTCCGTCGGGGTGCAGGATTTTGACCCCGAAATTCAACAGGCCATTGGGCGCATTCAAAGTTATGACGAGACCCGCGACGCCATCGACATGATCCGTGCGCGCGGCATCCACAGCCTGAACGCCGATATTCTGTATGGGTTGCCGCATCAAACCCAGGCCCGGATGACGGAAAGCGTCCAAAAACTACTGTCCCTTAACCCCGACCGGGTGGCTTTGTATGGCTATGCACATGTGCCTTGGGTCGCCAAGCGGCAACAGTTGATCCCCTCGGATGCTTTGCCAACACCAGAAGAGCGGTTGGAGTTGTATGAAACGGCCCGCAAGCTGTTCCTGTGGGATAAATATGCTGAAATCGGCATCGACCACTTTGCCACCCAGTCAGACGGTTTGACCGCAGCCGCTAACAGTGGCCAGCTTAAGCGCAATTTCCAGGGCTATACCGATGATCAGTCCGACGTCTTGATCGGCCTTGGTGCCTCGTCGATCTCGCGGTTTCCGCAGGGCTATGCCCAGAACGCATCTGCGACCTCGGTCCATACCAAGGCGATCCGCGAAGGATCTTTCTCGACCGCCCGCGGCCATACCTTTCAGGGAGAGGACAAACTGCGTGCCCGGCTGATCGAGGCGCTGATGTGTGACTTCCGGATCAAGTCGACCCAAATCATGGCTGACTTCGATATCTCGTCTGCGGCGCTGCAACAGATGTTCGCAGCAGTGGCCCAGCAATTTCCCGAGGCGCTGCAAATCCTGCCCGATGGGCTGTATATTCCTGAGCAGTACCGGCCACTGACGCGGATGATTGCCCGCGGATTTGATGCCTATGACAAGGTCAGTACCGCCAAGCATTCCTCGGCAATTTGATAAGGGACCTTTCGGTTCGCACCACATAGGCCCGGCGTCGCCGCCGGGCTTTTATCTGGCAGCCGCCAACAACGTGCGTGTGTATTCATGCCGCGGATTGACAAAGATGTCCTCGGCAGCCCCCGTCTCGACGATATCGCCCTGCTTCATCACCACCACTTTGTGCGACATCGCCCGCACCACGTTCAGATCGTGAGAGATAAACAGATAGGCTAGCCCATAGCGACGTTGCAAATCTCGTAGCAAATCAACGATCTGTACCTGCACCGTCATATCCAGCGCCGAAGTCGGCTCATCCAGAACAACCAGTTTGGGGCGCAACACCATAGCACGAGCGATTGCAATACGTTGGCGCTGACCACCCGAAAATTCATGCGGATAACGGTCCATCGCGACAGGGTCCAAGCCCACTTCGGTCATCACTTCAGCCACCAGATCACGCGGGTCGCGGTCCGGATCGATCTTGTGGATCGCCACGCCCTCGGCGATGATCTGAGCACAGGTCATCCGGGGAGACAGAGAGCCAAACGGATCCTGAAACACAATCTGCATATCCTTGCGCAGCTGTCGCAGGTCCTTGGTCGAGTATTTGCGCAGGTCGTCCCCGTGAAAGTTCACCCCTCCCTCCGAAGCGATCAAACGCATCACCGCCAGCGCCATTGTGGTCTTGCCCGATCCGCTTTCGCCGACAATGCCCAACGTCTCGCCGGCGCGCACGGCAATCGACGAGGGATTGACCGCCTTGATGTGGCCAACAGTCCGCTTCAACAAACCACGTTGGATTGGGAACCAAACTTTTAGCTCGTCGGTTCGGATCAATTCCTGCGCATTTTCGGGCACTGGGTCGGGATGGCCGGTCGGTTCAGCCGCCAGTAGCATCTGCGTATAAGGATGCTGCGGGTTATCGAAAATTTCAGCGGTGGGACCGGCTTCGACGATCTCGCCGTCTTTCATCACGCAGACCTTGTCGGCGATGCGGCGCACGATGTTCAGATCATGGGTAATGAACAACAGCCCCATACCTTCACTTGCCTTCAAGTCGGCCAGCAGGTCCAGGATTTGCGCCTGAATGGTCACATCCAATGCGGTTGTCGGCTCATCCGCGATCAGGACATCGGGTTTGTTGGCCAACGCCATGGCGATCATGATGCGCTGTCGCTGACCGCCGGACAATTGGTGCGGATAAGCGCCCAACCGGTCCTCGGCATCGCGGATACCAACCTTCGCCAAAAGCTCCAGGATTCGCGCCCGCGCAGCCGCACCAGCCAGTCCCTGATGCAGGGCCAGCGATTCCGCCAGCTGCTTTTCGATGGTGTGTAACGGGTTCAGCGAGGTCATCGGCTCTTGGAAGATAAAGCTGATATCGTTGCCCCGCACATCCATCAGCTGTTTTGCATCAGCGCCAATCATTTCCTGACCGTCGTATAAAACTGAACCTTCCACGATCGCGCTGTCGCCCAGCAAAGACACAGTGGACAGTGCGGTCACTGATTTGCCAGAACCGCTCTCACCCACCAGGGCGACGGTTTCGCCGCGATCTACGGTGAAGGACACACCCTTCACCGCCATTGATGTCTTACCGTCCTGCCGAAAAGAAACACGCAGGTCGTTCACTTGTAAAAGCGCGCTCATGAGAAGGTCTTTCGGGGATCAAATGCATCTCGTACGCCTTCAAAGATGAAGACCAGAAGCGATAGCATGATGGCAAAGGTGGTAAATGCGGTGAAGGCCAGCCAGGGGGCTTCGAGGTTCTGTTTCGCCTGCAACGTCAGCTCACCCAGCGACGGAGCCGAGGCCGGCAGTCCAAATCCCAGGAAATCCAGGCCGGCCAGTGAGCCAATCGTTCCTGTGATGATGAACGGCATAAAGGTCAGCGTCGCTACCATGGCATTGGGTAACATGTGACGGAACATGATGGTCAGGTTGCCCACCCCCAGCGCCTTGGCCGCGCGGACATATTCCAAATTGCGGGCTCGCAGGAATTCGGCACGTACCACGCCCACCAGCCCCATCCACCCGAACAGGATCATCAACCCGACCAGCAGCCAGAAGCTACGGCCAAGAATGGCAAACAGAATAATGATAACATAGAGCTGTGGCGTTCCAGACCAGATTTCGATGATTCGCTGGAACACCAGATCCGTCCAGCCACCAAAGTATCCCTGTATGGCACCAGCTATTATACCAATCACGCTGGATATGCCGGTAACGATCAAGGTGAAGACAATAGACAGCCGGAACCCATGGATCACCCGCGCCAATACATCGCGTTTGGTGTCATCGGTACCCAACCAGTTTTGCGCATTGGGTGGCAGAGGGGCAGCGCCAGGACGATCAACAGTTGTATTATAGGAGTACGGAATGAGCGGCCACAGGGTCCAGCCCTTGTCGAAACCTTCAGCCTGATAACTTCCTGCCGCTATCTGTTCGATGATGCCCTCAGGGTCGTCAAAACAGTCCTCAATACCACCGGAAACGATCAGACATTCGACCTCGGGATCGCGATAAATCGCCTCAGTCTGGAAATCGCCGCCAAAGGCCGTTTCGGGGTAGAATTTAAACACCGGTGCAAAAATCTCGCCCCGGTAGCTCACCAGGATCGGTTTTTCATTGGCGATGAATTCGGCAAACAGCGTCAAACCAAACAGGACCGAAAAGATGACCAATGACCAGAATGCGCGCGTGTTGCGGCGGAAGTTGCGCCAGCGGCGTTGGTTAAGCGGAGACATAGCCATCTGTTATCCCTCCCGCTTTTCAAAGTCGATGCGCGGATCAACCAGCACATACATCAGATCGGAAATGATCCCCACAACCAGCCCCAGAATCCCAAAGACAAACAGGGTTCCAAAGATCACTGGATAATCCCGCGCCACGGCGGCCTCAAACCCCAGACGCCCCAGGCCATCCAGCGAGAATATGGTTTCGATAATGATCGACCCGCCAAAGAACACGCTGACGAATACCGCGGGAAAACCAGCGATCACAATCAGCATCGCATTGCGGAACACATGGCCATACAACACCTTGCTTTCGCTCAGCCCTTTGGCCCGTGCGGTGATCACATATTGTTTCTTGATCTCATCCAGGAACGAGTTTTTGGTTAGCAGAGTCAGGGTCGCAAAGGCCGCCGTTGATGACGCCGCCACTGGCAGGGCAATGTGCCAAGCGTAATCCACGATTTTGCCATAGGTACTCAAGCTTTCCCAATTGTCAGAGGTCAGTCCGCGTAGCGGGAAGATCTGCCAGTATGACCCACCGGCAAACAGCACCAGCAGAACAATCGCAAACAAGAAACCGGGAATGGAGTAGGCCGCGATGATCGCGGCGCTGGTCCATGTGTCAAACCGGCTGCCATCATGGATGGCTTTGCGAATACCCAGAGGGATCGACACCAGATAGGCAATCAGCGTTGACCAGAGCCCCAGCGAAATCGACACCGGCATTTTCTCCAGCACCAGATCCAACACGCTGATCTTGCGGAAATAGCTCTCGCCGAAATCCAATCTGGCGTAGTTCCCCAGCATGATAAAGAACCGCTGCAACGGCGGTTTATCCAGGCCGAACTGCTCTTCCAGCTCTTTGATGAACTCATCCGGCAACCCACGTGCCCCGGCATAGCTGTCGGTCGAACTATCGCGCATAGTCTCGACGTCTGAGCCACCGCCGGCAAAGCCTTCGAAGACATCGCCGCCACCCTGCATTTCGGCAATGATCTGTTCCACGGGGCCGCCGGGGACAAATTGCACCAGGGCAAAGTTGATCACCATAATGCCCAACAAGGTGGGGATGATCAGCAAGAAACGGCGAAGAATATAGGCGGCCATGACGCGCGCCTACCGCAACGCGCCAGAGGAGACCAGCGCAGCGGCACGTCCCTCGTCGATCCACCACAGGTCGTCAAAACCCAGCGCATAGGGCGGCAAGTTTTCCGGGAACTTATACATATCCCAATAGGCCACCCAGTATTTGCCCAGATACCAGGTTGGCACCATGATCCGTTTAGACAGCAATACCCGGTCCAGTGCCCGCACATTGGCTTGCAGCTCGTCAGTGGTAGTGGCGCCAACGATATTATCGATCAGCGGTTCAATGTCTGGTCCATGCACGCCGGTTGGATTAAATAGTGAATAGGACGCTTCTTCTTCGCCATACATCTGGTACAGCCCGGTCGAGGGCTGCAATGAGCTGCGATACCCGTGCCGCATCATGTCAAAATCGCGGTCACGGCGCCGCGCGGTGAATTGGGCATTGTCGATCCGGTTATAGCGGGCGTCGATGCCCATGATCACCAGATTATCGACATAGGGCTGAATAATCCGGTCCAGCGTCGGCTGATCCGACAGAAACTCTATGCTTAGCGTTTCCCCATTGGCATTGCGACGGATGCCATCATCGCCAACGGGCCAGCCAGCGGCATCCAACAGTTTCATCGCCTTACGCAGATTGCGGCGATCATTCTGGCGTTTCGCACTGGACTCATGCGCGGTGATGGCTTCGGTGGTCAGGACGTTGGGATCCAGCGCATCTCCGAGAGATTGCAACACTTCCAGCTCACGCCCCTCGGGGAGGCCCGTCGCTTGCATGTCAGTGCCCTGCCAGAAGGAATGACGTTGCTGAAACAGCCCATATTGCAGGCTTTCATTGGTCCATTCAAAATTGAATCCCAACTGCAGTGCCGTGCGCACCCGAATGTCCTGAAATTGTGGTCGATCCAGATTGAACACAAAGCCGCTGGCGCCGGGTGGGTTCCCGTCAAAGAAGTCGCCCTTTATGACATTGCCCGCCTGCAACGCAGGAAAATCATAGGCTGTGGCCCAGTTTTTTGAATTATTTTCCTGACGCAAAGTGAACGCCCCAGACTTAAAACCCTCCATCGCGGCGACGGAATCGGTGAAATATTCAATGCGGATACTGTCATAGTTGTGACGGCCAATGTTGACGTTGATATTTTCGCCCCAGTAGTCCGGATTACGCTTATAAACCACACGCCGATTGATGTCATAGCTGTCCAGCATATAGGGACCAGATCCGATACCTGGATCCAATCGTGGCTCGTCCAACCGGCGGTTTTCCGGATCAGCCTCGAACCAGGCTTTGGAAAATACTGGTGTGCCGCCTACTTGGTTGATCATGCCCCGACGCGGAAAGTCAGGCGAAAAATAAAATTTGACCCGATGTGGACCCAGTGCTTCAGCCTTGGGGATGCGTTTGCGCACTGCTTCGGCGTAAGATTTAAGCCCCTGATCCAACAACAGGTTATGAGAGAATACCACGTCGTCAGCTGTCACCGGCGACCCATCAGAAAAGACCGCCTCGGGGCGCATGTTGAAGATGACCCAGTCCTGACTTTCGGGATATTCAAGACTTTCTGCGATCAGCCCATAGGCCGATCCTGGTTCGTCATAGGAATCTGTTAGCAGGGATTCAAAATGATCAGTCGAACGCAGCGCACCGCGACCCTTGCGGGTGTAGGGGTTAAAACTGTCAAATGTCCCCTGCGCCCCATATGACAGCTCGCCGCCGCGCGGTGCATCGGGGTTAACATAGTCAAAATGGTCAAACCCGGCTGGGTATTTTAGATCACCAAACTCAGAAAATCCGTGACTGGTGATGATCTTTTCTTCAGCGCGCGCCAAGGTGGCAAACCCCAACGCCAGTATCAGCCCCATTGCCAGAACACCTAAGGCGTGTAGACCAATTTTGCGATCAATCACGCGGCTATCTGCGACGTTACGGGGTCTACTCATTTGCCAATCCTTCCATGCCTGACTCACATTCGGTCAGTTGTGCGTCTCCAAGCTAATGGCCCAGAGTAGTAACATTCAAGTTGAGATATCGTGATTTTCGCGCGCATTGGTGGCATTTACACATTCAATGCCCCTTTCGGCGGACAAAATTGAATAGCGCCAAAACGTAATTCGGGCACTGCGCAACACATGATAGCATGGCAACAGAGTTATTCAAACAAAGCGTCCAAATCAGTGGCGATTTTGCGCGGGCAGCTCAACTTATGGCACAACAACGAAAAAGGCCGCTGCACTGGCAGCGGCCTTTTCAACTCTCAACCCGTTCGGATCAATCGTCCAGGCTATCCAGATAAGCGATCAGGTTGACCCGGTCGCTTTGCTTCTTCAGACCCGGAAAGGTCATTGTAGTGCCGGCAACCATACTCTTCGGCTTGGTGAGGAATTCATCCAAGCGCTCAGCTGTCCAATCGCCACCTAAGTTGGACATCCCGTCCGAATAGCCACCGAATTCGGCAGCCGCGCCAACCGCACGGCCTACGACGCCGTACAGATACGGACCATTGCTGTTTCTGCCGTCTTCCACTTTGTGGCAGTTCGAACATTTCTTGAAGACTTTGGCCCCTTTTTCAACGTCAGCTGCGGCCATCAACTCTTCAAAGTTAACTTCAGCTACTTCTTCCTGCCCTTCGGCCTCTTCCACTTCGATCACATAAGAAGCCTCACCATGAGTCTCCGTGTGATAAATTCCTTCAGCTGCCCATTTGCCCAAAAGGAGAACCAGCAACGTACCGCACAATGCTGCGGCCGCTTTGGTAATGGTCATCGTGTCAAACATGATCGCGCATCCATTTCATATAACTGAAGCGGTGTCTAAGGCTTCCCCTGCCAACTGGCAAGGTATAGACAGTGCGGTGAAATGCCCATTATTAGATATTTTGCACGGAAATCACACAAATGACCGGGAAAATTGCCATCCAGGGAGAGCTTGGCTCTTACAGTCACGAGGCCTGCCGCAATGCGCGACCGGGATTAGAGGTCCTGCCCTGCCGCACCTTTGAAGACGCCATCGATGCGGTGCGCAGCGGCACTGCGCAACAAGCAATGTTACCGGTTGAAAACTCGACTTATGGTCGGGTCGCCGACATCCATCGATTGCTGCCGCACAGTGGCCTGCATATCGTAGACGAGGCCTTTGTGAGGGTTCACATCAACCTGTTGGCGGTCCCTGGCGCGACACTGGCCGACATCCAGGAAGCCCATTCTCATCTGGTGCTGTTGCCGCAATGTGCGACATTTTTACGCGAGCACCAAATTCGCGGTCGGGTCAGCCCCGACAACGCCCGTGCCGCCCGTGAGGTTGCCGAACGTGCCGATATCCAGCATGCCGCCCTGGCCAGTGAATTGGCCGGCGAAATCTATGGTTTGAATGTCCTGGCGCGCCATATCGAGGACGAGGGAAACAACACCACTCGTTTTGTGATTATGTCCCCCGAACTCAACACCACGCGACGCGGCGCACACGGCATGATCACCAGTTTTGTGTTCCAGGTCCGCAACATTCCCGCAGCCCTGTACAAGGCGATGGGTGGCTTTGCGACCAATGGGGTCAACATGACCAAACTGGAAAGCTATATGGTTGACGGTTCATTCACAGCGACACAGTTTTACGCCGACATCGATGGCCATCCAGACGATGCAAATGTCAAACTCGCCCTGGACGAGCTCGCCTATTTCACAACCAACATTGAAATTCTCGGCGTCTTTCCCGCCGATAATGGCAGGTTCTGATCTTCCGCTGATATTGTAGGGTGCGTGTAAGCACGCTCCCTACAGGCATTCAGACCATCCGGCCCAGCCGCTCTTCTGTCGATTTGGCAAAATCGGCAACCCGGATTTTAAATCGTTTGTTCAGCTTACTCTTGGCCAGTTTCAAGGACTGAACCAACAGCCGCCCCGACAAGGTTTTTGGGGTTAGGTCCAGCGAGACCACCAACCGGGTACGTCGCGGTGACAACGCCATCAACTCGACTTTCATATCGCCCTCGATGCCACCACCATCAGCTGAAAGGCTCAGACCGGTCACCGGCTCGAATTCAGCTAAAACCAGATGAATATCACGAGACTTGCCGCGAAAAGAAAACTGCACATCCCATGCCAGGCCACTGGCAGGGGCCGCAACATCCCCCATTCTGTTCACTTCAATGCCACGACGGATGGCCGAGCGTTCAAAGCTCTCGAATTCACTCAGTACAGCGAAAACCTCGGCAATTGGGGCTTCAATATCTTCTTTGCTAACAAACTTCATTTTGTCCCCATTACGCGCTTATCCACACCGACCTATTGGATGCACCGCCATTACTCTCTTCAATCTAGCGTATCTGCAAGCCAGTTTTGCAACAAGAAATGCGCAATTGCACCTTTCCGAGCCGGCTTGATGCTAGGATGTTCGCCAGCAAACACTGTCATCATGTCTGCGCGGCTGACCCATAGTGCGTCTTCAATCTCGGTGTGGTCAATGGCCAGCTCACGTCCCAAGGCGACCCCGGCGCAGCCAAACATCAGCGACATTGGGAAAGGCCAGGGCTGGCTTGACAGGTAGGTCACCGCACCAACTTTCACACCTGCCTCTTCCAGCACTTCCCGGCGCACTGCAGCTTCCAGCGTTTCACCGGGTTCGACAAATCCAGCCAGCAGCGAGTACATACCTTCGGGCCATCCTGGCGACCGCCCCATAAGAACTGAATCACCATGGGTGATCAGCATGATCACCACCGGATCGGTGCGTGGAAAATGAGAAGTATTGCAGGCGCCGCAATTGCGCTGCCAACCGGCCTGAGCGACCTGGCTGGGCTGACCACAGCGGGCACAAAACTGATGACTTTTGTGCCAGGACAGCACGGCATTGGCAGTCGCCGCCAGTTCCGCCTCCAGTGGCGTCAGAAAGGCCATCATCCTGCGTAGCTCGGTGAACACATGGCCGGCAGGCAAATTCGGGTGCTGTTGTTCGCTGGCATCCGCAAAACTGGCCAACATTGCCTGATCCAGCGCATCCGGCTGCCAGGTGCTGATGTCACAGGCAAACTGCGGCGCGCCAGTTGGGGCCAGGCCCAGAAAAATGGCGCTATCCCGTCGTGTATCCGCCAGCGGGTGATCCGTTGTGATCATCACCAATCGGTCCGGAGACGATCCGCGGCCGCTGCGCTCAGACAGTGGCTTGCCTTGCCAGATCAACAAAACCGAGGCCTTTGGGTCCGCCCAGGCCGCAGCCAGAGCCTCTGCATCGCCACGTAGATGCGCAGCCCGGTCCAGACCGCCGCCGCCAAAGGTTACCTGTTCTGCTCGCTTCACAATACGCTCCTTGCTTTCCGACAAAGTTTTCCGGCAAAATTCCGTGACATACAGCCTTGAGTTTACCGACTGGAAACACATCACTTGCATTTTTTGCAAGCAACTATTGCTACCGCACCTTGCAGGATGGCTTTTGGACTGCCACACATACAGCACAGAATACAAGTGTTTGACCCAGGGGCTGCCTCATGGTCTTTTTGGTTAAAGATGTATTTAAAATGTGACTGGGCAGACTCTCCAATCATTGTTTTCATCACAGCAAAGAAAACCGCGGCCAATGTGCGGACATGACAGGACAGGCGTCAGGCGCATCGAACACAGCACGTTGCCAAATTCCGAACGATCCGATCCGCTACACCAGGCCAACCTGCGTGTTCTGGCGACGACTGACCTGCATATGAACCTCTTGGGCTATGATTATTACGGCGACCGGACGGACCCCAGCATTGGCCTGTCACGTACTGCAACGCTGATTGCAAAAGCCCGTGTCGAGGCAATGCGTTTCGGGGCCGCCACGCTGCTGGTCGACAATGGCGATGCTGTGCAAGGCGCGCCCTTGGGTGATCAGCTTGATGCTTCGGCGGTCCACCCCTTAATGCGGGCCTTTCACGTCCTGAAATACGATGCCATTGGCTTGGGGAACCATGATTTTAACTTTGGTCTCAAGTCGCTTGAGCACATTCTGAGAGACGCCCCATGCCCCGTCATATGCTCAAACATGACGTCGGTGGCGCCTGAAACCCAACTTCCCTTCGTTGCCTCTACAATTCTGGAACGCCCAATTCCGGCGCACCCCGAAACGCCCGCTGTCCGGATTGGCCTGCTGTCTGTGCTACCAGAGCAAACCCTGCAATGGGATGCCCATCAACTAAAAGGCCGGGTCAAAGTTGAAAACATGGTGCAGGCCGCGCGCAGGACAAGCGCCGCCCTGCGTGCGGGTGGCTGCGACGTGATTATTGCTCTTGCCCATACTGGTATTGGGCATGCAACAGACTCGGAAGACTCAGAAAACGCATTGCAGCGCTTGGCTCTTATCGGTGACATCGACGCCCTGATCGGTGGTCATACGCATCTGCAGTTACCTGACCCTTCCAATCCCTTTTCCAAACCAGTGGTGATGCCCGGTGCATTTGGTTCACACCTTGGAGTGATTGATTTGCGACTGGTTCACGGTCCTGACGGCTGGACGGTAGACGGTTGGGACTGCAGTTTGCGCGCCATATCGCAGCGCACCAAAACCGGTAAGTTAAGACCGCAGGTCACCGAGGACGTCGCCCTGGTTCACGCACTCGCAAAGGACCACGCGGCCACTCTGAGCCGGACCAACGAACCGATTGGCCATTGCTCGCAGTCATTGCATTCCTTTTTCACGTTTATTGCCCCCGATCGATCGCTCACTTTAGTCGCCAGCGCGCAGGCGGCGGCGTTGCGACCGATGCTGGAGGGGACCCCGGAAAGCGAATTGCCGCTTCTTTCCGCTGTGTCGCCCTGCAAATTCGGAGCCCGCACAGGCCCCACCTATTACACTGATGTCGCCGCCGGCCCGCTGTGCCGTCGCCATGTCGCAGACTTGCATGTTTTTCCGAATCTTCTGAATGCCGTTACCCTTTCGGGTGCAATGGTGCTCAACTGGTTGGAAATGTCGGCGGGCCTGTTCCATCAGATTGCTTCCGGCTCTTGTGGAACTGAGCTGGTCAATCGTGACAGGGTTGGCCACAATTTTGATGTCATGTACGGGTTGGAATATGAAATTGACCTGTCCGTGCCTGCCCGCTTTCATGCTTCAGGAAATTTGGCAGATGGACAGACCCGCCGCATCCGCAATCCCCGCTGGAATGGGCAACAGATTGACCCCGACCAGCAGTTTGTCGTCGCAGTCAATAGCCACCGGGCTGTCGGTGGCGGCAATTTCACAATGGTGCCGCAAGCCAGACATCTCTCCCTGCCGATCCGATCAATACAGGATATTATCTACGACTATCTGAACGGCACTCTTGCAGCGGACCCTTTGGCAGCGGCGCCACCGCCTTGGCGGCTGGCAAGTCAGCCGGGGGCTCAGGTCCTTGCCTATACTGGCCCCGCGGCACGGCCTTACCTGGACGAGCTGTCGCATCTGAACCTCGCCGCGCCCAAAGTCACCTCTGATGGCTTCCTGCTGCTACAAATTCCGTTGTAACTCTGCGCTGGCACGGCTTGTCTTTCATCCCGTAGCCGCCTATATCGGGATTCGAGAGGTTGGCGCGGGCAAGCGCCTCGCCAACCTGGTCAGATCCGGAAGGAAGCAGCCACAACGAGCCCCGCTTGGGTCGATGTCCAGCCTCTCACCTTATTCGAAGCCTGCGCCGCAGGCCCACACCCTATCGGAGCATTGCTCCCACAGCCTGACCGGAGGGCCTGATGATTGTAGCAGTACCGACCCTTCAGGCAGCGCTCTCCTGATCTGGCCCACGGCCAACTCCCTGCCTGAACACCCCTCCTGTTGTGATGCGCGCCTGCCATCGCATAGGCCTTTGTACGTTCAATTACAGGCAGAGCCATGACGCTTACCTATTCAGACCTTGGATGGTCTAACTTTTTTCAATCTCAACAAGACGCTGATGCCGATCTTACGCCCTATCGCATTTCAGCCGTGCACCGGGACAAGCTAACCGGCCTGTCACCCGACGGTGAAATCCAACTGCTGCCGGATCGGTTGACCGGCGAATTTGCCGTTGGTGACTGGGTCCTGGCCAACGCCGCAGACCAAGTCTGCGAGCGTCTGGAGCGCCAGACCGAACTAAGCCGCCGCGCCGCCGGAACTGACGCCCGCGAACAACTGATCGCGGCGAATGTCGATGTGTTGTTCATCACCACCTCATGCAACGCCGATTTCAATCTGGCCCGACTGGAGCGCTATCTGGCACTGGCGCACCAGTCAGGTTGTTATCCGGTGGTGGTGCTAACCAAGGCCGATGTCTGCGAGGATGCCAGCGTGTATCGCAAGCAGGCAGAATCTTTGGCGGCTTCGCTGACCGTGCTGACTTTGGATGCCAAGAACCCAGACGACGTCACCCAGCTATTGGCCTGGGTCAAACCCAGTCAAACGGCAACTTTGGTGGGATCATCCGGCGTTGGCAAAACAACCCTGACCAATGGATTGACTGGCAGCAAGGACGCTGTGCGCGACATTCGTGAAGACGACTCTAAGGGCCGTCACACCACCACCGCGCGCTACCTGCGCCGCATGGTCAACGGTGGCTGGCTCATCGACACCCCCGGCATGCGCGCCCTGCGCATCAAGGATGCC